>JBAYWJ010000009.1:0-29596 GCA_041674125.1 Kiritimatiellia bacterium
CGGTTGGTATAACCGGGATAGTTCCCGTTGACAATCGTCGTGTCGCGCCGGGATGAGCCGTCGGGCCAGCTCCGCAATTTTACGTTGCCGATGGCAATCTGGTTGGTCAGGTAATAGATTCCGTTGCTGACCCAGACCGTTTCGCCCGCCCCGGCGGCGCTCACGGCCCACTGGATCTGGGTGGCGGCGCCCGCCCATGTATTGTAGCCGTTGCCGGCGTCGTTCGTGCCGTCAAGCGATACGTAGCGGTCGGCGGCCGGCGCCCGCCACGCGAGGCCCGTAAGTAAAACAAGCGCTATGTGATTGATTGCCTTCATAAGCACCTCACGGATGAACGTTTAAAATATTGCCCGGTGCGCGATTTCTACAGCCATCCTTCTTTCCGCCCCAACCAGTATGTCCAGAGCCAGTTCGTGACCGAATCGCCGCTCAAAAATCGTGTTTTAAATCTTTCCTTTGGCCCAAAGCGTTCCGGCCCGTCAAAATAGGTCAGGTCAGCGATGGCGAGCGCTTCGAGCACGCGGCGCGACTGGCCGATGATTTCCTCCTTCTGGCCGGGCAAATGGGGCGCCGCCTGGATTCCGGCCCGGGCGATCATGGTGCTCCACCCGGTTTCAGCTCCTGGAACTCCCGGGCTTGGATCGGGGCGGCGCGGCAATCCTTTGTCCATGTCCACCAGCACGTGGGTATAGGCCTTTCCGTTGGGAGCCAGCACCAGCCGGCCCTCGTTCCACATCAGGGCCGTTGATTTGCGCCAGGTCTCCGCCCATTCGTTGGCGGGATCGTGGCGCAGGAGGTAGTCCAGCTCCATGACGTCCATCGTGACAGCGTCGGGCAGTGCATGGATCAGCCAGGCGTGCTGTTGTTGCTCGTATTCGGTCGGCAAAATTTCGCCGGCGAGTTTGCGCCGCAGCCGGCTTTCACCCGGGAAGCGGTTAACGCCCTCGGCCAGCAGGCGGTCATATTCATCCTTGAAGAGCTTTTCCCCCGAATGGTTGAAGGCCAGGAGCAGCAGGCTGGGGAAGCGCGCCAGCGGCCAGAGCATGTCCGGGATGTGGTAATAGCCGAAGTGGTATTTGCGCTTTACCCAGAAGCGGATCATGTTCGCGATCATGCGCGCGATTTCTTCCCGCTCCTCTTCGTTGGCGTGCGGGGAATATTTATCCAGGGCCATCACCGCGTAGAGGACCTGGTCCGTGCTGGTCTGCCGCGAGAACCGCGCTCCGTATATCTTCGGGAAGAAACCTTCCTCAAGCTCCTTGCCCAGCTCATAGATATGCCGCAGGGCGTGGTAGCAGCGCCTTGCCCTTTCGAGCGCGGCCGGATCGCGTTCGGCCTCGTAGCGGCAGACCAGGGCCTGCAGGTAGGCGCCGGTCGTCATGCCGCAGTTTTCATAGTTCCAGAAATCTGCCCGGGAAACTCCAGGCAGGTGCGCCTCCGATTCCGGATCGAAAAGGGCATCGGTCAGCGTCCGGCCCGATTTATCCACCTGGGAATAGACCACGCCATCCGGGTCAATGAGGTGATCCTCTGTCCATTTTTCAATTGCCGCGGCCTTTTGATGCAGTGTTTGCATTATATCTCAATTATTATTTCTTTGACAAAATCGTCACCGCCATGGGGCAGGCCGGGTCCAGCGTGAAGTATCCGCTCAGCTTGCCGTCCTGGCGCACCTCGATCGAAGTGGTTTTTTCGGTAAAGCGTATTTTCCAGAACCCGGCCGGGACTCCGGCGCCGGAAATGGTTTTGGCCTCGTAATTCTGGCATTTAACCGAGTCCGTCACGCGGCCCGCCGGGTCGATGATTTCCACGTTGACCTTGCCGTTGAAAAAGAGGTCGAACTTGTCCGTGTTCTCCGGTACGTAAAAGTAGAGGGGCGTGTCGATCGCAAAAAGGCGCAGGCCCTTGGGCTTCATCTTGTCCCCGAGCGCCCAGGGCGCGTCGGCCTCGAATCCATACCGCGTGCCGCTGTAGTACCTCCCGGTCGGGGCGGTCACGAGCAGGTATATTTTGCCCTTCTTTCCCTGGAACTGGATGGTTTTTCCGCCGGCGGCTATCCCGGCCTGGAGGGATGCGTTCAGGTTATCCATGTCGTAGATGACGTAATAGGGGATGTCCGGCAGCCAGGGGCTTGTGGCTTCGGGGGTGATGCTGGCAGTCACAAGGCCGTCTTTATCCGGGGCGATCAAAACTTCCTGGTAATATTGCAGCCGGAAGTTAAGGCTGGATTTTGCCGGCTCAAGCGGCGGGAAACCGGTTTTTACCGCGACCGGCACCAGGGAGCTCCTTATGTGCGGAATATCATACAGGGGCGGCACTGACCAGGGCGCCAGGCGCTTGGTCCTGTTCAAAACCTGGTTTTGTTCCTCGGTCATGTAGAGCGGCGAGGAAGTGTCCGCCTTGACCATGTCCAGCCGGGTGAGGTGGTAATAGAGGAGCTTCAGGTTTTCCCCGAGCTGCTCGATCCGCCACCGGCAGCCGGGATCCTTGGTGCTGGCCAGGGCCTTGAGGTAAAGGGACTCTATCTCCAGCCAGTCCTGGCCGTAGACATCCCTCAGTATTTCCGGATACATGTTGTAGCCCATGGGGTCCTGGCAGTGCTTCAGCACGAAGGCGGTCATATTGCGGTCAATGAGCAGGTAGATGCCTTTGATGTTTTCGCTCGCCTCGCCGTAGGCGCTGTCGCAAAAATCGTTGAAAACCGCCTCGGGATCGAGCGCGGGGTTCCAGAGCAGCTTGGCCAGCATGTAGTTGAGCAGGGAGCTCTTGCCGTAGCCGTAGTTGCCGTGGAAGCAGGCTCCCTTGAATTTCATCCGGCTGAGGGTGTCGAAGGTGTTCTTGATCATTGCCAGGAAGGGCGGGTTGGGGCCGCCGGAATAATCCCGCATCCAGAAATCGTAACCCTCGTAAAACATGTTCGGCAGGTAAGGCTGCCAGTCGTCGAGCAGCGCGTGCCATTTTTTGTTGTATTCGGGATCAATGCGCGTTGGGCCGTAAGCCAGCCGCACCGGGGCGATGCCAGCGTAGAAGTTGTCCGGCATGCGCTTCAATCCCTCGTAGGGCGTTTCGTGCTTGTAGTAGCAGCCCCCGGCCACGAACCTGTCCGGATGTTCCTTTGCCACCAGCTCGGCCACGCGCCGGGAGTGCTCGAACACTGCCCGCGACCAGACCGACTCGCCCGGGTCGCCCGCGTAGCGCGCGAAGAAATATTTCTGCGAGGGCTTTTCCTGGCGCGCTTTGCACTTTTCGCAGGCGCAGTTCGGGGCCGCGTCGCTCGGCCAGATGGAGATGCATTTCACGTCTTCCTTGTCGAAAAGGATGTTGATCCGGCGGGCCACTTCCGCGTCTATTTCGGGGTTGGAAAGGCACAGCGACAGGTTGTTGACCGGGCGCACGCGCTTGCCGTCCGCGCTCATCTCGAAATAGTCGGGGTGCTTTTCAAAGGTCGCGTCGCGGTTATCAAAATATTTTTCAAACCGGTGCCCCTTGGGCGGGAACAGCTCATCCCAGGAGTGGTTGTATTCCACCTGGCGGCTTCCACCCTCGCAGCTGCGCCCGGTTGCAGGGAAAGGATTGGGTACGTCGAAGGGTGCGTTCTGGTCGAAGCGCTGGTGCAGATACCAGCTGTTCATGACCGTGCAGGCGCCACTGAGCTTCCGCCACTCAAAGCCGGGCCTGTCAACCAGGTTCATGGGGGGGATGCGGAGATCAGTGTGTTTGGGAACAAGCGTGCCGTGTTCATCGGGCACCGGCATCAGCCAGCGCACGCCCACCACTATTTCGAGAAAAGTGTATGTCCCGTAAAGGGTCCCGTAGCTTTTCCCGCCGAGGGGCGTGGGAGCGTCGCCGGGCAGGTCCTTGCCGACTATGTACAAGTTGCCGCTTTTAGTGACGATCCGGGAAGCTTCCCAGGGCAAGTCTTTCGCGCTAACACCGGCTTTCAATGCTTCCCGGTTTTCACCGAGCGCAATCATCGGGGAACGGGGTTCGGTGACGATCGGGAGTTCCTTGCCGGTCGAGAGGCGGACATATTTCTGCAATTCCTGCGCGGCGCGGACTATGGAGGGCTGGGCGCCGGGCTCGTGGTAGATCGCGTAGTCAGCCACCTCTTGATTATTTATCAATCTACAGCCGGATGAGAAGGCAAAAAGTGCCGTGAAAAACGCGCACGCGATAAATATTCGTTTCATTCTGTTTCCTCGTGAGAGCATGTTAACATATGTCGCGACTGTTTTCTTGTTGTAGTCGCCCCGTCCACGTCCGCCATAGCTCCTTGAGCGACGGCGGATCAGTCGGGGCGTTCGGAAACGCGGCGACAGAGCGCCGCGGCTACAAATATAATCCATTAACTCATCCATTACGCACGCCGTGATCGTAACCCCTTAAACTTGTGGGTAAGCTGTACATTTCAATGCTGTCATTCCCGCGAAAGCGGGAATCCAGTATTTCCGCCACGGGCGGATCTGCCAGGGGCACGAGATTTTTCTGGATTCCCGATCAAGTCGGGAATGACAATTACCCCGCAAGACTGAGGTTACCCGTGATCCGTGACCTGCCGTCTTGACTCATTTTTTCTTTGGCGAAGCATCTCCCCCTGAAACAGTCGGCTGGGCCACCAGGATGCGGTCCATGAGGACGGCATTGGTCAAGGTTGAGCCCGGCACGTATGCCGGCCCGGTGAACTTCAGGGAAATGTAGACGTCCAGCTCGTTGTTGGGCGGCGGGATGGCGGCCCAGCCCATGGGCACCCAGATGTAGAGGCTCGACCACAGCCCGCAGTCGCCTGTCAGGGGCGCTGCGCCCAGGTGATGCCAGTGGTATTTTTCATCCGCCGGCACCTTTTCCAGCCGCAGCATGGGGAAATCGCGCTTCTCCGCCTGGTCGTGGATCTTGGCCAGGAACGGCAGCTTGTGCTCGTCTTCCTTGCCCCCGCCCAGGCGGCGCGCCATGCCGCCGGCGGCATCCGGGTCAGGCACGGTTTCGCCGCGCGATATGCCCAGGATTGTGTTGGCCAGGTAGCGGATATTGGCGCTGCGCCCTTTGAACTCCGCCGGCGGCTCAACCCTTAGCGCCGTAAGTTCCGAGTCGAACATGGGGCCGCCGTCGTTGATCCAGGCGTGAACGTGAGTTGAATAGGATTTGATCAGGCGGCGCTTGTTCTTTTCATAGCGCTTCAACACGTCCTCCTTGCGGCCGGCGAATCCGGGCAGGCCGGCAAAGCGGTGCCACATGTGCAGCTGCGCCGAATCAACCGGGATGCGCTCGAACTGGACATTGCGCAAATACCTGGCATTTGCCTCCCCGGCGCAGAGCGATTCGGCCCGGTCGAGCAAGGCGTCAACTTGCCGGAAAAAATCGGCGGTCAGGTAGGGCTGGAGCGGCGGCGGGGTGATGGCAAACGGCTTTTCGGAGGCCAGCGTGCCCTTCACCAGCAGGTCGTAATATGCGCGCATCGGCCCGGCCGCCGGACCGTAGTAGCCCTCCATATAGTCGTTCACCAGCCGGCCGGTGTCGTGTTCGGGATGCACCGATTTCTGGAAAAAGAGCCAGTCGCACATGTTCCGGAAGGCTGCGTCCTTGGCGCAGGTGTCCAGCGGGTAAACCCGCCGGATTCCGAGCTTGTGCCAGTATTCCAGGTTGACTGTAATTTTTGAGGTCGCGTCGTAAGGATACCGGAAGGCGGAGCGGTAGGGCATGAAGTAATCAAATATACAGAGGTTGCCGGGCACGATGGCCGCCCAGGCGTCGGTGAGGCGGCGCGCTTCGGCGTTGCTCGGCGCCGTGATCGGGCGCACCACGTCGGCACACTCCGTGCCGCGGTACTCGCGGTCCAGCAAAGCCAGCCGGATGATCACGTTCTCCCGCGGGCGGATGTGCTTCGGGGGCTCCTTGGTGAACTGGTAGGACTCGGTCAGCAGTTTCACTTCCGGATACCGCGCGCGAACCCGGTCCGCCAGGTCGTTGACGAAGTCAATCATGAGCCCGACGTAAGACCCTTCGCGCTCGGAGACGGCCATACATTTCGGACAATGGCAGTAATTGCCGGAGGTGTCGTTCTGGGAGAGCGCATAGACGTCCGGCGCAGGACGCCCCGCCGCGGCCGCCTCGGCGCGGTCCTGCTCGATGTAAGCCAGCAGCTGGGCGAAAACGCGGTCCCGCAATTCCGGGTTGGTAAGGCAGAAATCCGCGCCGAGCGCGTTGGCCGGGCGCGGGGCGCGCTTGCCGTCGGCGAGCATCGCAAAAAACTCCGGCTTAACGTCCTTCCAGTCCTTTTGATACTGCCAGAAGGTATGGCACATTTCAGGCCGGCCGAAGGCGCGGAGGGCGTATCCAAACCGGGGCTCGTCCAGCCAGTAAGGGTGGCCGTTGTAGCGGTTCCGGACCAGGAACAGGGCATACTCTTCCTTGGTCGGGGAGTCAGGGCCGCCGTCGTGCCGGTTGTAGAGCGAGGTTGTCCGCCAGATAAAGGCCGGCTCGCCGCGCTCGTCCAGCGCCGGCAGGCGGAAGTTGCCCTGCTTGGGCACTGTCTCGAGGTCGTGGCTGACCCAGCGGCAGCCGCCGTATTTTTCGAGGAATTCATAGACGCCGTAGAGCGTTCCGCGCGGCCGCCCGCCGCAGATGAGCAGGTCTTTGCCATCCGTTTTGAGCACCCATTCCTCCTGGCCGAGTTTTTCAACGTTGATGAGGGCTTTCTTGGCCCTGGCGGTGGCTCCGACGTAAATTCCCGGCCCGGTTTGCTGCCCTTCTTCTACGACCGGGAAATCCGCGCCCGTGATTTTTTTCAGGTAACCCCGCAGTTCCCCGACGGCGAATTTTTCAGAGGCGATGGCCTCTTTTTCCGGCGCCACCACGATCGCATAGGGCGTCGCGCCGTTTGAGGCCAGGGTAATCTTCTTTATCGAACTGCATCCGGAAGCCAATGCAATCAGCGCCGCAGCAAGAAAACAGGGAAGAAATGTTTTTTTCATGCTACCTCCTTGATATTTGCACAGCATTACCAGAGGCCTTGCCCTGCCTCGGATAATTGCTCTAAAAGGTAGGGCGCCGGCGTCCCGCCGCGCCGTCTTAATTTGACCAGTATCTCTCATAACGAAATTTCCTGATCAGCGGCTTTCCTCGCCGTGTTTTTCAATCCATTTCCTGGCATAATCAACGGCCGCCAGGCCCTTGTTGCAGAGCGGCGTGCAGTGGAAAATCATGCCCTCGATTTCCCCCGCCATGTAAAGCCGGTGGGCGAAGTCGAGCTGCCTTGCCATGAAATCCGCGCCCAGCTCCTTCTTGCCGCCGAAGTCCCACATGTATATGCCCAGGAGCGTGGGCTTGCCCGGCACCAGGGCGCGGTATTTTTTGAAATTTTCCTCGATGATGCCGATGTCGTTGCCGTCCCAGATCCAGAGCGAAACAAGGTCGACATGCTTCATGGCGGGCTTGATCGCCGGGCAAAGCTGCTTCGTGTAAAGGACCATCGCCAGGTCCAGGCGGCGCTTGTACGAGAGGGTCTTTTCGTAAAGCTCCTTGAGCTCCTCCATGGAAAGCGCGGCCGGCGCCGGCTCGGTCTCTGAATTCCTGTCGAAGTCGGGCTTGTTGCCGAACTGGAAAAAGTCATCAAGGTAATAGCCGGTCAGGTTCGGGGTCGCGTCCCGCATGGCAAACACGTGATCTTTAAGTTCGTGGTATGACTTGTTGGAAGCGGCGGAAAGCTTCCAGGCAATTCTTTTAACATTCTTGAATTGTTTGCGATATTGTTCATCCGGGGTTCCATCGCGGATGACGCACACGTTTGGGATGCCCATGGACTTGATGCCCTCCGCCATGCTCATGGGCGCGCTCAGGGGAATGTTATAGGTCCCGTCCGGCCCGTCATATACCCCGGAATCGTGCCCCCACATCCAGAGGTGGTCGCGCAGGTTGTTTTCGTAGGCGGGATATTTGATCTTGGCTGTATCTTTCATTTTTCCTTATTGTGCATTTTGTGCCTTTTTGTGGCAGTTATGATAATTTATTTTTCATATCACAATCACTTCGCGCCTTATCCCCGACATGCATTCCACCCCGTCCTTGCGAACTATGACGCCGTCCTCGATCCGCAGGCCGTAGCGCGGGGTGTAAAGGAAAATATCGATGTTGAAAGTCATGTTCTCGGCCAGCTTCATCTGGAGCGCCGATTCGATGAACGGGAATTCGCACTCCATCAGCCCCACGCCGTGGGCCGGCCCGTAAAGGATGCACTCCCCGTAGCCCTGCTGTCTTATAAAGTCGTGCACGTGCCGGGTGACCTCCGCCCCGGTGCGCCCGGCGCGCATGATTTCAATGGTCCGCTTTTCGGCCTCCAGCCCGGCCGTGACGAATTTCCTGAGCTCGCCGGAAATATTGCCCAGCGCGAACACCCGCCCGATGCTGGAGCTGTAACCCTCGAGCCGTGCGCCGACGCAGAGCTGGATCAGCTCTCCTTTCTTGAAGCGCCGGTGGGTCGGGCGGCTGATGGCCTGGTTTGAATTGGGGCCCGAGCAGCACCAGACCGGGTAGCCGGTGGTTTCCGCCCCGGCCTTGAGCATGGCGTATTCCGCCTCGGCCGCCAGCTCGATCTCGGTCATGCCCGGCCGCGCGGCCTTCAGCGCCGCCGCCAGCCCGATTTCGGATATTTTCGAGGCCTGCCGCATCAGGGCCAGTTCGCCGGCGCTTTTCACGATGCGCATGTTTGGCACGATCGTTTCCTCCGCCACGGCGTTTTTCGGGCCCAGGGCGGTGGCGATATTTTTCCAGATGGGATAGGGCAGCATCGCCATGCCGGTTATGCCCAGCCTTTTTATCCTGAATTCGCCCAGCAGGTCTTTCCAGGCGGTTAGTTTTGAGCCGGGGTATTCCGGCTGGGACGATTCCCGGAAATCCATCAGGCGCCGGATGTCCGGGATGCGGGAGCGCGCCTTGGCGAAGGTCAGGCTTTCCGGCCCGATCAGCAGGGCGGGCTTGCCCTCAGCCGGGACCAGGACGCCCGTGGTCTCAAAGCTGGGCCAGTAATCGGCCAGGTAGCGCACGTTGGCCGGCTCGGCTTCGGATGCGAACACCAGCAGACCGTCGAGCTTTTTCGCGCCAAGGGACTTCTGGATTCTCCTTATGCGCGTTTTGAATTCGGAATCGGTTATCCGCAGGGAGGCGATATCGACTTTCTTCATTTTGATTTTTCCTTTTTATGAATTTAATTTCAAAAGTGGCCACAAAGAGGCACAAAATTCACAGAATCATTGCGTTTCTTGTGCATTTTTGTGGCAAATAATATTTTTAAAACTGGCTCTATGTTTAAAAAATTATTCTCTCATGCGCCGCAAAGCCAGGCGGCGGGGTTATCCTTGATCAGCAAATCTATGTTCCGGCGCGGTATGCCCACGTCTTCCATCATGGGGACGATGTGCCGGAGGATGTGGCCGTAGCCCCAGCCGCCGTAAGAGCGCAGCATTTGTTTCAGGCAAAGGTCGTTCGTGATCAGGATGTGGCGCTCGTAGCCCCATTCGATCAGCTGCCGGATGGCCCGCACCCGCTCCAGGTCGGTGGCGAATATGCCCCCCGAAAATCCGAGCCGGTCTTCGCGGTCAATGTAAAACTCCTTGCCGAAGTTGTCGAATTCAACGTAAACGCCAAGCTTCAGCAGCGCTTTCAAGTAGTCAAAGTCGAAGACCACGTCGATATGGCAGATGACGATCCGCCCCGGGTCAACCCCGCGTTGCATGAGTGCATCGGCGGCCTCGATCCCCGTTTTGCCCCAGGGGTAGGTGTGGACCTGGATGGGGGCGCCGGTCTGCCGGTGGGCTTCGGCGGCCGCGCGCAGGTTTTTCATTTCGTCCGGATGGATAGGGTCGCTGGTGCCGATCTCGCCTATCACCCCGGCGCGTATGCCGGTTTCGCCGATGCCTTCGGTTAAATCCCGCACCATTTCACCGGCTATTTCTGCGATCGTGCGCTTGCCCATGTCTTGCGGGTGCGTATCCTGGGTATAATACCCGCATCCGGCCACGATCTTAAGCCCGGTCCGCTCCGCCGCCGCGCGCAGTTTTTCCGGCGCCCGCCCGATGCCGATTGACGTGCAGTCAACAACGGTCCTTCCGCCGAGCCTGGCAAAATGTTCCAGCTCTGTGGCGGCAAGGTCGAGGTCATCCATGACCAGGTTCTCGCGGATGGCGTAGGGGTTGCGGCGCAGGAAGCCGTAGTTGGCCATGGAAATCTTTGCGCGGCTGAGGGCCTTTTTTTCCGCCCCTTCCGGCTCGTGGAACTGGTTGACGAGGTTGATGAACACGTGCTCGTGGGGGAGGATGATCCCCAGCTCCCCGGCCAGCACCGGGCCGGTTACCGTCATGACCTGAGTATGCATAAAAAGCCTTGTATTTTTTTAATCTGCGCCAATACTACAATAAAAGCGCCAATTTCGTAAATGGATGGAATGGCTTTTTTGTGTATGAAACTGCAAAGGGCAAAGCAGGCCGGGTATTTCAGAAAGTCATACATCAGCGCTCTCAAGGACCCCAGCCTGAACCTGGTTGCCTGCGGCTACGTCGATTTGTTTAACATCCACCACCGCTGGAACTACGAGCGCGTTTCCGCGCCCTACTGGTGCCTGTATTGGAACCGGAAGCCGGGCGCCTCTATCGTGGTCGGCCCGCGCCGGATCGCGCTCAAGCCCTCCGCCGTCGTCCTGGTGGCGCCGCACACCGTGTTTTCAACCAGCAACCGCGGTCACTGCGACCAGCTCTTTGTCCACTTCCAGCTGATAACGCCGCACGTGGGGCTGAAGCCGCAAGCGTACGTTGTATCCGCCGATGAGTGCCTTGAGGCGCTGCTGCAAAAAATTGTCTTGGTCCTGAACCGGAGCGAGTCCGTGCGGTGGGAGTTTTCGCTGCTGGCCCGCGCGCTGGTGGAGCTTTCCTTAAGCCGGGTGATTGACCGGAACCTGGCGCTGCCGGAGATGGATCCGCGCATCCAGGCGGCGGTGGCCTATATCGGGGAGCATATAAATGCAAGCCTCTCCAACGCCGACCTGGCCCGCCAGGCCGGCATGAGCCTGAGCGCCTTCATGCGCCTTTTCCGGGAGCAGGTGGGGCATGCCCCGCACAACTACCTTGCCCTGAAGCGGGTCGAAAAGGCCTGCATCATGCTGCACCATAGCGAGTCTTCCATCAAGCAGATCGCGGAGGAAACCGGCTTCTGCGACCGCTACCACTTCTCGCGGGTGTTCAAGCTCAGGCAGGGCATGGGCCCCGCCGAGTTCCGCGCCAGGAACCTCACGCCGTTCCGGCCGGCCAAGACATGAAAATTAGGATCTTTTTGTAAAAGTGCGGTTGATTCAATGGAAAGAATGCAATTTTGCCGTTAAGATTGTGTTCAACACTTGTCATTTCACAGCATTGCAGGCGAGTTGCTGCGCGAAGTGCCGAGGGCGGGCGGGCAGGCGAATGCGGGAATCCAGTTCCACGTAATATGAAAAGAATTTTGTTTGGCAAAAGTCAAATCAAGTCTTATTACGACCAATCCGTCAGCGAACGGATTGGTCGGCATGGGTGCAGGGCGAAATTCGCACTGCTATGAACGCCGACAGGCAATATAATAAACTTGGTCGCGGCAAAGGCCTTCTGGGTTCAGCGCCGGAATGAGCTCCAGCCGCCGATGCTGGCCGGGTCGCCCGGGTCGTCCTTGAGAAGGTCCTTGTAATGGCGGGAAACCTTCTTGAAGGCCTTCGCATACGCGGCGATCTTGCGAGGCGCAAATTTCTTGAACCACGGGATGTAGTAGCTGCGCTTGCCGATGCCTTCCGAGACCGGCAGGGAACCCGCCGGCTGGCGCAAATCGCGCCGGGCGTTGGCGATGTTCGTCGGCTTGCCATGGCCGTAAACGTCGCAGGTGTGGAAGAGGGGATGCAGGTGCAGCGGCAGGTTCGTGCCGGGCGCAACGCCGTTGGCGCCCTCGGCCCGGACGGCCTCGCAGAACCGCGTCACCGAAAGGCCCTCCAGCTCCTCGGGCACATACAGCCCGTGCGCCGCGTACCAGCCGCCCATGGTGCTGCCCGAATCCTTCGCGGGCCGGTGGGCGCGGATCCCGCGCACGCCTTCCAGCAGGTCCCAGAAGTAATTCATTGCCTGCTGGATCTCGGCCATGCGCGCATCGTAGTGCTTGAGCTGCGCCCGCCCGAGGGCGGAGCTCAGCTGGTGCATGCGGTACTTGTATCCGCCCAGCGGCAGTCCGATGAAGGGCTTAAGGGAAGGGGTTTCAATCGCGCTGTTGAAGCGTTCGTAGTGGCCGAAGGCGATGGCGCGCTCGTAGATTTCAAGATCGTTGGTGGTGAGCATCCCGCCCTCGCCCGAGGGGAACGATTTGCCCGTCATCATGGAGTAGCCGGAAACGTCGCCGATCGTTCCAACCTTGCGGCCCTTGTAAAGGGCGCCGTGCGCGTGGGAGACATCCTCGATGACCTTCACGTTGTGTTTGCGCGCGATTTCCATGATCGGGTCCATGTCGGCCGGGTGCCCGAAGTAGTGCACCGCCACGATGGCCTTCGTGCGGTCGGTGATGCGGTGCTCAATGTCCTTGGGATCAATGCAGAGGCTCTGCGGGTCGATTTCGGCGAAAACGACCGAGGCGCCCAGCGAAAAGGCCGGCAAACCCGAGGCCCAGTAAGTCACGCTCGGGCAGATGATCTCGTCGCCGATGCCGACCTTGCAGCCGAACATGGCGCATTGCAGGGCCGCGGTGCCGCAGGAGCACCCGAGGGCGTATTGCACCCCCTGCCAGGCCGCGAATTCCTTTTCAAATGCCATGGTGACGTCAGTGCCGGACATGCCCCCGCGCCGCAGCACCTCCAGGACGGCCTTTTCATCTTCCTTCGTGATGACCGGCCATTTGAATAATTTTGTGTTGTCGCCGTTGACCGCCTTTTTCCCGCCCAGCAGCGCCAGCTTGGATTCCGCCATGGTTTCTTTCCTTTCTTTATACCTGTTTAAAATGCGCTGGCAGTGCATTGCGCCGCGCCGACGTGATTTATTTCCTATAGTATGCGGGTAATGTTCCGGATGCCCGGGAGTTTGTCAAGTTCTATGTGGCGGCGGTCAATCGCGCCCACCCCGTCCCGACTCTCCAAAAGTCGGAACGCCCCTCCATTGGAGGGGAACCTGCGAAGCACAAAGGCAGGCAGTCGCGATCCCCTCCGTAGGAGGTGTGGGCCGTCGGCTGACGGACCGGGGTGGGTTTGCTGAAGGTTTCGTAAGAGATGACCAGCCTTCGGCCTGCATGCAGCAAGCGCGCGTCACTTCGCGCCGCGGCCTTCGAGCGCCTCCAGCTTCTTGCGCAGGGAATCCGCCAGTGACTTGTCTATCTTTGTAAGCGCCAGTGCCTCCCGGTAGCGGGCGGCGGCCTCCTCCTTCCGGCCGAGGTCCTCGGCGATGGCCCCGCGGGCGGCCAGTGCCCGCCCCCACCAGTAATCGTGCTGGCGCATGCCGGGGGCTTCGTCGAGGAGCTTGAGCGCTTCTTCGTGGCGTTTGGCCTTGCGCAAAATATCCACGGCCGCCATGCGCGCGTGGGACCCCACCGCCGCGCCGGCGCCTTCGATCCTGGTCTGCATGGCGACGCGGTAGGCCGCCAGGGCGCGCTCGTTGTCCTTGAGCAGGTCGCGGCAGACGTTTCCGAGCTCCCAGGCGGCGTTGGCGCGGCCGCGGTTTTCGTGCGCGGAGGCAACAGCCTTGTCCAGGTATTCCGCGGCGGCGGCGCCTTCCTTCGCCTTGGCCGCCGCCCGGCCTTTTTCGTAAAACTCGCGGAACGCGAATATCAGCCGCATGGGCTGGCAGTCCTTGATGACCAGGTCAACCCGTTCTCCGTATATCGTTTCCCCGGCCCGCTGGCGTGCTCTCTCCAGTATTTCAAAATACCGCTCCACGTCGGCCGGCTGGAGGAATCCCTTGGCGTCCCCGATCTGGCGCGGGGCGGGGCGCATCCAGACTTCCTCGGCAAAGTTGAAGAACTCGCGCATTTCCGCGGCCGCCGGCCCGTAGAAGAGGCGGCAGTATTCGTCCATGTATTTTTCCAGGTCCAGCCCCGGCTCCCAGTAGAGGCGCGCCTGCAGGCAGACTGTCAGGTGGTCAATGCCCCACATCTCGCCTCCCTGCAGCGGCCAGGCCTCGACATATTCTCCCTTTGATTTGCCGAGCAGCGCCTGCATGTCGGCCTGCATGGTTTTGGTGAAAATCACCGGCACGCCCCACAGGGGCTCGCCCTTCTGGTGCCACAGGAAATATTCCCAGATGTAGAACTCGTCCGAGGGCAGCTTGCGCAGCCACTCCTCGCGCTCGGCAACGATTTCGGCCCTCTGCGCGGGGTCAATCATTTCATTTACCCTCGTCTGGCAGTAGGTCGCCCCGACGTTCGGAGCCAGCTTCGGGATGCCCGGCGGCGGCTTGCGGTAGCCGGAGTAGGCCAGCCCCATGACCACCTTGTCCGGGTGCGCCTGCGCCAGGCCCTGCGCCACACCGTTCACGAAGGTCCAGGCGTAGTCCGACATCTTGCCCCGCTCCCCGCATTGCTCCCGCAGCCAGCCGGCTTCCCGGTCGCGGTCGTCCATGGCGATGTACGCGTCGTTGGGCGCCGCCGAAAGGTGCCGCAGCTCGGGGTAGCGCTCGAAGAATTTGTTCCCGTAGCGCACCATGGCGTCGTGCAGCGGCGGCGCCAGGCGCGCCGTGCCGGGGCCGCCCTGGACGTCCTGCAGGTCCGGCTTGCCGCCGATGACGGCAAAGTATTCCGGGTGGGCCTGCTTGTTGAATGCGGTCACGAGCGGCGTGCCGTGGCCTATCATTGTCAGCTCGGAAAGCCCTAGTTTCTGGCGCTTGGTCCAGAGGAAGGTTTCCCTGTGGTTGCCCCAGCCGACCCTTAAATAGCGCTGCGGGAAGGCCGGTTGACGGGTGATGTTTTGCGGGGCCGCGGCGATGTCACGCGTTTCCGGGATCACGGTCCCGCAGTCTTGCGGCATGTACCAGCGCACGCCCAGCTGTTCCAGGAAATCGTAGACGGCAAACAGCGTCCCGCTCGGGTCAAAGAGTCCGAAGCCCAGATCACGGTTGAAGTTCCTTGGATCATAAAGGCTAAGGAAGGGGAAATCCCATTTCTCGCCGGCGTAGGCCTGCCATTCCTCAAGCAGTTTCTGCCGCACTTCCCGGCCGGTGTGTCCGCGGGGATAGAAAGGGTAGAGCGTGTCGCGGCCCATCAGCGCCATGTAGTCGCGCGTGGCCGTTATCCGGTAGCCTTCCCTGCCGATGCCTTCGAGGTTCAATCCCAGCTCGCGCGTGTAATCGCTCTCGCCCACGTAGATTGGCTTTAGTTTGCCGGAAGGCCGGTTGGTGATGGCCAGTTCAGCGCCGGATATTTTCAGGATGTGGTCGCGCAGCTCCAGGGCCGCCAGCCGCGCCTGCGGCAGGGCGCCATCCGCCAGGATAATTTCCGCCGCCGGCCGGCCTTCCTTGACGATCTCCAACCCCGCCGGCTGCATCTGGCATCCGCAAATCAGCGCGGCCAGCAGGGCGAGCGCGCAGTGTTTCATAATTAAGTGCCTCATATGTCATTATTCTGAAGTAGGGCCGATTTCACATCGGCCAACTTAATTCCGCATAAATACGCATCGGAGGTAGATTCTTCCGTAATTCTCCGGGAGCATATTATTTGCCTGCCTTTTCCATCATTTCCCGCGCGTGTTTCATGGTCACGCTTGTGAAATTCTCCCCGCCCAGCATCCGCGCGATTTCCTTTACGCGCTCTTCGCTCCCGAGCGGGTGGACCTCGCTGGCGGTGCGCCCGCCGGAGGTTTTTTTGCGGACCGCGAGCTGGATTTTTCCGTAAACCGCCACCTGCGGCAGGTGGGTGATGCAGATCACCTGGTGGTAGCGCGCGAGCTCGGAAAGCTTGCGCCCCACCACCTGCGCGGTCTGGCCGCCCACATTCTCGTCTATTTCGTCGAAGACGAGCAGCGGGATCCGGTCTTGAGCGGCCAGGATGGTTTTAAGCGCCAGCATCACGCGCGACATCTCCCCGCTCGATGCAATCTGCCGCAGGGGCTTTTCGGACTCGCCCGCGTTGGGCGAAAAGAGCAGCTCAACCCGGTCCAGGCCCGAAGAAAGCGGCTCGGTTTCATCGAGCCGGACCGAGAACGAGGCGTGGCTGAAAGCCAGCGCCTTGAGCTGGCGCACTGTTTCCTTCGCCAGCCGCCCGGCGGCTTCGCGGCGCTTTTTGCCCAAGGTTTTTCCCGCCTGTTCGAGCCGGGCGCGGGTCTCCTTGAGCGCCGCGTCAATCTGCCCGAGGCGCTCGGAAAGGTTCTGCAAATCGTCCAGCCTTTCCTTTGATTTGGCCAGGGTGTTTTTAAGGTCGGCGACGGAGCCGCCGTATTTATTCCGAAGCTTACGGTAGAGGGAGAGCCGGTCGTCGAGGTGCTGCAGGCGGGCCGGGTCGGAGTCTATTTTGGCGGCGAAGGATGAGATTTCACGTGAAAGCTCCCGGATCCGCGCGGTGATGGCTTTGCTTTCCTCCTGCCAGCCGGCCGCCTGCGGCGCGAGCCGCGAGAGTTCTGCCAGGAAAGGCTGTATCGTCGCCAGGCGGCCGAAGGCGCTGGAGTCGCTCTCGGTCAGGACCTGTTCCACGGCGGAGGCCAGCTCCAGTATCCGCCCGGCGTTGGCCCGGGTCTTGTGCTCTGAAATGATTTCAGTTTCCTCGTTCTCGTCCAGCCGGGCCTCCTCCAGCTCCTTTACCTGGAAGGCGATCAGGTCGAGCTCGCGCGGCGCATTGGAGCTGTCGGAGAGCAACGCCTCTTTTTGCCCCAGCAATTCGCCGCGTTCAGAGAATATTTGCCGGTAGGCGGCAAGGAGCTTTTCGTCATCGGCGAACGCATCGAGGAGCCCGAGCTGGAAATCAGGCTTTAATAGCGACTGGTGGTCGTGCGGGCCGTGCATGTCCACCAGCAGCTCGCCCGCGGCCTTGAGCAGCTGGAGGGTCGCCGGGCTGTCGTTCACAAACTGCCGGCCGGAGCCGGAGGCGGAGATAATGCGCCGCAGGATGAGCGCGCCGCCGGCACACGGCGGCAGACCGCATTCGTCGAGCAGGCGGTCTATCCCGGCGCTGTCCGGCAGGCTGAAAGCGGCCTCGATCGAGCACTGCTCCTCGCCCTCGCGGATCATGTTCTTGTCCGCCCTTTCGCCCAGGAGCAGGCTCAGGGCGCCGACGATGATGGATTTCCCGGCGCCGGTTTCGCCGGTGATTGCGTTCAGGCCCGGGGAAAAGTCAACCTTGACCGACTCCGCCAGGGCCAGGTTCTTGATTTGCAGCGTCTGGAGCATCTTCAAAAAAGTCAGAATTCAGGAGGCAGAATGCAGAATTTTATGAAACGGTAATTTTAGAAGAAGCCGCAAAGCGCTTCAGGCAGGTTCACGGATTCATTGTGTTTCTTGTGCATTTTTGTGGCAAATAATAGTTTTAAAGCTGGCTCTCTTGTTTCTTCATTTCCTGTGCGGGCAGCCGGCGCTCGTGCAGGAGGCGCAGGCCGGGGGCATGGCGGGCGCCTTGGCGGCGCCCATGGAGACGCTGAACGATGAAAAAACCCTGCTTACTTTTTTTGCCCCGCAGCCCGGGCAGGCCGCCGGCACGTCCCTGCTGTTTTTAAGCAGGTGTTCGAAGCGTTTTTTGCATTGCGTGCATTCGTATTCGTAGATGGGCATGATTTTCCGCTCCCTCTGTTCTTTTCCGATATCCTCAGTCAACCGTCAATTCTTTTACCATTTATATGGAATATTTCCAGAGGGAAATCCGGGCGCCGGCGGCAAAGGCCCGCGGGGGTTGTCACAGCAGCTCGGCCTTCAGAGGGTTTTTCAGGCACATGTCAGCTTTTTTCATCCTGGCCAGGGTGTCGGCCGGGTCTGCGTGCTTGAAAATGAGGCAGATGTTTTCCTCTTCGTATCTTTCGCCATCCGGCAGGAAGGTGGCGTTCTCCGGGTTGTAGCGCTGGTTGGTGTACGAGAATGCGCGGCAGTAGTAGGAGGACCATCCCGGCAGCTCGGAAAAGAGGGTGGCGTGGTTCTGGTAGACCGGGGCGCCCAGGCGGGTGTTGGAGTTTTTTTCCACAAGCTGGAAGAGCGCGAAACCGTCCGAGTTTTCCTCGTTGTAAAAGCCGTAGTAGGCCAGCTTTGAAGGCAGGACGTTGCTCAGGCTGTGCTGCTGGTGGGAATATGGCTTACGGTTTATCTGCCCCATCAGGCGCAGGACCGCCGCGTTCTCCTCGTCCTCCGGCAAAATGCCTTTCCGCTCAGGCGCGATGAAGGTGTGGGAGAAAATGTTCGCCAGGAAAACAAACTGGCAGTTGCGGATGAAGAAGCAGCGCATGTCCTTCAAGGTTTCCAGCACCGAGGACTGGTAAAACCACGGCAGGGCGGCGTAAAAGCGGTAGGTCACCCTGGCCCGGATGAAGGGCGAGGGGTCGCGCCTGATCCCGGGGTTGGTGTGTTCGGGGTGCGGCCAGATGGTTCCCCATCGGCTGATCTCGTGAAATACTGGGCCGCTGATGATTTCATTTTCCGGGTTCTGCCAGCCGAAGGCGTAGTTCCAGTCTATCAGGTCGATGTCCTCGCCGCCGGTCATGACGTCGTAGCCGTTGGTGACCCGCTCCGGGTAGGCGGCCCAGCAGTTCGGCGCCCAGTGGCACGGGTCGCCGCCCTTGTCCTTGTTCACGTTCCATTCGTTGTGGTGCCAGGATTTGTTTGAGCCTTTTTTGTTCCAGACGTGCCAGATCTGGCCGCTCTGCGGCATGGTTTCTATTTTGTAAAACTCGTTTTCAATGAAATAATGCTGAGGGCCGTTGCCGCCTTCAGACACCCGCATGGGGGAGGCGTAATCCGGCGCCGCGGCGTGCGAGTTGCCGTGGTACAGGCGGAACTCGGCCTGTCCGCCCGCGGGTATCCGTTCCGCCAGGAACGCGACCCGGCCGCTGATCTCCCCGGGCTTCCGCTCCAGGCGGTAAAACTGCGCGGGAATTTCTTCCGGGCCGGAATCGCCCGCGTGGACGATGCGGAGCTCAGCTGCCGGGTTGAAGTCGCCGGGGGCCGGCGCGGTGAAGGCAAGGTCAACCGGCTCCTGCTCGCGATCCAGGTTGGTTGTTTCGCTTAAGCGGATCGCCAGGTATCCGCGCCAGCCTTTTTCATTGAATTTGTTTGCCGCACCGGGTTTCATCAGCGCACCCCCGCTTTTTCGTAATCCCGGCTGAAGTTGCCGCAGGGCAGCAGGATGCGTTTTTCGTCCGGGACCTGGCCGCCCAGGAAGCGCGGGTGCTGGGTGATGGAGAGCTTGCTGTTAAAACGCCGGCCGAGGGCGTCGATTCCGGTCAGCCATTTCTTTTTTTCGTCCCATTCCCCGAGGTGCCACGCGCTGGCCGCGGTGTAAATCGTGCCGCGCGGGATCATGATGATGTTGCCGGCGCAGTCCTGCTTTTTGACATAGACCGGGGCGCGGAACCAGGCCAGTTGCCCGCCATCGCGGACGAGGTATGTCGCGGCGCGGTAGGCCGGCGCCGGCCCGCCGGGGGAAGAGGAATCGTCTTCCAGCCTGATTCCGGCCAGGGCGTAGTCGAACCGGAAATCCTGCTTCCTGATGCAGCTCACGAAGGCGTGCCAGGGCAGCCCGTATGGAAGAAAGTCGCCGAAGATGGGCCCGGGCGGCAGGGAGCGCGTGTATTCGGGCTCGACCAGGATGTGCCCGGCCTCTTCCAGGTCGGTCTCCGGCAGGGAAGGGGTGGAAGGGCGGAAGCAGTAATGGCTGAAGCAGGATTCCTGCACGGCGAGGGAGTCGTGGTATATCCCGTAGACCGGCGTGTCGGCCGTGAATTCCAGGCGGCTGGATACGAGCAAGAAAGGATAATCGGCAAAAAACTTGTACTCGATTTCCAGGGAAGGATGGCTCTCCGCGGCCGGCTCCCCGGGCGGGGAGAGTTTGCCGCGGCGGGCTATCGAGCAGAAGAGAGGGCCTTCAATGCGGGTTGTTTCCGGCTCGCGCCAGGAAGATGCGCAAGATGCCGCGGGACAGGCCGGCTTGCCGGCAAAGATTACCCGGATTCCTTCCTGCGGCCGCCCGGCGGGCGTGAGCCGCTTGAGGTGGGTGTATTCCAAAACTTGCATCTTTATTGTCAGCTCGTCAATCTGGCCGCTGAGCGGGTCGGTGCGAGCCCTGAAGTGGCGGTTTTCGGCCGCGAAGTCGCTTCCCGCGCCTGAATCGGACAGGTCGGTTTCGTAGCGCGGCCTGGCCGCGCCGGGGTTGTCGTAGAGAATGCCCACGCGCCGGGTCGCGTTGGCCGGGATGTCGGCCGCAAAAGCCACACGAAAAGTGGTCACCGGCCCGTGCTCCTGGATATCATAAACCTGGCACGGCAGCTCCGGGCCGATCCGGTTCCATTCGGGCTTTATGACAACCCGCACGTCGTTGGCAAGGTTGCGGGCGGATTGCGTTTCAACCGCAACGTATACGTCAATGAATTCGCCCGGCCGGTCAAAGGCGGAGTCGGAGCGGATCAGCAGGGTTTTTTCAAAATTCCAGCCCTTGTATTTCATGAAGCTCACCAGCCGAAGATGTTGTAGGCCGTCACTCCCGTCCCGCTTTCCGTGCGCAGCATGAAGATGAGCGCGTAGCCGGTGGTGCGGTGGTGGATGATCCCGCGGCTGACGCCGAAAGTCGATTGGCCGTAAAGCCCGCCGTAAGCGCGGATGTCGCGCGGATCCCTTTCCTGGATCGTCGGCGCGAAAGCCGCCGCCCTGGCAATCCCCTGCTCGCAGGGCGCCAGGCGGTCTTTCAGCTTGCGGGAGCGGACAAACTGGCAGAAATTGTGCCAGGTAAGGCCGGCGATGTATTCCGCCGCCAGCCCCGGGCAGCTGCCGTCGGCGTCCTGGCTCGCGAGGGTGGATTTCACGCGCCGCCGCACGCATTCCAGGAGCTTCCGGTCGTCTTTTAGCAGGCAGGCGCCGAGGGCCGCGATGGCGGCAAAGTCGTCCGTCCGGGTGGCGTACTCCTCTTCGGACTTGTCGTAGATTTTTTTGTATGTCTCCATGATGGGCTGCAGCCCTTCCCGGAGGTAGCGCTTTTCGCCGGTGAGCCGGTGCAGGTAATAGAACATCAGGCCCGCCCCGGCCTGCCAAAGGGCCGGGTCGCGCCGGTCCGCTTCCAGCTTGTCGAAGTGGTATGTCCAGCACGGCCAGGCCTTTTTGCCCATGGCGACGCGGATGAACCAGTCGGCGAAGATGCGCGCGCGGTAAAGGTATTCCTCCTCCTTGGTTTCCCGGTAGAGCTGGCAGAATGCCATGGCGCCGGTTGCGCCGTCGCGCGGGAAGATCCAGGGGGTTTGCGGGGTGCCCTCGCGCAGCGCGCCGAAAAGGCGCTCGTCGCGCGCATCCAGGATCTGGAGCGACATCAGGTATTTTGCCGCCGCAAAAGCCGAGGTGCGATGGGGCTCACCAGCCCAGTCCAGGCGCTTGGCCAGCGCCAGGAGGCCCATGATCCCCACGCCCTGTCCCCACACGCCGTTCCCGCGACATTCTCCTGTTACGGGTGTGTACTGGTAAAGAAAGCGCCCCTGGTCGGCGCTGTTGCCTATGCCGCCCCAGGGCCGCCGCTCGTTGTTCTGGTTGTTGAGGTACCAGTCCGCCGCCAGCCGGCAGAATTCAAGCGCCTGTTCGCGCTGCTTGGGCGTCATTTTCATCCCGGCCGTGATATTTTTTTCCATAGGGTTTTCCTTTAAGTTGAGTGCAATTATTGCCGGCTTTTCAAACCTCGTAAAGGGAATTCTTCCTGATGGCCTGCGCCAGCGAAAGGCCGGCGAAGCCGGTGGCCTGCACCGCGTGGCTGCCGTATGATTCCTCCGGCTCCGCCGCCACCCCGCTCATCCTCGCCTTCAAAGGGTGGCTCAGGTATTTTATGCCACGGTCAGCTTTCTCGCGCAGCGAAGGCTCGTCCTCGATGTTGTCCAGGTAATACAGCAGGCCGTGGAGAATGCCGTTGGCCTTGGCCATTTCCCAGGTGAACCTCAGGCCCAGCTGCGAGGAAGGCAGTTCATCTTTCGCGTCCGGGTGGACCAAAAGCCACTTCTCCAGCGGCTGGCCGGGCTTGTCGAAGCTGAACCAGGAGCCGGACCATTTTGCGAGTATGCCGCTCGGGCCGAAAATCCACTGCTTGAAGCGCTCTGTGATGGCCTTCTTCACCGCTTCGTTCCTGGAGGCAAAATGGGTCCAGCACATGCCCTCGAGCAGGTAGAAAATGCGCGCGTAATCGTCTATCGCCGTCTTCGCCTTGGCGTCAAAGTAAGTCAGGTTCACCGGGCGGCCGTCCGGCAGCCACTGCGTCATCTGGTAAGCCATCTGCTCCTCCGCCAGCTCGATGTATTCGTATTCGCCCGTCGCCAGCCCGAAGGCCGAGAGGGCGCTGGAAACGTTGGCCATGGCCATCGTGTAGGGCGTGCCGTAGCGCCGGCCGCCCCAGATCCCGTTGCCGCAGCCTTCCTTCAGTATCCAGGCGACCACCCAGCCGTCAAACCACTTCCGGGAGGCCTCGATGTATGCCTTCCGCCTTCCGGAGTCCAGCAGCGGCAGGGCCTGAATCAGGCCGGTCACGTTGGAGCCGTTGTCGGCTATGTTCACGCAGCCCTCGCGCATGATTTTGCGGAACTCTTTCATCGCCATTTTTCCGGAAGGCGCCCCGCGGTAGTGCGCCGTGAAGCCGCCGTTCGGCAGCTGCTCCGCCACGAAGGCGTCCATGTATTTTATGCAGTCCGCGGTGTATCCCTGCTCGCCGAGCAGCCTGCCGCCCAGGACGAGGGTCCTCAGGGGATAAAAGGTGTCATACCATGACCAGCCGGCCTGCCCGGCTTCCAGGCGCCGGCACGATCCCGCAAAAAGCTGCCCCGCGAGCCAGTCGCAGTAGGTTTTCATGGCTTCCGAAAGCGAGAGTTGTTCGTAAGGTATTTTCATAGTGCGGCCTCCTTTAGAAGGTTATTGTTCTTTACGGGGCCATTGTTGACCGGCGGAGTGGGGCGGGCAAGGTTATCCGCCGGTCATTATTCACGGTGGAGGTGATAATTTTTACGGTAGAGCGAGGGGGAGATCCCGGTCAGCATGAGGAAGGCGCGGCTGAAATTGCGGTATTGCCGGAAGCCCACCTGGCGCGCGACGCTCTCGATCTTGACGCCGGGATTTTCGCCGATGATTTTCCGCGCGGCGACGATCCGGTATTGGAGCAGGTAGTGCTTGATGCCGATGCCGGTGGCTTCCTTGAACAAGGTGGAAAGGTAATTGAGGGAATAGCCGAACTCCCGCGCGATTTGCGTCACGGTGCAGGCCGGGTCGGCGCAGCGCTCCTCCACGTGCCGGCGCAGCTGCGCGAAGAGCGGCTTTTCCGGCCGCGGCGCCTTGGGACGGTCCTCCAGCCTTTTCACCCAGAGCAGGAAAAGGCCCAGCAGCCCGCGCACCATCTCCTCCCAGCCCTTTTCCCGGCGCGCGTTTTCGGCCAGCATGCCTTTCAGGATCAGCTCGATTTGCAGCTCCGCGTAGTCGTCCAGGCTGATCAGCGCCGGCAGCCCGGCCCCGGCCAGGCGCCCGCGCGCGGCATCGCCCGCGCATTCGCGCCTGAATATCAGCGTGGCCTTTTCAATGTATTTGCCCGGCCTGGGCGCGAAGCTGTGGACCTGGTTCGGGCGGATTATCACCAGGTGCCTCGCGCCGAAGGCGTAGGTCTTGCCCTCGATGTAGTAAGCCCCGCGGCCCTCTTTGATGAAGTGGAACTCGTGCTCCGGGTGAAAGGTCAGCGGCAGGCTCCCGGAAGCTTTCCTGCGCGTCCATTGAATGCAGACCGGCAGGGACGGCGAAAAAAATGGAATGATGCGCTTCACTTGATTTTCCGCCCGGGCCTGCGTCTGATCGCCACTTCCGCCATGGCCAGGCCGGGCACGGGGCGCGCTTTCGCCGCCTGCACCGTCACCTCCCGGATCCCTTTGCCGGCCAGGCAGAGGGCGGCGATGTCTTCCGCCAGCGCCTCGAGCAGGCGCCAGGTTTTTTTCCGCGCCAGGGCGTTTATGTTCGCCGCCAGAGCGGCATAGTCAACCGTGTCTTCAAGACGGTCCGAGAGCCCCGCGCAGCGCAGCGGGCATTTTAAGCCGATATCCGCGGTGATGGTTTGCTTCTTCCGGCGCTCCTGCGCCGAAACGCCGATACGGCACTCAAGCCGCATCCCGCGCAGATAAATCCAGTCATCACCGCCGCCGGTAGTATTAATGTTATGCGGTTTATTCTGCATTCCAGCATTACTTTCTGCTTTTTTCCTTTGTCCTTATCTTCTTTCTTTTTTCTGCCTTCTGCCTTCTTCCTTCTGCCTTTCTTTTCACCCCTCCAGATGCTGCCCTCCATCCACAAAAATTATTTCCCCGGTGATGGAATCGTTTTGCAGCAGAAAAATGAGCGTGCTCGCGACGTCGGCAACGGAAGGCCGGTTTCCGAGCGGTATTTTACCTGCTTTTTCGCGCGCGCTTCTTTTTGCCGGGACCAAAACCGGACCGGGCGCGATGCCGTTGACCGCGACCCCCGGAGCCAGTTCCAGCGCGGCAATCTTCGTGAATTCGGCCAGGGCCTTCTTGGAGAGCAGGTAGGCCGCCAGGCCCGGCTCGCGGCCGGCGATGCGCCGGTCGAGGATGTTGACGATCTTACCCTTAGCGGATTGCGCTGCAAAGGCGCGCGTCAGCAGCACCGGCGCCATGAGGTTGATTTCGATCGTGCCGCGCAGGGATTTTTCGGTGGCGGCCGCGATGTTTCCCTTCTCGAACACCGCCGCGTTGTTGACAAGGATGTCCAGCCCCCCCAAAAGCTTGCGCGCGCGCCGGACGAGCTTTTCACCCGCGCCCGGGGCCAGCAGGTTCTGCCTGATCACGTGCGCCTCCGCCCCGCGCCGCCGCAGATCCCGCGCGAGATTTTCGGCCTCCGCCACGGAGCGGTTGCAGTGCAATGCGAGCCGGCAGCCGCGCGCGGCCAGGGCCTCGGCCAGGCCGCGGCCGATCCTCCGGGCCGCCCCGGTGACCAGCGCGTGTTTGCCTTCGAGTTTCATGCTTGTTCCTCAGGCGCCGCCCGCTTCAGCAGCGCTCGATGTTGAAATAGCGTGCGAAGAATCGGTCGTAAAGCGAAACTACCCCCCTGAAAGGCGAATAGAGCAGGCGCAGGCGGATGAGCGCGGCGCACATCTCCATGAATACCTCGGCTATTTCCAGCCGCGATCCGGCCACGTCGCGCCAGATTGTCGGGATCTCCACGGTCTTGCACCCGGCCTGGCGCAGCTGCAGGAGCAGGTCCACGTCGAACGCCCAGCGCGTTATGCCGAGGTTCGGCAGGATGCGCTGCACGGCCGCGCGCTTGATGAGCTTGGCGCCGCACTGCGTGTCCGCAAAGGGCAGGCCGAAAAGCAGGTGCACCATCACGTTGAAGAGGCGCGAGGCCGCCCGTCGCGTCCACGGCTGGCGCGGGCTCACCTGCGCCCCGCGCATGCGGCGCGAGGCGATGATGGCGTCGGCCTCTCCGATGCGCTCCACCAGGTCCTGGAAGGCCGCCGGCGGGGTGGAGCCGTCGGCGTCCGCGAAGCCCACCAGGTCCCCCCGCGCCCGCGCAAAGCCCAGCATAATGGCGCCGCCCTTGCCGATGCGGCGCGGCTCAACCAGGCATTGCAGCTGGGGGTGCCTGGCCGCGTATGACGCCGCGATTTTTTCTGTGCCGTCCGTGGTGCCGTTGATGACCAGCAGCATTTCAAAGTCGTTCCCGCACGAGCGCGCAAAGTAAGGCAGGTATTCGTCCAGCATTTTCGCCAGGCGCTTTTCCTCGTTGTGCGCAGGGACTATAATTGAAAGTTGCATGTTTTTAAGGGAAGAATCCAGAAGTCAGTATCCAGTAGCATCTTCCTGTCTTCCGCCTTCTGACTCCTGGCTACTGACTTCTGACTGCTCTCTTCTCTCAGCTTCCCGCGATCTTGGCCTTCTGGACCTGGATGCGGCGGCGGATGAAAGAGGGGATGTCCAGGTTGCTCCCGTCGATGATGGTCGGGTTCACGCCCTTGAAGCGGCCCTGTTCCACCGCGTCAAAGAGCCCGGTCTGGACCATGTCGCCCGGTTCGGCCTCGCGGGCGCTATCCCTGGGTTCCTTCGCGCCCGCCGTCCGCGCCGGGCGCCCTCCGGCCGTGGCGCGCGCGGCCAGTTCCTGGTCTGTTTCCGAGGCGAGGATCGTCACGCGGATTTTGTCAGTCCAGCCCGGCTCGCAGCCGACGCCGGTGATGGCGTGCGCCCCGGGCCGGCCGCGGGCCGCGATGCCCTTGACCAGCCGGTCAACCTCGGCGATGGAAAGATTTTCGCCCCCGGTGATGCAGATGGCGAAGGAGTCGGCCGCGGCCAGCGCCTGGCAGCCGTTGAGGAGCGCGTTGCGCTCGATCCCTTCCAGGACTTCTTCCGCCCGGCGCTCGCCCGACCCTTCGCAGCTGCAGAAGATGCAGTTGCCCTTGGCGGCGTGCAGGAAGGCGCGCAGGTCGGCAAAGTTGAACTTGATGATGGATGTGCTGCCGATGATGCGCCACAGGTCGCAGATCCCCGCGGCCAGCATCGCCTCCGCGCGGCGGAAGGCCTCCTGGATGTTGGCCTTGTCTTCCACCAGCGCCGTCAGCCTCTGGTTCGGCAGGCAGATGACGCCGTCGGCCAGGTCGCGGATGGCCTGCAGCCCGCGCTCGGCCTGCTCCTTGCGCCGCGCGCCCTCGAACTCGAACGGCAGCATCGCCACGCAGAGCGTCAGGACCCCCTCCTTGCGCGCCATGTCCGCCAGGAAGGGCGCCACGCCCGAGCCGGTGCCGCCGCCGAGGCCGACGGCCAGTATGGCTAAGTTCGCGCCGTGGAAGAGCGCGCGCAGCTGCTCGCTGTCAGATTCCGCGGCCTGTTTGGCGAGGCGCGGATCGCCGCCGGCGCCGGCGCCCTTCAAAATCTTTTCGCCGATGTATACGCGCTCGATGCCGTCGAGCTGCGCCAGCGCCTGCTGGTCCGTGTTCACCGCCGCAACGCGCGGGGCCTGGGGCCAGAGGCGGGCGAGGGCCTGCGCGGCGTTCCCGCCGCCGTCGCCGATGCCGATCACCACGAGCGAGCCTTCGGCCGGGAGTGATTTGTTGAATTCGTTCATAGCGTTTACTGCCCGATGAACCAGCGCTTGATGAGTTTGCCGATCGAAAGGCTCTCCCGGGATGACTTGGTCGCCGACTGCAGCGCGTAGCGCAGCATGCCGAGGGGCGCGGCATACTCGGGCCCCTCGTGCACGGTGGAAATGCCGCCGAAGTAGCGCGGCCGTCCGATGGAGCAGCTCAGGCCGAATATTTCTTCCGCCAGGGCCGTGATTCCCTTAAGGCGCGCGCCGCCGCCGGTCAGGACCAGCCCGGCGCCGATCTCCTGCAGCAGCGATTTTTTTTCAAGCTCGTTCCGGATGATGCGCAGGGTCTCGTCCATGCGCGCGTTGATGATGGCGTTCAGGTCGCCGGCCGCCACCGAGCAGGCCGGGAAGCTCATCTCGGTCGGGATCGGGATGCGCCTGAAGCGGTCGCCCGGGTCAATGACGGCCGAGCCCGCCTCCTGCTTCAAGGCTTCGGCCCGGCGCAGGGAGATGGTGAAGCCCTGGGAAATGTCGTTGGTGACGTGGTCGCCACCGACCGCCACCACGCCCACGTCGGCGATGGCGTCGTCGGCGTAGACCACGTGGCTGGTGGTGCCGGCGCCAAGGTCGATCAGCGCCACGCCGCACTCCTTCTGTTCAGGCGTGAGGGTGGAAAGCGCGGAGCACAGGCCGCTGAAGACCACGTCCAGGACTTCCAGGCCCATGTTCCGCGCGGCCTTGATGGTGTTGTTGAGGATGTTGCGCGAGCCGTGCACGATGAGCATGTCCATCGAAAGGCGCGTGCCCTGCATGCCGATCGGGTTGATGATGCCTTCCTGCTCGTCCACGGCATAGGTCTGCGCAATTGAGTGCAGCAGCTCGTTTTCATGGGGCAGGTTGATCGCCCGGGCGATGTCGGTCACGTCGTCCACGTCGTCGGCCGTGATGCCCTTGGCCGGGTCGAAGACCGGCACGCTGCCCTGGTTGATCGATCCGCGGATGTGGTCCCCGTTCACGAGCAGGTACACCTGGCGGATGCTGACGGAGCTGCTGGCCTCCGCCTCCTGGACCGCGTTCTGCACGCAGGTGGAGGCCTTTTCCAAATCCACGATCACGCCCTTGCGCACGCCGTAGGAAGGGCAGTTGCCAACCCCGCTGATCATGATGTTGCCGTCCTCGCGCGGCTCGCCCACCAGGGCGCAAACCTTGGAAGTCCCTATTTCAAGGGCGGCAAAAGGCGCTTTGGTCATCATTTCTCCTGTTTGATTGACATCACGTGATTCTATATCAGGAAGGGCGCGCTCTGTCAATGCGCCCGTTATCCCGCGCTTCGCAGGCTTGGCATTAGAAATCCGGGTTGGCCTCAGATGGCGGGGATGTTGTTCTCCAGCGTCAGGTCAATGTAGGAGTGTTTCTTGCCGCCGGCGGCTGCCGCCCGCAGGATGTCGGCCAGGAGGTTGAGCTTGCTTTCCATGTTGGCCCGGCCGGCGGGGGAATCCTGCTGCATGCCCTGCCAGGCGAACTTGATTTTCTCGCCCTCGGCCAGTTCCACCTCCAGGACCTCCGGGCGCGCTACGTTGATGCTCCTGGCCCGGACGTAGTTGCCGACCATGGTGGTGTCGCAGACCAGCAGGAAGTCCAGGGCTTTGGTGACCTTGCGGTCTTCCAGGCGCACCCCGGGCCTCAGGCCGGCCAGGGTGTGCCCCGCGATCACCGGCAGGCTCTTCACGCCCGGCGAGGTGCCCAGGATGTATCCGTCGCGGTCGATGGTCAAAAAGTAGGAGTTCATCTGCAGGCGCGCCACCGGCATGCGCTCGTGGATCGTTATGTAAAGCTCTCCCGGGAGTCGGCGCGTAAACTCGGCGCTCCGGATGCGCGGCACCTCCTTCAGGAGCCGCGCGCGGCGCTCGGCCATGTTGAAGGCGAATATGTTGGAGCAGCTGTTGAGGTCCAGGTATTCGACGACGTGCTTCTGCGTGATCACCTCGCCGTCGCAGGTGATCTTGAAGTTGCGCATGCGGAAAAGGTTGTTGTCGTAAAGCAGGTAGCCGCCGATGAAGCGCATCCCCTGCCACGCCAGAATCCCGGCCGAGGCCAGGCCGGCCAGCAGGAACAGGGAAACCACCGCCACCCTGAACGCCATGGCGCTGCGGCGCTTCAGGCTGCCGGCGGCGGATACGTTCAGGATATTTGCGGTCTGCAGCCCCTTCGGGCGGTACTTGCGGCGGCTGGTTGCTCTCGATCCCCACATTTTTTTAACAGGCTTCCTTGGGCTGTTCGGAAGGCAATATTATACGCCCCGCCGCGCGGCGTCAAGCCCGCTTGCGCGGGCGCCGGGGATTTTTTTCAGCCGCGCCAGGCCGCGCATCAGATCGCCCAGGCGGTAAACAAACCCGAACGCGTTGGCC
>JBAYWJ010000010.1:0-28711 GCA_041674125.1 Kiritimatiellia bacterium
CAGAAGATTATGGGGGTATTAATAAGGTTCAAAATAATGCTGTAAAGATTTAATGGGGGAAAAGGGAGGGGAGCATGTCCAGGGATGACTATAATTTATTAATTTTAATTGCCATACGTATATATAATCTAATCTCATCTGGTTGCACGCGATTCGTCTCACGCAACATGGGCAAAAGATTGGTTTCAATTAAAACATATTCGATGCCATTGGACGAGAGTTTACGGACATGTACTGTTTTTGGCTTGGGACCATAGTGGATATGAGGTAACAAAATTAAAGTATCTTTGTCGAACCATTGAAATACTATTTCAGATTTGTGGTTTCCTAATATTTTAGAAATATGAATTACAAAAGGTTTCTGATTTATAGTTTTAAAATATTCTTCGGTTATGCTTTTTATGTCAGCGTTTTGCTCGATTGCCTCCGAGACGATCTGGTTGTATTCGTTATATATTTCCTCGTAATATAAGGATTCTTGAGCAGTAACTTCAGCACCAATGAGGGCAGGGGCTGAAAAATTCCCAAGTCCCACGGCTAAGGTAATTAATATCAATCTTTTCACTTATTTTCCCTTATAACAGTATTTATCAGAACAAATTCAGACCATAAAACAAAGAAAGTCTCTTCCTTTTTCTGATAAAATATTAAATTATAGAATCACATCTTTACATAGAACATCTTCGCCTTACCTTGCCATCCATAGACACATCAATCTCAATATAGTTTCCACAACCGCCATTAACATTGGTCCACCAAACCCACCAGCCGTCACGTGAAGCAACAAAGGTGACTTGGTATAGAAAGAAAGCCGACATATCTAATTTTTCTGTATGGATATATTCATTCGCAAGCTGCAATGCACGCTCTAATGTGATCGCTGGTGCTTTTGATAAGTGACCTTTCATAGCTAAATCTTCCGTAACATCAGCTTGCCGAACTTTCGTTCCATCCATCGGTACAGCAATCGCCAGAGATTCCTCAATGTCTGCCGTGGGCTTTACCCAGAATAATGTCCAAAATTGCTGATCAACTTTCTTGTATGATCCGACCATTTTCCAGCTTGCGTCCATTTTGATAACAGATAGGTAATAAGACGAAATGTCTATGCTTTTTTCCTGTATGTAGGTTTTGGCAAGTTGCAGGGCTTCTTCCGCAGTAATTTTTGGTCGCCATTCTCTTGGTCCAACAACTGTTACAGTGCTTGTAGAAATGGCTGTATCTGCTTTGACTTGTTGGCAGAAAAGAAAGAAAATAAAAAGTAATAAAGTTTTATACATATGGTTATTTTTTGGTGTTACTATCGCTCATTTTGCTGACTTTTTCAGTTCAATCAAAAAAATTTGCCCATTCTTTGACCCTTCCAAGAGAGTAATGATCTTTTGCCATGTCTCATACCCAGGGGCTGTTACTGTTAAAATGTGGTCTCCAGGGGCCGCAGACAGTATATGCGTCATTTTATTTTTCGGATTTGGAGCCGAACCCCCACTGCCTACAGTTTTGCCGTCAATATGGATTTCGTAGAATACTTCTGCTTCAGCCTGTACCCTGCAAAGAAAAGTAATAGCGTTACCATCATTTGTGGCTGCAGCGTTAATATTTCCATTATCGCTTTTTAGGGCAGCAGGACTACGGACAAGAACGATTACTTCATATGCCCACGAGAACAGGCATGCGTTGAGCAGCACTGACCAGACAAGTAGAATTGCCAAGATGGACGGAAGGGCTCTTGCCTTGGTAATAAAGAGCATGATGATGCCTGGGATAATAAGTCCCAATCCGATTGCCACCGATGCTACGAAATCAGGGCGAAGGAAGTAACCGCCTTTGGGAAAGAGTACCGACCAGCCCAGCCCAGCAACGATACAAACAATTCCGAGGATTTTTGGCACTAATCTTTGCATGATATGTCCTTTCTTCTGCCTGATTCGTCAAATATTTTATTTAGCACACGTTCTGTTCGGCATTTTGACAGCCCAATATAAAAATCCTAAAATAAGAATATACCCACCCAACCCGTAAGATGCACCATGGGGTATTATATCCCATGGCATTAATATATAGGAGTCGGCTTATGGTTCGACAGCTAATATTTTCATTTTGGTCTGATAAAGCGGAGAATATCCATAAAACATCAGTTCCCAAGTGCTATCATTCGTTTTGCACGGCTTGAAAACAAAGACTGCTGCACGACTTTTTCGAAGCACGATACCAGCAACAGGTTGACTTGTGTTTTCTGGCATATTTACTTTGACAGCCCAATAAAATAATTTCAGCATGAGGATATAGCCACCCAACCCATAAACCAGCCCGCAAATACGCAGGACGGTAAAACCATAATCATTGATATAGAGCATGTGTCTATATAATGCAGAAGTAAGGATTAGAAGTGGCAATAGGCACAGAACGGTTGCTTGGACTACGAACACCCAGTAAGTAAATTTGGTGGCTCTATCACTTATTCATCGTACCATCGCCAGATATGGAAGTCCTATTATCGCCAATAAGGTAAAGGCAAAGAACCTTGCTTCTATAGCTCCTACATCGTAGCCTGGATGACCGAGTTCAAATCGAGCAATAAATATCTCTCCACTACCCACTTCAATGAAGAGATAACGCATGGCATAAGCGATAAAGACCAGTACTGCCACCATAATAACGACAATTCCTACCAATCCTATCTTACGCAATTTGGAAAGGCTGCTAAACTTGATGTGAGAATCCTTTTCGGGATTTATCCTGTTGCCTGATTCGTCAAATAGTTTTTTTAGTCGCCATTCCGTGATAAAAATTACTCCAAAGATTAAACAAAACAAATAAGCAACTGATACCCACGTTTGCATTTCACGACCTTGAATAAAAATGTTGCATAGCATTATAAAGAAGAAATAGGTAATGGAACCGATCAACATTAAGTTTGCCGAGAATCTGTTTGCTTCATCCCATGCACCCTGATTTTTCATGGATGATTTTGTTCTATAGCCGTAAAACCGATTGATTTTCTTGGGTGGGAATATTCGGAAAACAGCAGATATGATTAAGAGCGGCAAGGGAAGTATGAATAAATGGTTCATGAGAAAAAAATAATCTATTTTGTCAGAAATTGCGAGAATATTTAATAACCTCCCAGCCCCGATTTTGCCCGTAAAACGATTTGAAATCCTGGGGCATATCTGAACCCCTGGATGGTTTTGAGAGCGTACAGGTATTTTTATGAATTTATTTTGGGGCAAGATAAAAGGGGTGGATGTTATTAGCCGATTCTGCAGGAGAAAAAAATATTCCCGATTTTCTACATTACAAGAATAATATCCCCCTCCCTCCGATGGTCCTCATTATGGTCCTCACCCCCAAAACTGCCAAAAACTGCCCTGAATGACCAAAAAATTCCAGAATCAGGAAAAATATAGGCAGGATAAGGAAAAAAATGGTCGCCATCAGACTAATGACGACCAAAAAATGCTGGGTGGAGGATAAGGGAGTTGAACCCTCGACCTCCTGAATGCCATTCAGGCGCTCTAGCCAACTGAGCTAATCCCCCGTTGACAGGTCAAGACCTGGCAATTGACGAAATATCATCATAAAGAATAAATTAGTCAATTATTTTCTCACTTGGGTTTCATAATTGACGAAGTTGGCCGGGATATACGGGATAAGGGATCCCGCTCAAAGCGGGACAGGGTTGAACTTTACCCCGCGAAGCGCGGGGCCTCGACCTCCTGAATGCCATTCAGGCGCTCTAGCCAACCTGCCCGCAGTGCTACAGTGTTGCAGGCGGGCTGAGCTAATCCCCCACTGCTCGGAAAATGTCGTCAGGGTTGCGAGTATCGCTTTATGTGAAGCACCCCGCGGTCCCGACTCAAAAAGGTCGGGACTGGGCAACCTGCTTCGCCGGAGTAGCCTTGGCTACGCAGGTCGAGTCTTTGCGAAACCCTGCGAAGCCAAGGAGGCCATTCATCCCTGTGGCAACCTACTTCGCCCAAGGGGCTACGAAGGCCAAGAGCCACAGGGCTTTCTGGCGAAGAAGGGTAAATTATTAGTCAAGGATTTTTGCCGGAAATTAGTTGACTTGCTCCTTATCTTGGCATATTGTTCACATTCCAATCAAAAGGAGGTGATGCTGCGAATCACGGTCTCCTGGGATAACACGATCACGCCGCCAATGTTGCCGGCGGGCTATGGGGGGTGCCATCATCAGGGCCGGAAAGATTCTTATATCAGGTGATGTGTCGACATTATAAACAAAATTTAACCGTTATTTCTTGCACAATTAGAGGAATTCACAATATGAAAAAACTTATTGCTTTGCTGATTTGTTCCATGTTCGTTTCAACGCTGGTCCTCGCCCAGGAAGCCGCCGCCCCGGCCGCCGCACCCGCGGCTGCCCCCGCGGCTGCTGCTCCCGCCGCTGAAGCCCCGGCCGCCGCCCCCGCGGCTGCCCCGGCTGCCGCACCCGCCGCCGCCCCGGCCATGATGCCTTTGGAGCTGCGCAAAACCGGCGTCGTCAGCGTCACCAAGGATGCCAGCGGCAAAGCCACTGCCATCAAGCTCATTGTGACCAGCTACGACATCCAGATGGATGATGGCAGCAAGCCCCTGGAAGCCATGGACGGCCAGAAAGTCAGGGTTACCTGCACTCTCAGCCATGAAGGCGGCAAGAGGATTCTGACCATCAAGGGCGTCGAGCCCGTTACTGAAGGCGGCGCGGCTCCTGTGGCTGCCCCCGCAGCTGCTCCCGCCGCCGCACCCGCGGCTGCCCCGGCTGCTGCTCCGGCTGCTGCCCCCGCGCAGTAAGCGCGTTTTGATAAGTTAAACAAAAATGGCCGAAGGAGATGGTAAATCCTTCGGCCATTTTTTTTTCAGGGCGGGCAACACCCGCAACCCAAATCAAGAACAACCACGGGAAAAGAAGAGGCACAACGATAGAACAAGAGGAAATTTCTGTTTATTGACCGGCGCACCCATCTGCTACGAATTCTTTTCCATTTTGGCCCATGAATCGCGCAGGGGCACGGTGCGATTGAACACCGGCTTGCCCGGGGCGGAATCAACGCTGTCGGCGCAGAAGTAGCCCAGGCGCTCAAACTGGAACCGGTCGCCCGGTTTTGCCACGGACAGGCCCGGTTCCAGCCAGCCTGAAACCACCTCCAGCGAGCGGGGGTTGAGAAATTTCATGAAGTCGTCCCCTGCGCCCGCTTCGGCCGGGTTTTCGTGCTGAAATAGCCGGTCATAAAGCCGGACCTCGGCGGCCAAAGCGTGCCGCGCCGAAACCCAGTGGATGGTGCCTTTCACCTTGCGGCCGGCCGGGGTGGCGCCGCCGCGGGTGGCGGGGTCGTAGGAGCAGTGCAGCTCGACAACCTCCCCGGTTTTATCATCCTTGACCACGCCGGTGCATGTGATGCAGTAGGCGTAACGCAGGCGCACCTCCCGGCCGGGCGCAAGGCGGTAGAACTTGGCCGGCGGCTCCTCCCGAAAGTCGTCGCGCTCAATGTAGACAACCTTCGCAAACGGCACCTTCCGCGTGCCCATGGAAGGATCCTCGGGGTTGTTGACGGCGTCGAAAGACTCCTCCTGCCCTTCCGGGTAATTATCAATGACCACCCGCAGCGGGCTGAGAACGGCCATGGCGCGCCGGGAGGTCTTGTTGAGATCGTCCCGCAGGCAGTGCTCAAGGAGCGCCACGTCAGTCAGGCTGTTCACCTTGGTGACCCCGATCGTCTCGCAGAAAGCCCGGATGGCCTCCGGGGTGTAGCCCCGGCGCCTGAGCCCGGCCAGGGTGGGCATGCGCGGGTCGTCCCATCCGGCCACGAGCTTGTTTTCCACCAGCTGCTGCAGCTTGCGCTTGCTCATCACGGTATAGGAAAGGTTCAGGCGCGCAAATTCTATTTGCCGGGGACGGTAAACGCCCAGCGCATCGAGTATCCAGTCGTAGAGCGGGCGGTGGACCTCAAACTCGAGGGTGCAGATGGAATGGGTGATTTTTTCGATGGAATCGGAAATGCAGTGCGCGAAATCATACATCGGGTAGATGCACCACTTCGATCCGGTCCGGTGGTGGTCTTCCTTCTTGATGCGGTAAATGACCGGGTCACGCATGTGCAGGTTGGGCGAAGTCATGTCGATCCTGGCCCGGAGCACGCAGCGCCCCTCTTCAAACTCGCCCGCGCGCATGCGCGCGAACAAGTCCAGGCTTTCCGCCGCCGGGCGCTCGCGCCAGGGGCTGTCGCGCCCGGGGCGGGTCGGCGCGCCGCGGTATTCCTTGAATTCGTCGGCGTTGAGCTCGCAGACGTATGCCTTGCCGTTCCTGATCAGCTGGACGGCGCACTCGTAGAGCCGCTCGTAGTAATCCGAGGCGTAGAAAAGGTTTCGGCCCCAGTCGAACCCCAGCCAGCGCACGTCGCGCTGGATGGACTCCACGTATTCCACTTCCTCCGTGCTGGGGTTGGTGTCGTCAAAGCGCAGGTGGCAGACGCCGCCGTAGGCCAGGGCGAGGCCGAAGTTCATGCAGATGGACTTGGCGTGGCCGATGTGGAGATAGCCGTTGGGCTCGGGCGGAAAGCGCGTGACGACGCGGCCGTTGTATTTGCCGTCCTTGATGCCCTCTTCTATGATGCGCCGGATGAAATGGCCGGCGGGGGCAGTGTCATTAGCGTTCATATAGATACCCGGTAAATAACATAACTATTCAGACTATGAAAACATTCAACGTCCAACTTTGAACGTTCAACATTATCTGCGTCATTGAACATTGGAAGTTGAAGGTTGAGCGTTGAACGTTTCTTAAACTTACATATCTGCAGCACTATGCCTGCTTATACTCAGATTCGTATCTCTTCTCCAGCTGTTTCAAATCCTTGCCCTTGAGAGCAAATCCCTGGCCTGCGAGGGCCTCCAGCGCGTACTGCATGCGGCGCAGGACCATGTCCCGCCCCAGGATCGCCATGCTGTCGAAAAGCGGCAGGGTAACCGCCGCGCCTGCAATCGCAATGTAAAAAGGCATCAGCAGTTCTTTTAATTCAATGCTTTCTTTGGCCGCCATGCGGCTGAAAATTTCCTTTATGCTTTCCGGATTCCACGCGGCGGTTTTCTCGGCCTCCCACTGGGCGATTTTCAGGAGCCTGGCCGCGGCGGGGCCGTCAGCTTTCCCGCCGAGGAGCTCCGCCGGGGCGTAGTCCAGCCGGTCGGCAAAACAGAAGGCAACTTTCGGCATAAGCTCGGCCATGGTGTTGATCCTGGGCTGGGCGAGGGGAAGGATGCGCTCCCAGGCCGCTTCGTTCAACTTCCACCGGCTGAGGCGCCCGGCGAGCTCTTTCACATCCATCCGCCTCAGGTACTGGCCGTTGAAGCTGGCAAGCTTCTGCAGGTCGAAAACCGGGCCCCCGAGGCTGACGCGGTCCAGGTCGAAACCGGCGGTCATGTCATCCAGGGTAAAGATCTCGCGCCCGTCCGGCATGCTGTAGGCCATCAGCCCAAGGTAATTTATCAAGGCTTCCGGTAGGTAGCCCGCCTCGCGGTAATAGAGGATGCCGGTGGGGTTTTTCCTTTTAGAAAGCTTGCTCTTGTCCGGGTTGCGCAGGAGGGGCAGGTGCGCAAACTCAGGCGCATCCCACCCGAAATAGCGGTAGAGCAGGATGTGCTTCGGCGCGGAGCTGATCCACTCCTCGCCGCGGATCACGTGCGTCACGCCCATGAGGCGGTCGTCCACCACGTTGGCCAGGTGATAGGTGGGGAAGCCGTCAGACTTTACCAGCACCTGGCGGTCCACTCCGGACCAGCCGATCCTGATTTCCCCGCGCAGGCGGTCCCGGAAAACGCAGTCGCCTTCCGCGGGAATTTTCATGCGGATCACGTGCTGTTCGCCGGCCGCGGCGCGCGCGCGGGCTTCGCCGGCAGGAAGCGCCTCGCACCGGCCGTCGTAGCCGGGGTTCTTCCCGGCCGCGGTCTGCTCCGCGCGCAACTGCGCCAGACGCTCCACGGTGCAGAAGCAGGGGTAGGCGTGCCCGGCCTCGACCAGCTTCCGGGCGTGCTCGCGGTAAATATCCAGCCGCTCGCTCTGGCGATACGGTCCGGAAGGCCCGCCGACGTCCGGACCTTCGTCCCAGTCCAGGCCCAGCCAGCGCAGGGACTCAAGAATGGCAGCCTCGGATTCCGGCGAGCAACGGGACCGGTCGGTATCCTCGATCCTGAGCAGAAAGCGGCCGCCGCTGCGCCGGGCAAAGGCGTAGTTGAAAAGCGCGATGTAGGCCGTCCCGATGTGCGGCGCGCCGGTCGGCGAGGGCGCGATGCGCGTGCAGATTGTTTTTGATTCCGCCATAATCTCCATCCCGGGATGCAAGCGGCTCCGCCCGCTCCCGTAGGCGATATAGATAAGGCGCGGGAGGGGGCTTGTCAACCTCCATTTTCCCCTTGCCCCGGCACAAATCCTTAAAAAATGAAAGTTGATTTCTGGAAGATTAACTGTACTCTATCAACCGTTGCGCCATGCCGCCTGCCCGGCAAAAAATATTTTAACGATGGAGGCCTATGCAATTCAGGATTTTTGACCTGCTCCTGCCCCGCGAAACGCAGTTTTACACCTACATGCATGAGCTGACCGACGTCCTCATCGAGGGCGCGGCCTTCTTCAAGGACTTCATCAGCCGATTCGACAGCCTCTCCGAGGCCGACATTCACTTCAACCTGGCCAAGATCAAGGAATTCGAGCTCAAGGGTGACGCGGTTGAAATGCGGATCATCGACGAGCTGCACAAGACCTTCATCACCCCGCTCGACCGCGAGGACATCCACTCCATCGCCATCGGCATTGACCGCGGCCTGGACATCCTCAACAGCGTGGCCCAGAAAATAGAAGTCTACAACATCAAGAAGTTCCCGCCGAACGTGGCCTCGTTCGCGGCCCTGATTGCCGATATCTCCGTGGAAATCAAGCCCCTCCTGCGGGCGCTCGAAAAGCGGCAGAACATCAACGGTGTGGTTGAAAAAATCCACGGGATAGAAAACAAGGCCGATTACCTCTTCCACCTGAGCATGGCCGACCTCTTCAGCGGGTCCTATTCGGCCGTTGACATCGTGCGCCTCAAGGATGTTTACGAGCACATGGAATCCTGCGTAGACTCGCTAGATTACATCGGCAAGGTCGTCCGGGGCATACTTGTGAAAATGGGATAACGCACATGATTGACCTCGCCCACCTGGCCGTGATTGTGATCGGCTTTGCGCTCCTGTTTGATTTCCTCAACGGGTTTCACGACGCCGCCAACGCCGTGGCGACGGTGGTGGTCACGCGCACTCTGACCCCTTTGCAGGCGGTCATTCTGGCCGCTGCCGCCGCCTTTATCGGCGCTTTTGTTTTCGGAGTGGCAATTGCAAACACCATGGGTAAAGGCATCATCGATATTGGATGCGTCAGCGTGCCGCTTATCCTGGCCGCGCTGACCGGCGCAATCATCTGGAACATCATCACCTGGATATGGGGCCTGCCGACATCGAGCAGCCACGCCCTGATCGGCGGGCTGATCGGCAGCGCCCTGGCCGCGGCCGGATGGCAATCGGTCCTCTTCGGCGGGGTGCTTAAAATATTCCTGTTCATTTTCATTGCGCCGATCCTGGGCATGTTCGGCGCCATGATTTTTACCACCATCATCATCTGGATCTTCCGCCGCGCGCAGCCCGCTGCCGCGACCAAGATCTTCAAGCGTCTCCAGTTGATTTCCTGTGCCTTGTACAGCCTGGGCCATGGCACCAATGACGCCCAGAAAACCATGGGCGTCATTGCTATGACGCTTTATTCCGCACATATAACCACTTCTTTCCATGTGTCCACTTGGATCATCCTTTCCTGCCAGGCTGCGATCGCGCTCGGGATTGCCTTCGGCGGCTGGCGGATTGTCCGCACCATGGGCACGCGCATCACGAAAATCAGGCCGATGGAGGGCTTCTGCGCCGAATCCGCATCGGCGCTGGTTTTATTGGCTACGGCTCACTTCGGCATACCGGTCAGCACCACCCATGTCATTGCCGGGGGGATTTTCGGCGTGGGCTCCGTCGAAAACGTCGGCAAGGTGCGCTGGGGCACCGCGCGCAAGATCATCTGGGCCTGGATCATGACCATACCGGCCACGGCCGCCTGTAGCGCCCTCGCATACACCTTCCTGGCGATGCTGGCGCGGTTCGGGGTTTTACCTTTAAATTAATACCGCGGGTGAAAGCGATGAAAGCGGAAGCGGCGCTCGGAATTGATTTCGGCGGCACCTCGGTCAAAATCGGCCTCGTGGACTCCCGCGGGCGCATGCTGCAGGAAGAACACTGCGCCACCTCCGCCTGCGCCGACCTGCCCCGGTGGCTGGCCATGGTGGCCGCCCGGGTCGCCGCCTGCCGGTCCGCAGGCCGCAGGCTGCGCGGAATCGGCGTTGGAGTGCCGGGCTTCACCGACTACGAGCGCGGCTACATATACAACCTCACCAACGTCCCCGGCTGGCGCGGCGTGCCCCTGGCCGCGATCATGCGCAGGAAATTCGGCCTGCCGGTGTTCGTGGATAACGACGTCAACGCCATGGCCCTCGGAGAATACCTTTACGGCGCCGGCAAGGGGCTGCGCCACACCTTTTTCGCCACGCTCGGCACGGGCGTGGGCGGGGCGCTGGTCATCGGCGGCAAGGTTTACCGCGGCGCATTCTCCATGGCCGGCGAAATCGGGCACGTGCCCATCCGGATGAACGGCGTCAGGACGGCCGAGGGCCGGGGCGGCCTTGAGGCATATGTCGGTAATCGCAAAATCGCCGCCTGCGCGGCCAGGGCCCTGCGCCGCGGGCGCAAGTCGCTCATGACCGCCATGGTCAATGGCAACCCCGGCGCAATCACCCCCAAAATCATCGCCGGGGCCGCGCGCCGCGGCGACCGGCTGGCGCTGGAGATCATGGATTACATCTCCGACTGCCTGGCCACGGCTTTTGCCGCCGTGACCTACCTTGTCCAGCCCGAGGCCATCATCGTGGGCGGGGGCGTGGCCGGAAGCGGTCGCCTGCTGTTTGCGCCCCTGCGCAGGCACCTGGCGGAGCGCCTGCACCCTTATTTTGCGGAAAGGATAAAGGTCATTCCGGCCGTCCTCGGGGCCCGGGCCGGAATGATCGGCTGCGCCGCGCTCGCCCTGCGGCAGGAGGGCACCGGCGCCTGAAGCACCGGGCTGAATCTTGTCGATATTTTGACCTTCACTCTTCCGGCCGGCGGCGCTATATTGGCCGGCAAGGGCGCATGCGGGCGGGCGCGAAAACAAACATTACGAACGGGAAACTGCAATGAAAGGTATTATTCTGGCCGGCGGAGCCGGCACGCGGCTTTATCCGATCACGCAGGTGGTCAGCAAGCAGCTGCTGCCCGTGTACGACAAGCCGATGATCTACTACCCGCTTTCCATCCTGATGCTTTCCGGCATCCGGGAGATTCTCATCATCTCCACCCCGGAAGACCTGCCGCGCTACCGGACCCTGCTCGGCGATGGCGCGCAGTTCGGGCTGGAATTTTCCTACGCCGAACAGCCGCGCCCGGAAGGCCTGGCGCAGGCTTTCCTGATCGGTGAAGATTTCATCGGCCGGGAGCCGGTGGCCCTGATACTCGGCGACAACATTTTCTTCGGTCACGGCCTTTCCGCGATACTGCGCAAGGCCGGCCGCCTCAAGCATGGCGGCCTCATATTCGGCTACCCGGTCCACGACCCCGAGCGCTACGGCGTGGTGGCGTTCAACAAGAGCGGCCGCGCCGTCAGCATCGAGGAAAAGCCCCGGAACCCGAAGTCCAATTATGCCGTGCCCGGCCTGTATTTTTACGACAACAAGGCCGTGGAAACCGCCCGGAAGATCAAGCCCTCGGCGCGCGGCGAGCTTGAAATCACCGACATGAACCTTGCCTACCTCAAGCGCAGGGAACTGCGGGTGGAGCTCTTGGGGCGCGGCTTCGCCTGGCTCGATACCGGCACCCACGAGTCCTTCATGCAGGCCGCCAACTTCGTCCAGACCGTCCAGGACCGCCAGGGCCTGATCATCGCCTGCCTGGAAGAAATCGCCTGCCGCCTCGGCTACATCACCAGGCGGCAGGTTGCCGCGCTGGCCCGGCCGATGCTCAAGAACAAATACGGGCAGTACCTCATGAAGCTCGTGCGGGAAAAAGACTAGAACCTATCTCAAAATTCGCTTGGGCATGCCAACTTTGAGATAGGTTCCTAAAGGGCCGCGCCCGCGCCCCCCGCCGGGCGTTTTTTTCCGCAAAATATTGCTGGACATTGCCGGCGCTTGCGGTTAAAAACCAGTCCTGTCACTTGGAAGGAATAAAGACTATGCCTAAAATGAAGACCAAAAAGGCGGTTGCAAAGCGGTTCCGCAAGACGGCCGGCGGCAAGCTGCGCCACAAGGGCGCTTCGCGCGGGCACTTGTTCACCACGAAGTCTTCCAAGCGCAAACGCCACCTGCGGCGCGGGTCCATCCTGGCACCCTGCGAAACCAAGCGCCTGATCAACCTCATTTAACAACATTACCCGGTAAACAGCCATGCCAAGAGTAACCAACGCCCCAGCATCCCGCAAGCGCAGAAGCCGCCGCCTGGCCATGGCCAGGGGTTTCTACGGCTCGCGCAGCAAGCTTTTCCGCCAGGCCACCGCGGCGGTCGACCGCGCCATGAAGCTGGCCACGATCCACCGCAAGCTCAACAAGCGCGATTACCGCGACCTCTGGATCGCGCGCCTGAACGCCGCCTGCCGCCAGCAGGGCGTCACCTACAGCCGCTTCATCGAGGGCCTGACCAAGGCCAAGGTGGCATTGAACCGCAAGATGCTTTCCGAAATCGCCATCCACGATCCGAAAGGCTTTGCCGCAATAGTCGGCCTTGCAAAATCCGCGCAGGCATTCTAGCATCAGCACTGCGCCTTCTTCCCGCCAACGCCGGCCCGGCCGGGATTGCGCCCGCCGCGGCGGGGGCGGCTTCAAGCGTTTTGCGCAGATAGGCCTGAAGGCGGTCTGATGAAAGTCCTTTTTGTATATCCCGACATAAATATCCGCGGCGGCGCGCTGAGCTACCAGTTCGGCATCGGCATGCTGAGCGCGATGCTCAAGGCGCGCGGGCACCAGGCCAAGCTCCATTACATCTTCGGCGCTTACAGCTCAGCCGCGCTTCAGAAGGAAGTCGCCGCGTGGCGGCCGGACCTGATTGCCTTTTCGGCAGTGTCGCCGCAGTACCGCTACGTGCGCCAGCTCTTCCGGGACCTCCAGCCCTTCCCGGCCTTCACCATCCTCGGCGGCCAGCACGCCACCCTCGCGCCGGAGTGCCTCGGCGAAATCCAGGGCCTGGACGCCGTCTGCATCGGCGAGGGGGAATACCCGATCCTTGAGCTGGCGGACTCTCTCGCCGCGAAAAACGGCGGCGGGCAGCCTGACCGCTCCATCAAAAACATCTGGTTCAAGGCGGGCGACCGGATCATCCGCAACGAAACCCGGCCTTTCATCGAAGACCTGGATGCGCTCCCGTTTACCGACCGCGAGCTTTTCGACTACCAGAAGATCATTGACTCCGACTTCAGCACCGCGCTCTTCATGCTATCGCGCGGCTGCCCCTACGACTGCACCTTCTGCAGCAACCATGCCCTGCGCCTGAAACAGCCCGGGCGCTACGTCCGCTTCCGTTCCGTTGAAAGCGCCCTGGAGGAAATAAGGCAGGTAACCGCCCGCTACCGGATGCAAACGCTTTATTTCAACGACGACTGCTTCACCGCCCAGAAATCTTTCCTGGATGAATTCTGCGAGCGCTACCCGCGCGAGTTCAAGCTGCCCTTCGACATCAACGCCCGCCCGGAAACCATCACCAATGAAATCTGCCGCAGCCTGAAGGCGGCCGGGTGCCGCCGGGTAAGCATCGGAGTCGAATGCGGGGACGAAAAATTCCGGCGCGAGGTGCTCGGGCGCAAGCAATCGAACGCGCGCATCGCCGAGGCCTTCGCCGCCTGCCGGCGCGCCGGGCTCAAGACAAAATCCTTCAACATCGTCGGGTTCCCGGGCGAAACACCCACCATCTTCCGCGAAACGGTCAACCTTAACCGTCTTATCCAACCCGACAGCGTCATCGTCGGGATTTTCGAACCCTATCCCGGCACCAGGCTGGCGGAGGTTTGCCTGCAGGAGGGATTCCTCGGCGCCGGCGCCACCGAGGCCTGCTTCGTCGGGCGCCGCGACACCGTGCTTAACATGCCCCGGTTCCCGCGCGCCCAAATCCTGCATTGCTTCAGGACCTTCGCCTTCGAGGTTTACCGCCGGCATGCGCCTCTGAAGGCCTTGTTTTACCGGGTGTATTATTCGCCCGCGGGCGAGGCGCTCATCAGGCTCCTGACGCCGCTGAAATCAATTTTCCGCCGCTTCGTCATGGGCGTCTAGCGCGGGGTGCATCACGAATACCGGATGGGATTTCCTGCCGTAACGGTTTAGGCTGGCAGTCTCATTTTCGGGCATTGACTTCCACTGGCATATTGTCGGCAATAAATATTGCCGATATATCCTTGACTTTCCCGTGCATTCTTGTATTTTTAACTAATAATAGTTGATTTGTATTGATTGCTTTTACGGAGATCAATGCGCTTAACACCAATATTGGCCCTTGCCTGGTTGATATTTGCCTCCCTGTCATTAACTGCAGTCCTGCCCCCCATAGCTTTAGCGGCTGGGGGCGATCCCCAGGTCTCCAACGTGACTGCCAGCCAGAGGACCGGGACCAAGCTGGTTGACATCACCTATGATGTCACCGCCACTAACAGCGTGACGGTTACCGTTACCGTTTCGACCAACTCCGGGGTTTCCTACAATCTTACCGCAACGAGCGTGAGCGGCGATGCCGGCGCTGGAATTACGCCCGGCACGGGCAAGGCGATCGTGTGGGACGCCGGCGCGGACTGGCCGGGGCAATATTCAACCGCGGTGCGGGTGAAGGTGACGGCCGATGATAATTACAACCCGCCCTTGCCGCCCGATCCGGCCACCGTGGCCCCGGCCGTTTCCAACGGGGTGGTGACCATCATAGGTCAGAGCACCGCGTTTCTCTATACCGGAGCCAATCCAATCCAGACCGGCGTGGCTTCCGGCACGATCAGCGCCGTGCAGGTCGCGGTCCTCAGGGGCCGGGCGTTGACCCGCGCTGGAGAGCCTCTTTCCGGCGTAACGGTCGCTATCAACAACCATCCGGAATTCGGCCGGACCTTGACCCGCACCAACGGCCAGTATGACATGGCCGTCAATGGCGGCGGCATCCTGCACCTGAATTTCAGCAAGAACGGATACCTTCCGGTCCAGCGCACTTATGACGTGCCTTGGCAGGATTACCTGGCGATTGACGACGTTGTTATGATCCCTTCCGACAGCGGAGTCGCCGTGGTCAGCCTGCCTTCCACGAACTGGCAGGTGGCGCTGGGCAGCCTGACGAGCGACGAGCGGGGCGAGCGCCGGCCGCGGGTTCTTTTTCCACCCGGCACGCGCGCATGGATTCACACCTACGCCGGTGGCACCCAGGAAACCGCCACTCTCACCACCCGGTTTACGGAATACACGGTTGGAACCAACGGGCCGGCGGCCATGCCCGGCGACCTGCCCGCCACCGTGGCTTACACGTATTGCGTCGAGGCCGGCGCCGACGAGGCCCAGGCCACGGTCGCCGGCGCGAGCGTGTTGTTCAGCACCAACGTCCTTTATTACCTGGACAACTTCCTGCGCTTCCCGGCCGGCGCCGGCATTCCCCTCGGCTATTACGACGAGGATGCCGGAGTATGGCTGCCTGCGCCGGACGGGATCGTGATGGACTTGAAGGGAACCAACGCGGACGGGCTGGCACTCGTTTCGCTATCGACCAACGGCACGCTGGCAAGCGACGAGGACTTGCTGGCGCTGGGCATCACGGCTGACGAGCGGAGAGTCGTGGCACAAACTTACGCTCCCGCCGTGACGCAGAGCGTGTGGCGTATGCCGGTAGAGCATTTTTCAAGAAAGGATTTCAATCCTGCAAAAATATTGCCAAACGGCGCCCAAAAGCCGAAGCCGCCTTCTTCGACGGCCGGCCAGCAGACGGGGTCGCCGCAAACGCAGGGCGGGTACGGCACTCTCGATTTGGACAACCAGGCGTTTCGTGAAAGCCTGCCGATTGCCGGAACGCCGTTCAGCTTGAACTATACCAGCGCCCGCATGCCCGGCTCGTCCGGCGGCGCCTCCGTGACGTTCCCCCTGAGCGGCGGCAGTGTTCCCGCGAGCCTGAAGAGGATTGAGCTGCGCACCTCGATTGCCGGGCAGAGTGCCATCGAGACCTTTTCGCCGGCGGTCAACCTTAACTATACCTACACCTGGAACGGCAAGGATGCCTATAGCCGCACCGTAAGAGGGTACCAGCCTCTGCAAGTCACTCTGGGTTATGTTTATGACACAACGTATGCGATATCCGAGTTCCAGGCCCGGACCTTCGGGTTGCCCAGTTCCATGCGCATGCCGGACGGAACCTACCCGGGCCCCGAAAAGAGGCTGGACCAGTCGGTCATCATGTCGCTCTGCTACGCACCGGTGGCAGTTTCCCAGGGCTTTGGCGACTGGACGCTTGACGTTTTGCATGTGTATAATCCGATCAGTGAAACCATCCACTTCGGCAACGGCTCGATGAAGCTGACGGGCGATGCGGTGCGCCCATGGGATACGATCATAAACACGGTGGGCGGCAACGGCACGGGCGGGTTTTCCGGCGACGGCGGCCCGGCCACCAACGCCGCTATGCATTATCCCGCCGGCATCGCCATCGCGCCGGATGGCTCCATTTATTTCTCCGATTGGTGGAACAACCGCATTCGCCGGATTTACACCGACGGGACGATCGCAACCGTTGGCGGCAACGGCACGGGCGGGTTCTCCGGCGATGGCGGCCCGGCCGCCAACGCCGCGCTTTCTCATCCGCAGGGGCTGGCCTTCGGGCCGGATGGCTCCCTCTACGTGGCCGACGCCGGCAATTACAGGGTGCGCCGCATCGGGACCGACGGGATCATCAGCACGGTGGCCGGCAGCGGCGCAAGCAGTTATTCCGGCGATAACGGCCTTGCCATCCAAGCCGGGTTTGGCGATTTCGTTGGCCTGGCCGTCGGGCCCGACGGGGTCATTTACGTGGCCGAGTTCGGCAGCCACCGCATCCGCCGGATAGCGCCCGACGGCTACATCGTCACCATCGCCGGCACCGGCGACGGCGGATTTTCCGGCGACGGCGGGTTTGCCGCCAACGCCTCACTGCAGACACCCTTTGGCGTGGCGGTGGCATCAGACGGGGCGCTACTCATCGCGGATACCGGCAACCACCGCGTGCGCCGGGTCGAGACGGACGGCATCATTACCACCGTGGCCGGCGACGGAGCCGCCAGGTTTTACGGCGATGGCGAGCCGGCCACCAACGCCTCTCTTTGGGAGCCGTACCAGGTTCTGCCGGCGGCGGATAATGCCTTTTACGTGGCGGACAGCATGAATTACCGGGTGCGCCAGGTGAACAGCGACGGCATTATTCTAACGATAGCGGGCAACGGCACCGCCGGCTATTCCGGCGACAACAAGCCTTCGCCCGCCGCTCAAATCCAAAGCCTTGTCTGCCTGGCCTCTTCCAAGCATGCCCTCTATCTTGCGGATTATTACAACAATCGGATCCGGCGCATGGCCGCCACCCTGCCGCCCTTCAGCACCGGAACAACGGTCATTCCTTCCGACGATGCAACTCTGCTTTATGAGTTTGACTCCGATGGCCGCCATCTGCGCACCCTGAACTCCCTGACCGGCAGCAACCTTTATGTCTTCGCCTATACCAACGGTTTCCTGCAAAGCATAACCGATGGCGACGGGCTGGTGACCACCATCGAGCGTGCCGCGGACGGCGCGCCGCAAGCCATTCGAAGCCCCTATGGCCAGCGCACAGTGCTGACCATCGAAAACGGCAGCCTGACGGCCGTAACCGATCCCTGCAGCCAGACCACGCGCATGACTTATGACGGCTCCCGCCTGACATCCGTCGTCGGCGCCAACGGCGCCGCGTATGTTTATACGGTCGCCTATGACGGCACCGGCAACGTAACGCGCGTGACCGATCCCGCCGGCGGGTATACAACAGTCGGCAAAAATTCATGGTCGAATGGTTACGAGGCCGCCTCTACCTCGGCCCTGGGCCGCGTCAACCGCGTGCGCGTGGACGAAATGTCAACCGGCAATAGCCGCCGCACCGTGACCGCGCCCGATGGAACTCTTCAAATATCCGATTTCCTCAAAAACGGGTACGAGACCAACCAGCTGCCGGAGGGAACGGTCGTCGGCTCGGAATACGGTCCCGACCCGCGCTATGGCATGCAGGCGCCGCTCGTTCAGCGTCGGGTCGTACGCCTTCCCTCGGGATTGGCTTCCACCAGCATGTTCACCCGGGTGACGGATGGCGCCAGCCTGACCGACACGGTGACGCTCAACGGCCGCGCGACAACCAACGTCTACGCGTATTCCAATCGCCTCCTCAGCGCCACTTCGCCGGCCGGCCGCAAGACCACCACGTCCAGGGACGCCCTGGGACGCCCTCTCGTGGTGTCCAGGCCGGGCGTGCTTGCGGTCACGAACACTTATGATTCCCATGGCAGGCTTATTTCGGCCCAGACGGGCAGCCGCGTGACGCAGTACGCATATGATGCCAACGGGTTCCTCTCGCAGGTAACGGATGCGCTCGGCCGCACCAACCGCATGACATGCGACGATATCGGCCGGGTGACGAGCCATGTTCTGCCCGACGGGCGCACCATTCAGTATACTTACGATGCCCAGGGCAACCGGACCTCTGTCACTCCCCCGGGCCGGTCGGCGCACACGTTTGCCTTTTCCCTGGTGGATCTTGTCACCAACTATACCGCCCCCGGCGGCACGCCCCAGGTAACCATCTATAACGCTGAGCGCCAGCCGGTTCAGCTCGACCGCGGCGGAGGCCAGGTCCTTTCGTTCGGCTACGACGCCGCCGGCCGGCCCGGGACGAACAACCTGGCCGGCAACCGGTTGGTGTTTGCATACCTGGCCAACGGCCTGGTGAATTCGATCGCCGCCACGGGCGGGGTGACCATCGGGTATACGTATGACGGCAAGTTGATTACCCGACTGGCGCTGTCCGGAGTTGTAACCGGTGCGGTGGCTTACGCCTACGACAACGATTTCCGGCCCGTCAGCGAGATTGTCAACGGCGCTTTTGCCGCGGCCTACAGCTTTGATGCCGACGGGCTCCTGACCAACGCCGGGCCTTGCCGCCTTGGACGCGCGCCGGAGAGCGGCCTGCTTACGGGAATTTCGCTTTCCAATGCAACCGACACCTTCGCTTATAACGGTTATGGTGAAGTCACGAATTATACGGCGCTAACGAACGGATACCCGGTTTTCAGCGTCGCGTATGCGCGGGACGCTCTGGGCCGCATAGAGAGCGCCACCGAAACCGTGGAGGGCGCTGCCATTGCTTCAACGTACCAGTATGATCCGGCCGGCCGCCTGGTCGCCGTGGTCACCAATGGAGCCGGCACGAACAGCTACGCCTACGACGGTAATGGGAACCGCACCAGTTGGGTCGTCAACGGGGTGTCCTGGTCCGCGGCTTACGACGGCCAGGACCGCCTGACAAATATGCAGTCCGCAAGCAGCACCCAGCAGTTTTTATACAACACCGGCGGCGACCTGACCAACAAGATTTCTGAGGCCGGGGTCACCGGTTACACCTATGACGGGGGCGGCAACCTGATGGCGGTTGACTTGCCCGGCGGCACAAATATCGCCTACCGGGTGGACGGGTTCGGCCGCCGCGTGGCGAAATTTGTGGATGGCGTCTTTACCCAGGGCTTTCTCTATGGCTCGGGCCTGCTGCCCCTGGCAGAGCTCGATGCCCAGAGCAACGTGGTCAGCCGCTTTGTTTATGGCGGCGGCAACGCGGCGCCGCTTTACATGATCCGGTCCGGAAACGTTTATCGAATCATCACTGACCACCGCGGCAGTCCGCGCCTTGTGGTGCAGGCTGATACCGGCGCCATTGCCCAGCGCCTGGATTACGATGAATGGGGCCGGGTGCTGAACGACAGCGCGCCCGGCTTCCAGCCCTTCGGGTTCGCCGGCGGGCTTTACGATGCCGACACGGGCCTCGTGCGGTTCGGTGCGCGGGACTATGCGCCCGAAACCGGCCGCTGGCTCATTCGCGATCCCGCGGGTTTCATGGGGCCGGACGTTAACCTGTATGCCTATTGTTCCAACGATCCCGTCAATTTGGCGGATTCGCTCGGCTTGGGCCCCAACTGGGTCACGATGGGCACGGGAGCCGGTCAAATGGGTTACGGCTCCTGGCAGGTGATAAGCGGCGTCGCGGCTGCGACCGCGGGAGGAGGACCCCTGACGCCAGCTGGAGCGTGGGGTATCGTCCAAGCTATCAGCGGGGTCAACAATTTTGGCTACGGGGTTTGGAATGTTGCTTCCGGAATTGCCACGCCCGACAAACCCGCCGCGTTCCCCTCCAGTCAGAAGCCGATTGTCGATGCTCTGCAGGAATATAATGAACATGGCATTCCTCTATCCGAGTTCGGATCGGATTGGCATCCTGAACTGCCGCCCGGCTATCTTCCGGCCAGCACGCAGCAGCATCTTATGGACACGTATGGACCTAAACCCGAGACTGCACCCTGCAGCCAAAATTGTTATCCTCTTTCGTTATAAAGATTATGGGGCTATGAATTCGGCATCAGGCATAAGTGTGACAGGAGAGGGCATGAAAGCCGCGCGAATAATTAATTGCGGATTTTGGATCATTTTGGCAACGCTTGTTCTGCTGCCTGGCATCGCCGCCCGCGCCGCCACCGGCTGGGGTGTCTCGCCCGTCTTCACCCTGGATACGCGCACTCTTTCAGCACCGTCCGGGCTCTCAGCCAGCAAGGGAACTTACTATGACCGGGTTGTCCTGACCTGGAACCCCGCTTCCGGCGCCTCCGGCTACCAGGTCTGGCGGCACACATCGGACAGCTCCTCTGCCGCCACCCAGGTCACCAACAGCACCTCCACCAACTGCTCCGATTATTCCGCCTCCGCCGGCCAGGCTTATTATTACTGGATAAAAGCCACCAACGGCGGTTCCACCAGCGCCTTCAGCTCTTCCGATACCGGCTGGAGGACGATCATTTCTTCAGGGATCTGCGCAGACTTCGACGGCGACCGCAAGGCCGACCCGGCCGTCTACGATGAATCCACGGGCACATGGAAAATCAAGCTCTCGGGCTCCGGCTATTACATGATAGTCACCACCCTGAACGGTCTGGGCGGGCCCGGCTATGCCTCGGTGGCCGCGGACTACGACGGCGACCGCAAGGCCGACCCTGCTGTGTACCACGAGGTGACCGGACGCTGGATTATTCTGCCATCCTCGGCCAACTATGCCGTGGCTATCATCCTTTCCCAGACGCTCGGTGGTTCGGGATACAGCGGAATGCCGGCGGATTACGATGGCGACCTGCTGGCGGACCCCGGGGTATACCACCGGGATAACGGCGACTGGCGCGTCATGCTCTCCACCGCCAACTACTACACGGTCGAAGCGCTGGCCCTCCTGGGCGGAACCGGTTACCGGGCGGTGGCGGCGGACTACGACGGGGATGCCAAGGCGGACCCGGCCGTGTATGGAGAGAGTAACGGGGTGTGGGTGTTTAAGATTTCAAGCGCAAACTATTTCTCCATCGCCCTGGCCCACGCATTGGGAGGCGCGGGTTATATCCCCGTTCCGGCCGACTACGACGGCGATGGGCTCGCTGATCCGGCCGTCAAGAGCATTAATGGAACTGAGTGGATTGTTATGTTCTCTACCGGTGGTTACGCGCCAGTGACGCTGGCTATCGGCTTTGAATGATCTTTGCGATGGCCAGGACTCAGCTTGATGCCCGGAACATGCGCTTGCCATTTACGTTTGACTTGGGGCCTGCGGCATTGTATCCATTCCGGCAAATGTCATGTCCACCATAATCACGGGAAAAACAAAATGAACCCACAAGAATTCAAACTTAAACCCCTTACAATTGTCTGCCCGCTGATCAATGCGCCCGGCATTGACGGAAAGATCGGCCGGGGCGAGTGGGGCAGAGCGGCAAAATGGAACAAATTCGTGCGCGAGGATAATACCGCCGCCGCCAGCCGCACCAGCATCTGGCTCGGGCATGACGCCGGCTACCTCTTCCTGGCCGCGCGCTGCGAGTGCAAAAACACCGCCAACCTCCGGCGCGCCGGCTCGGCCTACATGCGCGACATTTTCAGCCGCGACCGGGTGGACGTCATCGTGAACCCCGGCCATGACCACGTCAACTACCGCCGGTTCTCGGTCGGGCCCTTCGACCAGACCGATACCGGCCGCGGCACCTACCGGATGGAATACCGCTCCGGCCCCGGCAGCCGCTGGTTCCACCACAAGGAGCAGGCTGATTTCGGGATGTATTTCCGCTACGCCGCCTTGGTGGAGGAGGGCCGGGCCTGGACCTTTGAGATGGCCATCCCCTTTGAAAGCATGGGTATGGAAGCGCCGTTACCCGAGACAGTGCTGGGCTTGAACATTGCCAGGCACACGCGCTGGCCGGTCTACCGGGGAGAACCCACGAAAACAAGCATACCCAACCCTTCAAACTCTGCGGGTGAAACATCGTTCCTTTCAACCATTCCCGGATATTATGCCGCCAACCCGCTTGTTTTTACCGATGTGGTGTTTGACCGCGATACACCCCAACTGCTTGAGGCCGGCCTGGGCGTGCCGCATTTCGGCACGAACAGATCCGTTATCAGCTTTAAAACGCCTTCAAGGTCCGGCCTTGAGCTGGCATATTCCGTGCGTTCCCGCCGGAACGGAAAGCCCATCTACCCGGGCGGGCGGTGCGCCCTCGAGCCGGCCGGCAGGGGGATAGTTGCCGGAAAAATTAACTGGCGCACCCGGCATTATGACGATGCCAGCGTGCTGGAGCTTTCAGTCCGCAAGCGCGGCCTTGATAAAATACTCTGGCGCGGGTCGTACGAGTTTGGCTGGGAAGATGGCTCCCTGCCGCTGAACTACCTGCACAAGGGTGAAACCGAAGGACCCGCGGCCAAACCTTCTCCCAAAGACAAGGATTTCCTGGGAAAGACGGCTGAATACATCGCCTCGCGCCAGCCGCGTTTTTTCCGGCGCAACACCATGCAGGGCGCCCCTTCCGACTTTACCCTTGAAAGCGCCGATGGATCGGTCCGGTTCAACCTGATGGACCCGAAGTGCCTGGAAGAGATGGCAAAATACATCCACGGGCTTTATGATAACGACGCCGACCGCCTCCTGGGGATGATGTTCTTCATGGGCCAGCCCTCACTGATGCGCGCGCACACGGCCTACGACCCGGGCGCCTCGCACCGCCTGGAGACGCTTTCGCTCCTGCGCTTCGGCAGCGGCTACTGCGGCCACATGGCGCGCGTCCTGGCCACAGTGCTCAACCTGATGGAAAAGGGCAACACGGACAAAAAGCACCGCGCGCGCTGCTTCGGCATCGGAGGGCACGCCGTCGCCCTGGTGGAATACAGAGACGATTACGTGATCCTGGATTCCAAGCACATGACGCTCTATTACCGCCTGGATAATTCCGACCTGGCCACGGTGAAGGAAATGCGCCGCGAGCCGGAGATCGGCCGCCGGGCTTATCCCTTCTACATGCCGGCCATGATGACCTTCAAGACCGAACACGTTGCCGCCGATCCCCTTGACAGGCTCGACGGCAACGGCCTTGTCCTGCCCGAAGACGCGCCGGCGGAATAACGGGAAGCATCTTGTGGCGTAACGTCCGGCCGGGTTTGGGCAATGGCAGGGTCATCGCACCATGAACAGGGTCCCCCCGTGCACATATTCGTAGCAGCCAATGTCGGCTATGCCGGAAAATATGTCCATGCGGGTATGACTGTCCAGGTCCAGCGCGCCGCTCATCCATGATTGGTTCAGGCCCCGGTTGATGCAGGGCGAATCAGAAGCCAGCCGGAAGTCACCGCCCGCGAAATTCACAAAACGCGGTGCGTTTGTGAAATTGCCGGCGCCGGCGATGCCGTTGGTAGGCATGGTGCAGCAGTTGGCCGCGGAGCGTATGTAATTGACCAGGTAGAAATTGTAAAGCACTCCGTTGGTCTTGTAATTGTCATAGAGGATCGTGTTGCGCATGTCCAGCTGGCTGCCGGCGAAGCCCATCCAGATGCCGGCGCCATTCTCAGTGGAAGCATTCACGTTGCTGGTTATGGTGCAGTTCTCGATCAGGTTGGTTGAGGCAGGAATGTATAAGCCGCCGCCCATATTGGCGGTGTTGTAGCAGACCAGGCAGTTGCGGAGCGTGTTGGTCTGCCCGGCGCCGAGGTAGATTCCCCCGCCTCCAGCCGTGCCGATCACCCGGTTATAGCGTATCGTGCAATTCTCAATCAGGGTGCCGTTGGCGACGCGCACGCCGCCCCCGTAGGCCGTGGTCAGGGTCGTGTTGCTTTCAATCACGCAGCTTTTGATCACCGACCCGGGTATGGTCAGATTGTCCTGGAAAACACAAATTCCGCCGCCGCCGTCATAGGTGGATATATTGCCCGCCACGCGGCAGCCCTGCATGGCAAACCGGCTCATGTAAAAAAGGGCGCCGCCGCCGGCGTTGCCGAAGGCCGCGTTTGTCGTAATGTTGTTGACGATGGCGCAGTTTGACACCACCGTGTAAAAATCCGATCCAACCTGTCCAAACGCGCACAGCCCGGCGCCCCAGCCGCGGAAAGTTGTGCCCGCCCTGAAGCACTTATTATCGGTTAAGACGCAGTTCTGCACCACGGCCGTGCCGGAAACCTCGGCCCCCGACACAAGATTCGTGATCTTGATTAAAATGCCGCCGCCGCTCCCGCTGGCGTAAAAATTGGAGATGGTCAAGGCGTCAATCAGCACGGAGGCCGGGTTCGTCAGGGCAACATATATGCCGCGGTTGGTGCAGGCGGGCCCGTTGCCGTCTATGAGGACATCGGCCGGGTTGCCGCTGAATCCGCGCAGGCTCAGGGAATTCGTGATGGAAACGAGCCTGGTCGACGAGGAAGTTACCCTGTAAATGCCGTTGGAGATCCATACCGTCCCGCCGGCCCCGGCGGCGTTCACCGCATCCTGGATGTTGGTGGCGGCCTTTGCCCATGTTTCATATGGCGTGACATGATTGCCGTTGGTGGCCACGTAATGATCGGCCGTAGCGCGGGGCGGAACAAGCATTGCCAGCGCTGAAAACAAAATAATTACGCTTTGGCAGAGATGATTTTTTAACGTGATCCTTATTTTCATTATGAATATTTTACAGATTCTCTTTTCATGACACATTACATCTTTCTTGGTATTTGGCCATATAAATGCGTCATTTCGCCTGCCCCGGGTGCTGCTCGGCCGTGAAATTAAAATCCCTGAACGCCTCCGGCTGCAGGCCAATGCCGCGCCTGGCCACTTCCGGGTTCGTGGCGAAAAACGAATTGAAATCAAGCTTCAGCCCGGGATCCATCATCCTGTCTGGCGGGAACCCGGCCGTGTTGGTCGGGCTCGGGTCGCCGGCAAACAATGGGTCGGCAAAGAGCGGGTTACTGATATAAGCTGTAAGTTGCTCATAAGTGTTGGTTCCCAGGAGCGCCCTTTTTTGCGGCGGGAAACTGCGCACGAAGTAGCAGTTGTTCCGCTGCCGCGTTGATTTCGGATTATCCACAAAAAAGCCGATGTTTACGTCGGCTTTTTTCTTGAGCATGTCGGTGAAGATGTTGTTTTCCATCGCGGCCGGATGCTTATCTTCATTCCTGAGGATATAGCAAGAGATCATCGGCCGGGCAAAGACATTGTTTTCCAGGCGCAAATTAGGGCAATGCAGGATTTCCATGGCGCCCGACATCTTGTTCATCGTGACGCAGTTTTTAATGAACAGGTTTTCAACCTGCCAGGCACTGATGAAACGCGCGGTATAGCCGCCGCGCCCGTCTGAAAAACAGCGCGTGATTGCAATGTCCCGGCAGTGGTGGATATTGAATTCACCGCAAAACTCCGGCCACCACCATTCGGCCGACTGGAGCGGTTCGCGGTTGAATTCGCGGAAGTAAAAACCGTCGAAGCGGACATGTTCTTTCCCCGCCACGATAAAGGCCGTGTTGATTTTTTTGCCGTCGCCATCCATGACCGCTTTCTCGCCCGGCGCGCCCTTGAACACGATGGGCGCATTGCTTGATCCGGTCGCCCGGATACGCACCCTTTCACGGTAAACGCCTCCCGCCACCAGGACCGTGTCGCCGGGCTTCACTGAGTCGGCCGCGTGCTGAATCGTCTTCCAGGCATTATTACGGTCCAGGCCTGTGTTCCCGTTGCTGCCATCCGGCGCTACGTGGTACACCGCCGGGGCGGGATCTTCCTTCAAGGTTGTGAAAGAAATTGGGGCTTCGCTTATTGTTACGGCGGAGGGCGGGGGAACGCGCGGGAAAAAAGAGGAGGTCGGTGCCCAGAGTGATTGTATCCTGAAATAATAGGCCTGGTTAGATTTAAGTCCCGTCAGGCTGTAGCTGCCGAAGCAGTTGATGTCGAAATAATTGGTCTGGGTGCATTCGGGCGTATCACCCCAGCGGAGCTGGCAGGTTGCGGGGCGCGATGTCATCCATTCAATGTTGACCGTGGTGGCGCCGACGGAATGCGCTTTCGGCGGCGAGACCATGCCCAGCGCCTCTCTGTGCTTTTCATCGCGGTAAAGCCCGATCGGGCGGTCCAGCGGGCCCAGAGCGGCAAATGTCAGAGCATTTTTCAGGATGTAAATATCGTTATTATTCTCAAACTCCGGCACTAGCTCATGCGAGTGTTGATCATGGCTTTTCTGGACCTCTGAGGCGGGCCATGGCCTGCCGGCTACTTTCCAGCCGAAGGAAGCCTGCCGGTAGCTGTTGTAGTCCGAATATAAAATGCAGTTTTTACCGTCCACCTGCAGGGCCGCGCCGCGCTGGTTGTCGAACAGATTCCCGGCCAGATAAACCCCGGAGCTGTTGCTTGAAGGCGCCGCTTGGTCTTTTTTCTTTATTACGGCCATCAACTTATCCAGCCGGCCGGCCTTGCCGGGCATCGGCCCGATCACCAGTGCCGCTTGTTCAAACCCGGTGAAAACGCAGTGCGTGACCCGCAATTCGTTTACTTTATCAGCCTGCAGGCCAAACGTCCGGCCCTGGAACTGGCAGTTGTTGAAACTTACTGCGGCCGGACCCGACACCGATACCGGACCGGTAAATCCGACCCGGTCGAAGGCAATTGGACAGGAACCGGAAACCTCCAAGGGTCCTTCCAGTTTGGGCAGGGTCAGGCCGCGGCCGCGGATCGTAATCCCACAAGGTAGGGCGCGGTGTCCCGCCGCGCCGCTGTTGGAAAGGCCGGCAGGGAATGTCGGCCCTACCTGTTTGTCGGAACGGCCGACGGGGACCGTCAGCCCTACCTTTGCGGAGTCGTAACGTCCGCCGCACAGGTAGAGCGTGTCGCCCGGCTCAAGGTCCTTCATGGCCCGGGCAATGGTCTTCCAGGCATTGCTGAATGAAAGCCCGTCGGCCCCGTCATTGCCTTCGGTGCTGACATAAAAGATGTTCTTTGCGTAAGGGTAGGGGCCGCGGTCGCGCGCTTCCGGACCGGCGCCCCGGAAGTGCGAGTCTGATTGCAGGCGGTAGTCGTGGTTCAATGGGTCTGCGAATTCCGCGTCGGGATTGAGGTTGGTTTCGGAAGAAAGCATGATCGTATCGTTCGCACATTCAACTTTGCCCCGGCCGACGAGACACCAGGAGGCCGGTGTACCGCCATTCAGGGTCCAGGTTGGCCCGGCGCAGCGCTCGATTTCGCGCAAGTGGGCATACCCGCTTTTGATTTTGAAATCGCACATGTTGCCCCAGGCAATGTTGTCCGCCAGGAGGCTTGCTTTGCGCTCTCCGCCCCGGATGTTGATCCCGTATTCCCCGTTGAGAAACGCGAGCGAGTTGCGGATTGTGTCACGTTTCGGATCGATCAGCGTCAGGCCGCCGCGGTCGCCGACCCCGAACCGGGTGAAGTTGCCCCAGGCCGTGCAGCGCTCGATCACGTTGCTGCCGCTTTCCTTGCCCTGCGAGTTGAGGCCGATCCCCTGTCCGTTCATCCAGGCCTGGCAGTCGCGGATAATGCAGTCCTGCCCGTCAGCAACAAATATACCCCAGACACTGGCCAAGGTATAGTCCTGTCCCGGCATTTCCTTCATGGCGTTGAACCCGGTCGCCGCCAGGCCCTCGATGGCCACGCCGCGGGCGTTGGAGAGATAAAGCCCGTGCGTCCCGATCAGGGTGGCCGTGTAGCGGTGCATTAGAGCCGGGCGAGCATCCGAAGGAGTGATATATAGCTTTTGGGCTTCCGGGTCGTGGTAAAACACCCCCGGCATGAAATCAAGCTCCGCCGGGCTGGACGCCTTTTCAAGGATCTTCAGCGTGTCCAGCTCGTTTACTACCACGACCGCGCTGGTGGCGGGCAGGGCAGTCGCGTAAACAAACCTTGTTCCTTCCTCTTTGCTGAAGCCCGTAACGGGAACATCACCCCGCAGGACCGCGGTGCCCGGGATCTCCGCCCGGATCGTCGTTATGATGCCGTTGGTTCCCAGCCCATCACGGCG
>JBAYWJ010000011.1:0-28273 GCA_041674125.1 Kiritimatiellia bacterium
CTGGAGATGAAATAAGAAAGGCGGATGACAGGAGTCCAAATGGCTTGTTTGACGGGATACATGAAGATTGATAAAGACTGGAAATTTATGTTGGGCGACGTGGCCGGGGCGGAGTCGGTTCAATCCGATGATTCCGCCTGGCGCCGGCTCGACCTTCCGCACGACTGGAGCATAGAGGGCGAATTTTCCGAAAAAAACTTCCAGGAAGGATACTTTGAGGACGGACGCCAGCGGTCTCCCGGCGATACTGCTTCCAGCCCCAGGTGGATTCCGCGGTCGGACAGCTACCTCCCGAAAGGAACGGGATGGTACCGGAAAAAATTGAATGCCCCCGCCAGGTCTGAAGGGCAGCGGGTTTACCTGTATTTTGAAGGCATTTTCCGCGACAGCGTCCTTTGGGTAAACGGCAAAAAAGCCGGCTCGCATCGCAGCGGCTACACCGGGGCCGTTTACGACATAACGCCCCATCTCAATGGCAATCGCGAAGGCAACATTATTGCGGTTTATGTCGATGCTAGAAAAACTGAGGGATGGTGGTACGAAGGATCGGGCATCTACCGCCATGCCTGGTGCATCGTAAAGCCGGCGCTGCATGTCGAGCCTTGGAAAATAAAAATCACTACCCCGCATGTATCCTATACCTCCGCGGCGGTCAATGTCCGGACCCAAGTTGCAAACAAGTCTGCGGGGCCGGCCTGCTGCACGCTGAGGACGAGCATCCTGGACCCCGGCGGGCGCGTGGTCAGCGTGCTGGAAGCCGCGGCGAATATCCTTCAGGGGCAGAATGGCGAATTCATCCAGGAAGCCGTCATTGACGAACCCGCGCTCTGGGCCCCGGAGCACCCGGCCCTTTACACCGCAAGGACCGAGGTTGTTTCGGCCGGCGGTGAAATTGACAGCCAGGAGACGCAATTCGGCATCCGCTGGTTCGAGTTCACCCCCGACCGCGGATTTTTCCTGAACGGCAGGAAGGTGCAGCTGCGGGGAGGCTGTACCCACCATGATTTCGGCGGGCTTGGCGCGGCTTTGCCGGACCGGGCGCACGTTAAGAACGTTGAAGTGCTGAAGGAAATGGGCGCGAATCTCATACGCCTCTCGCACAATCCCGCCGCGCCGGCTCTCCTGGATGCCTGCGACCGGCTGGGCATGCTGGTCTGGGCGGAGACCCGCAACCTGGATGTGGATAATGGCGCGAAAGAAGACCTGATGGACCTTGTCAATCGCGATTTCAATCATCCCTCGATCATCCTCTGGTCGCTGGCCAACACGGCCGGGGATAGAGGCGGTGAAAAATCGACCGGCTTTCTCAAAGCGCTGCACGCGCTGGCGCACCAGCTGGATCCGGCGCGCCCGACCGCCGTGGCGCTGGAAGGCAATGCCGATCCCAATGCCAACGGTTTTGCCATGGTAACCGACGTGGTCGGATACAACGGCGGCGGCATGAGCATCGACGACCGGGATCATGAGATCTTTCCGCAGCGGAAGATCATGATAAGCGAATATTCTTCCGGCCGCGGCGCGCGCGGATTTTACCGGGAAAGACCGGCGGGAGAATCATCCCGGGAAGAGCTGGAGGAATTCGGCGATGGCCGGATATTGAAACGCGCCGGGCATTACTGCAGCGTCTACGACTTGTGCTCCTCGCATGAAAAGGGCACCCTGCACTTTGCGGAAGGCTGGGACCACATAAACGCCCGGCCCTGGATGGCCGGCGGCTGCATGTGGTCGGCCATAGAATACCGGGGCGAAACAACCGGCTGGCCGGTTGTCACCAGCCAGTTCGGCGTGCTGGACCTGTGCCGTTTTCCCAAGGACGCATATTACTATTACCGGAGCATCTGGACTAAGGCTCCCGTGTTTCATATTTTCCCACACTGGACCTGGCCGGGCCGGGAAGGCCAGCCGATTGACATATGGTGTTACCGGAACTGCTGCGACATCGTCGATTTGTTTGTAAACGGGAGAAAAATCAACCAGGAGCCAGATTATATCCAGTATAAAACCAACCGGCCCCACCTGGTATGGGCCAGCATTCCTTATGAGCCGGGAGTCCTGACGGCGGTGGGGCGGATGAAAGACGGAAAAATCGTCTGTAGGCTGGAAATCAAAACCGCGGGCGCACCCGGGCATTTGCGTCTTTGCCCGGACCGTCAGAACCTGTCGGCCGACGGGGAAGACGTCTCTTTCATCAAGCTGAGCGCCCATGATGCGGAAGAAACGTTCGTGCCTTGCGCCAACAATGAAGTTACCGTCGAGGTGGATTGCGGCGGAAAACTGCTGGGGCTTTGTTCCGGCGACCCGGCCAGCCACGAATCGGAAAAGGCAAACAAAATAAGATTGTTCAACGGTTTGGCGCTGGCGGTGGTTCAGAACTGCGGGAAAGAGGCCGATCTCAAGGTCCGCGTGTCGTCGCCCGGATTAAAAGCGGCGGAAACAGTCATTAGCGTGAGGAAATGAATACAAAACTGACGTTGTGCAATGCTTTTTCAGCGGCGTGCCTTGCCGCGGCTGTTTTTTCAGCCGGCATGGCTGTTGCGCGGGCTGACGTTATTTTCGGGTATCGAAACACGTGCGCAGGCAAGCCGGAGGCCGCCCTCGATTTTTCCCGGCAGGGCCGGTTCTTTGCCACCACCGATTATGCCGATAACGGGCGGGACTGGGAAGCGCTCACCCGCGCCCGGGCAATTGACAGGCCCGGCGTTTTTCCCAAATATTACAAGCCGTGGACCGGCGACGGTAACCGCACCCTCGTTGGCGTGCGGTTCGATAGTCCCCTCAAGCCCAACTATCCCGGCCAGTTTGACCGCTTCCCGGATGGTGTCCCGCTCTTTACCCGGGCCGTCATCCAGTGGAAGGAGAATGTGCCCCTCAAAAACTCCTGGGCCGCTTGCATCCGCAAGCCGGATGGCAGCCTGGTGAAAATCGCCGTAAATGCCGGCAAGCTGATTTATCCGCGGGACAGGACCACGATCGAATTTCCCCCGACAGCGATAAACACTTTTTATGTGGGAATCAAGGGCCGGGAAGACGGCCTGGTGAACTACGCCGATATACTGGATATTAACCTTTATATTCTGCCGGAACATAGCAGCTTGACCAACAACATGCTGGTGTGGCAGCCGGCTTTTTACAAGGCCGCTTTCAGCCCCGTGTCGCCGGGCATGATCGACGCCCTTTGCCCGGTCAACCATTATTACGTTTCGCACCATTCCCTGTATTATGATCCGCATTACCTCCCCGGCCTCTTCTTCCACATGACGCCCTTCATCCAATACAACGGCACAAACCTGTTCCCGGTTAAAAAAGAATGCCCGGTGAAGGTGGAAAAGTCGGACGGGGACGAAACGGCGGAATATACCCTTGCTTTCGAATTGCCTGGCAAGGAAGAGGTGCAGGTTGCGGTTGCAACAGCCTTCCGGGCAAGCGCGGATAAGTCCGTCGAATTAAACCTGAAGGCCGCAAACCTGCCGGCCGGCGCAAGGCTCGGGTACGAGTTTTACGGGAGAACGAACTTGTTCGGGGCGACGGTAAAAGCCAACCCGGTCATGGCGGGGGGCAGGATTGACCTGGCCACAATGGCCGGCCGGGTCCAAATCCATGTCCCGGAGGCGACTCCCGTGACCCTGGCCGGGGCGGCGGGTAGCAAGGCGGGAACGGTGTTCCAAAAAACCGACAAGGTCAGGTTCGAGGTCGTTTCTTCCGGGCATGAGCTGACGCTGGCATTTTCCCTGCCGGTCGGCTCGGCCGGCCAGCCGCAGCCGGAGGTCTTGAAATACACCTGGCGGCCTTCGCTGGCCGGGGAGGGCGATGAGGGCATCGCGCCCTTCAAGGCATCAGACCTGGAATTGGTTGATGAAATTGACTGCGGCAACCCGGATGACCCTCACCCGTGCTTTGACATATCGAACGATCCGGCCATCGCGGCCCTCCGGAAAAAATTCGGCACGCTCCGGGAGCGCGGGGGCCAGCACGGCCCGCACGGCCTATACGGCTACCTGGCCTTTTTGAATAATCCCGGCGAAGGAAAAATCCCGATTTCGACCGTGGCCGGCAAGCAGTGCCGGGAAGTCCCGGACAAGTTCGGCATTTATTTCCGGTATAACCTGAAGCCGAAAATAAAGTTGAGGACGCCCTACCTCGTGGTAATTGAGCATGCCTTCGACCGGATGCGCCGGGGCGAATTCCATTCAATCTACCTCGACAAGGACGATAATCTCATTTACGGCTCGGTCCTGTGGGGCGGCCTGGAAACCGGAGACGCGCCTGAAAGCAAGTACAGGAAAGAATCGTTTCTGTGTTGCGCGCCCATGGGCCACTGGGCGGATGAAAGCACATGCTCGCTCGTTTTCAGCGGAGTCTACAGCGCCGAGGCCGGCTGGGAAGCCGCGCCGGGCCCGGCCGTGAAAAGCGTCCGGATCTATCGGGTCAAGACTATGCCGGGACTTCCGGATCTGGCAGCGCTGGCCCCGCCGCGCGAAAAACGGCGCTCGCTCCTCTGTTTGACCGAGATGGTTGACGCCCCGAATCCTTACTGGTTTTTCCAGTACCCGCGTTTGGTAGGCTACGATGGGCTTTGGACCTACCACGACCCGATGAGCCGCTTTTTCGGCGGCAGCTCGAACTTGAGGATGTCTTTCCACCCGGGCACGCTGGCGGGCAACAATATTCTTTTCGAAGCCGCCCGGGAACAGGGACTGTTTGTCAATTTGCACCTCGGCCAGTTGATCAACCTGGGATTTGGAGACGGCGACGACGACAGTTTCACCGGCGGCGGCCACGGCTCCTATACCGGCGAAAGCATACCGTTGAAGCCGACCGGCGAAGAGCTGGATCGCATCGCGCAGGCGCTGAAAAAATCCCTGCCGGCGCTGGCGCGCTATCCTTCCTTGAAGGAGATTGCGCTGCACGACGAACCCGCCGCCACCTTGCGCAATATGCGGGATTTTTGCGCCGCCTCCGGCATAAAGCTGAATCCTTCGCCCGTCAACAGCGAAAATATCCTTGCCCTTTTCAACGGCGGCCCGGACCTGGTCCGCCGGTGGATGCAGTGGGCTTGCGCCGAGCGGTACAAGTTCCACCGGTGGCTCCTGAAGGAAGTCCGGCAGTACCGCCCCGATCTGACCTTGACCTATGACCGCGGCTGGTGGTGGGGCAGGTATTCGGTCTTCGAGCACCGCACCGAGGACCCGCTGCCGGGCATATCGCGCGAGCGGGCCTCTGAGCTGGGTATAAAAAATTTTTATGATTACCTCAGGTTTTGCGGGTTCGATCCCGATCTCTACGCCGGCCAGGACTGGATGGCGCTCGAGCTGGATGCCAACCGCTGGATCAGGCCCGTGGAACAGAGGTGGCCGGATTTGTATACGCGCGACTGGTTCCCGCGGGTGCGGGATGATTTCAAGGCAGGCGGCTTGAGCATAATGGTCAACCTGTGCTACGAGGAGAGCTCGAAACCCCTGCGGTCGTATTCCTGCCTGTTCGTCTGTTCGCAGGATAAATTCCGGAAGGGATTGATAGATGCCTTGCGCTTTGCCAATGCCAAAACCATCAACCTGCCCACCTACAACGAGCCCTGGACGGGGCGCATCGGCGATCTGCGCGAGTTCGTCGTGCCCTTCCGGCTTCTGCCCTATGCGGCCCCGGAATTGTTCGCGGGTAAAATCACCGACACCGCCTCTCAGGCTGTCATCAACAAATACGGCGACCGGTTCGGTTTGGTCAATGCCGGGCCGGAGGCAACCGCGGCCGAACTCGAGCTGCCGGCGGGTATGACATCCGTAACCGACCTTTCCGAAGGCGTCCCGCAGAAGATGGAAACAATAAAAAACAAGGACGGGAAATCATCGGTCAAAATCGCTCTGAAACCCTGGGCGCTGAAGACGCTGGAGATGAAGTGAGACAACAGGAGATATTGCCATGAAGGGTCATTTTATCGTCTTTGAATCGCCCGGCCAGGCCGCGCTGAAACAATGCGAAATTCAGCCGCCCGAAGCCGATCAGGTGCTGCTGGAAAATGATTACACCGTGGTCAGCGCCGGGACTGAAATGGCGAACTTTCTCAACCGGCCGAATACCGTCGCGTCCGAAAAAGGTTTCCCGTTCTATCCCGGTTATTCCGGCGCGGGGCGCGTTATTGCGGCGGGCGAAAAAGTCATAAATTTGAAGGTCGGCGACCGCGTCGTCATCAACTGGGGCGGACACCGCTCCCATTCGGTCAAGAAGGCGGACGAGGTTTTAAAAATTGAAGAGGATGCCGTTGACCTGCTCGATGCCGCCTTCGCGCCAATCGCCTCGTTTTCATTCCTGGGGGTGCGCAAGTTGAGAATTGAGCTGGGCGAAGCGGCCATGATAGCCGGGCAGGGCATCCTGGGCGTATTTGCTCTCCAGGCAGCGTGCCTTTCCGGCGCAATCCCGGTGCTGGTTTCCGATCCGGACCCGGCACGCCGGGCGCTGGCCTTGAAACTCGGCGCGGCAGCGGCCTTTTCACCGAACGATGATGATTTTGTGGAAAAGGTGAAGGCCGCCGCCGGGGGAGGCGGTCCCAGCGCGGTTGTCGAAGTTACCGGCTCGGCGATTGCCCTGCAGCAGGCGCTGGAATATGTCGCCTGGGAGGGGCGGATAGCGCTGCTGGGCTGCACCCGCGTTTCAGATGTCCCGATTGATTTTTACAAATATGTGCACCGGCGCGGAATTTCCCTGGTCGGAGCCCATACCTTTGCCAGGGCCAGGTATGAATCTTCCCCGGCCCACTGGACCGAACTTGACGACTACCGCGCCTTCCTGAAACTGGTCGGCGCCGGGAAACTGCAGGCGCGTTCCCTGATATCGGAAATCGTTTCTCCCGCGGAAGCGCCCGGCGTATACAAACGCATTGCCGGATCTAAAAATCCGCCCCTGGGCATTGCCTTTGACTGGAGCAAGATACGCTGACCGGCGTAATAAAAATCATGCCCTTAGGAAATAAGCAATGAAACCTGTGAAATTCGGAATATGCGGGCTCGGGCGGATAGGGTTCGTGCACGCCCGTCATTTCTCCGGCGAGAAAGCAATGTATGAGCTGGTGGCGGGCTGCGACCGGGACCAGCAAAGGGCAGGCAAACTGGCGGAACAATATAAATGCGCCTCTTATGATAATTTCGAAGAATTTCTGAAAAACCCGGATATGGAACTGGCGATCATCGCCACCCGCTCTCTGGATCATGCCGGCAACGCGGTCCAGGCCCTGGCGGCCGGCAAATACGTGCTGCTCGAGAAGCCGGTTGCAGTGACCAGCGACGATTTCAGGAAACTCAAGCGCGCCGACAAAAAATACCCGGGCAGACTGTTCTTCCTCCATAATCACCGCTTTGAGCCCGCGTTCCGGAACATACGCGCAATGATTTCCAGCGGCGTCCTGGGGGATATCCAGGTGGTAAAGCTTTGCCGGCACCACCCGTTCCGGCGCCGGGCCGACTGGCAGTCCCTCCTGGGCTGCGGGGGAGGGCAACTCAGCTGCTGGGGGCCGCACCTTATTGACCAGGCCCTGCAATATATCGGCGCCCCGGTCAGGGATGTGTGGAGTTACCTGAAGCGCATTGTCACCCCGGGAGACGCCGACGACCATATGCGGATCATGATCGTCGGGGAGAACGGCGTGGTTGCCGAGCTGGAAGTCAGCGACGCCGTGGCGTTGCCGGGGGCTTACTGCACGGTTTACGGCAGCCGCGGCACACTGGTTTGCGCCGACGAAAAAAACATACAGCTGAAATATATTGACCCGGAATACAAATTGCCGGAAATAACCGCCAGCGCGAGCCAGCCCCCCCTGGCGGGCGGGTATGGCAATGAGGAAATAATACCCTGGGTGGAGAAAAAAGTAAAGGTTGAGCCGGACACCAATATGTGGGAACAGGTTGAAATCGACATAGCCCGCCACCTGTACCGGGCTATCCGCGAAAACATCCCGTTCCCGGTGAAGAATTCCGAGGCGCTGGAAGTCGTCCGGGTGACCGAAATCGTGAAAAACCAGAACCGGCAGTTCAAATGGAAAAAGTAGGTTTGGATTGATATTTGAGCCTGTTTTGAAACTTTTTTACGCCACAAAAAAGCACAAGAAACACAAAAGCTAAAATATTTATAATGACGTGATATATAAGAAGTTGCATTATATTAATAAAACTACAGGCTTCTTGTTTGTAGATTTTGTGCATCTTTGTGGCAACTTTAAAATCACCTGATTTCAATAACAAATCACAATGAAAAAGGTCAAAATAGGGCAGATCGGGGTGTGCCACGAACACGCCGCCGGGAAAATAAATGCCTTGCGTAAAATGAAGGACGTCTTCGAGGTCGTCGGCATCGTGGACGACCGGCATTCGACCTCGGCCAAGTTTGCCGGGTCCGACCTGAAACCGTATGAAGGTTTGAAGTGGATGACGGAGTCTGAATTATTAAACTATCCCGGCCTGCAGGCGGTGGCGGTCGAGACGCCGAACCTTGACCTGGTCCCGGCCGCCATCCGCTGCATGGAGCGCAACCTGGCCATCCACATGGACAAGCCCGGCGGCGAAAATATTGATCTCTTCGGCAAACTGCTGGCCGGCTGCAAGGCCCGCAACCTGCCTTTCCAGATGGGTTACATGTTCCGCAATAACCCGGCCATGCAGTGGTGCCGGGAGGCGGCGCGGGCTGGCCGGCTGGGCGACATTTTCGAAATCCAGGCGGGCATGAGCCACGACTACGGCGGCCAGGCCTACCAGGCATACATCGGGCAATTCCGGGGCGGCATCATGTTCAACCTGGGATGCCACCTGGTGGACCTGGCGGTGGCCATGCTGGGGCGCCCGGAACAGGTCACCCCGTTCCTGAAATCCGCGCCCGGGTTTCCCGGCGGCACAAGGAACAATTGCCTGGCGGTCCTGGAATACCCGCGCGCGTTCGTATCGATGCGGGCATGCAGCCTGGAGGTCAATGGAATTGAAAACCGGCGGCTCAAGATCTGCGGCACCGGCGGTACGGCTGAGCTCTGCCCGCTGGAACGTTTTGACGGGAAGCCCTTGCAGATGCGTTTGACGCTGAAGGAAGGCAGCGGGGAATATTCCGCCGGCAGCCAGATAATTGATTTTGGCGCAAGGCGTGATCGTTACGAAGATCAATTGCTAGAGCTGGCGAAAATCATCAACGGCGAAATTGTAAACCCTCACGCTTATGAACACGATTACCTGGCGCAGGAAGTGCTTTTGGCAGCGGCCGGGTACACGCAATGGAAGAAATAATATGCATGCTATCTTAGTCAATGAAACGAAAAACCTTGTGTGGAGCGAAGTCCCCGATCCGGTAATCAAGGCGGGTGAAATCCTGGTTGAAGTCCATGCCGCGGGTTTGAACAGGGCCGACTTGCTCCAGCGCGAGGGAAAATATCCGCCGCCGCCGGGCTGGCCGGAATGGATGGGGCTGGAAGTTTCCGGCGTGGTTCTTGAAGCCACGCCCGGGGTCCGCTGGAAGGCCGGCGACAAGGTCTGCGCGCTCCTGGGCGGCGGCGGCTACGCGGAAAAAGTGGCGGTCCCGGCCGACATGGCCCTGCCGGTCCCCGCCGGCCTCCCGATGATCGAAGCGGCGGCTATCCCGGAGGTTTTTGCCACAGCGTATCTCAACCTGTGCCTTGAAGGCGGGATGAAGGCCGGCGACACGGTGTTCATCCAGGCCGGCGCGAGCGGGCTGGGCATGGCCGCGATCCAGCTGGCGAAAACGCTCGGCGCGAAAGTGGTTACCACGGTCGGATCAAAAGAAAAGGAACTGTTTGTCAGCGCCCTCGGCGCCGACGTGGTGATAAACCGCAAAACCGAAGATATCGCGGCTATTTTGAAGCAGCATCCGGTTGACGTGGCGCTGGACTGCGTGGCCGGGAAAAATCTCGGACCCTGCCTGGAAACCATGGCGCGCGGCGGACGCTGGATCATCATCGCCACGCTGGGCGGGCCAGCGAGCGAAATCAACATGACCGATTTCTTCAAGCGCGGGGTCAGGCTGATCGGCAGCACGTTGCGCAGCCGCAGCAGCGCGATGAAGGCCCAGATCCTTGCCGGGCTTGAAAAGCAGCTCTGGCCATCCTTTTCCTCCGGCAGGATCAAGGTGCTGGTTCACAAGGCGCTGCCGGTCACCCGGGCGGAGGCGGCCCACGCGATCCTGCAGGAGCAGGCAAACCTGGGCAAGGTGGTTTTGACGGTTAACGGCTGATAAGGAGAATAGATCATGGGATTCAAAGACAAGGTGGCGATAATTTCCGGGGCGGCCTCCGGCATGGGGCTGCTGACCGCGCAAAATCTCTGCGCCGCGGGCGCGAAAACGGTGCTGACAGACGTCAACCGCGAGGCCGTGGAAGCCGCCGTGGCCAAGATCCGGCAGGGCGGCGGCGAGGCGATTGGAATGCAGGTGGACGTGCGCGATTTTGCGCAGGTGAAAAGCGCCGCCGACACCGCCCTGGAAAAGTTCGGCCGCATAGACCTGCTGCTGAACTTTGCCGGCGGGGCCGAACACCGGATGCGGAATTGTCCCGCGCCCTTCCATGAAATGCCGGTGGAAGTGATCGACTGGGGGCTGGACGTGAACCTCAAGGGCGCGGTCTACTTCTGCCGCGCGGTGCTGGGAACGATGATCAGGCAGAAAAGCGGCGCGATCATCCTGCTCGGCTCGGTGGTCGGAGTGGAAGGTTCCGCCGTCGCGGTCAATTACAGCGCGGCCAAGAGCGGGATTATCGGCCTGACCAGGTCGCTGGCCATTTGCGGCGCGCCCCATAACGTCCGGGCCTGCTGTGTTTCACCCGGGCCGGTGCTGACTCGTCCGGACATGGCGAAGATGAAAACCAGGCTGGGACGCGCGGCGGAGCCGCAGGAAGTGGTCGATTTGATCCTTTACCTCTGTTCGGACAAGGCGGCCTTCATCACCGGCACCAACTACATGATCGACGGCGGCCGCACCTGCGGCGGCATGGACTGATCAAAATATGGGGGTAAAAAAACATGAGATTTACCGGGAAAACGGCGATTGTGACCGGGGCGGCCAGCGGCATCGGCAAGGCCGCCGCGCTGCAATTTGCGCGAGAAGGGGCCAGGGTTGCGGTTATTGATATCGACCGGGAAAAAACTGAACAGCTGGCCGGAGCCATCCGCTCCGCCGGCGGCACGGCGTTGCCCCTGGCCGTGGACATCGTCAAAAACGATGAAGTCAAGGCCGCTGCGGCCGAAGTGCTCGCCAGGTTCAGCCAGATCGACATCCTGGTGAACAGCGCCGGGGCAGGCTGGCACAAGCCGGCGCCATTCAAGGATATTCCCGACGGATCCTGGGAATGGATCCTCGACCTGAATATCAAGGGCACTCTTTATTTCACCCGCGCCCTGCTCGCGCACATGGCGGGGCGGAAGTATGGCAAAATCATCAATATTTCCTCCATTGCCGCCAGCGTGGGAATCCCGGGGCTGGCGGTCTATTCCGCCAGCAAGGGCGCGATAGTTTCCTTTACAAAGGCGCTAGCGATGGAGCTCGGGCCGTCGCAGATTAACGTCAACTGCGTTTCACCCGCCCTGGTAGCGCATGAAACAGAGCAGCTTTCACCGTGCAGCGGAACTTTCCTGGGGCGCAAGGGCAAACCCGAAGAGACGGCCGCCCTGGTCGCGTTCCTGGCCTCGGACGAAGCATCTTTCATCACCGGTGTTGATTACCTGGTTGACGGCGGCCGCGCCCTCGGGCCGAGGGGGGCATGATCATGCGAAAATGGAAAATCGGTGTTGTCCAGGATACGTCGGTCCCGCCGCTGGGGTTTCACGGCCTGCATTACGGCTTTCACGGCCTGCCCGGGGTTGAACTCGCGGCCCATGTTGATTCCAACCCGGAAGACCTGGCGGTGAGAATGGCTTACGGACCCAAAAGACATTACCGGTCATACCTGGAAATGATGGACCGGGAAAAGCCGGATATCGTCGTCCTCTGCTCGCGCAATCCTCTGGAACATTTCGAACAGATCAAGGCGGCGGCCGAACGCGGCATCCATCTTTATTGTGAAAAGCCGATGACCGTTGACCTCGAGGAAGCCGACCGGATCGTGGCGCTGGCCGACAAGCACAAGATCAAAATATGCATGGCCCATCCGGCCCGCTACGCGCTAACGTTCCGGACCATGAAGGCGATGGTTGCCGCCGGTGAAATCGGAGCCCCGCTGCGGATTTACGGGCGCGGCAAGTGCGACCACCGCGGCGGCGGCGAAGACCTTGTTGTCCTCGGCACGCACATCCTCGACCTGCAGATATTTTTCTTCGGCGCGCCGGACTATGTAATGGCGGATGTAACTGGTGGCGGCAAGCCGATTGTCAGAACCGACCGGAGCAGGACCGCCGAACCGCTGGGGCCGCTGGCGGGCAACGAGGTTTTCGCCTATTTCCGCTTTCCCGGCGAAGTCTGCGGCACCTTCGAGAGCCGGCACGACCTGTTCCGGCGCCAGGACAGCATTGTCCACATGGGCATTGCCGTCGCCGGAACAAAAGGAACGCTTTCGATGCGCTTCAATGACAACGTACCGGAAATCGAATCAAAACTCCGCATCAGCCGCATTCCCGCGCCGCCGGAAGACTTCACCCGCTACGAGGAAGTCCCGCTGAAGGAAACCAGGGTTATCCCCGGAGCGGAGCCGCTCGATTATTCGGCCGGCGCCAGGCTGTATGGCGTTCACCCGAAAGCGCTGTTCATGGAGTCCAACCGCTACGCCGCGTGGGACCTGATGCAGGCGATCGAGCAGGACCGCCTGCCGGAGTCGAACCAGCACAATGCCCGGCTAACCCTGGAGATGATTTACGGCATTTATGCTTCCAGTCTTTCCGGCCGGCGGGTCGCGTTCCCGTTCTCTGACCACCGGCATCCGCTGGCGGTTCAAAATCAAATATAATCTGAACTTATTTTGCCAAATTACACATAACCGGCCAGCAATGAGATGAAATAAGGATTATTTTCATGAAATATGAATTGATGTTTCCGGACCAGATTCGCAAGGCGATCGAAGAGAATTGGCCGGTTGTCATGGCTTTGGGCGTTTTGGAATATCACGCCCATCACCTGGCGGTAGGGACCGATACGATCCCGATTGTCAGGGCTTTTGAGCGGCTGGAGCGCGAAAACGGTAAAATTGTCATAATGCCGCCTTTTTATTACGGCGCGGCCAGTTACGCCGTGGCGCCTCCCGAGGGCAATGGTTCCGTTAATATCCCGGCGGAAACCCTGCATTTGTTTGCCCGCGACCTGTTTCGCAATTTATTGCGGATCGGATTCAGGAACATGCACCTGTTTGTCTGGCACCAGAGCGAAAATTTCGTCAATGGCATGCCGACCGACCTTGCTTTCAAGCTGGCGGCGCGCGAGGCCATTTTTGAATATCTTGATAAAACCAGGGGGGAAGGGTGGTGGGGAAACGAGGAAATGAAGAATTATTATGCCGAGCACGAAAAAGGTGCGGATCCATTCAGCTGGATCAAATTTCACCCGCTCTGCGTACAGATGCGGCAATATCCCGGCGATCACGCCGGCCGGCTTGAAACCTCCCTGATGATGGCGGTCTGCCCGCAAGGCGTGGATATGAAACGCTTCAAGGATGAACACTGGTACAGCCGGGGCGCGCTGAAGGCCAATAAGCTATATGGGCATAAATTTTTCGAAGTAATCCTGCAAAACGTCCGCAGCTGCCTGGGAAGGGAGAAACAGCTACATGAAAAACAATGCCATGAGTTTTGAGGCGCGGATCCTGCGTTCCCCGTATTCAATCCCGATCATGCACGATAAAGGCGGCCGCGCGATCCTTACCTCGCTGAAAACCCACCCGGAGAACTGGCTGAAGCGGCTGGCGGCAGAGGGGTTCAACGGGATATGGTTGAACGCGCTTTTCCGGGAATTGGTCCCTTCACCCCTGTTTCCCCGCGTCAACAGCAGGGTGCTTGACTGCCTGAACCGGCTGATTGAGCGCGCCGGCAGGCACGGCGTGAAGGTCTACCTTTACCTGATGGAGCCGCGGGCCCTGCCGGTTAAGGATGATTTCTGGAAAAGTCATCCGGGCTTGCGCGGTCAGCCCTGGTCCTTCAACCAGGTCAATCCCACGCCGGACGAAACTTCATACGCGCTCTGCTCCAGCACGCCGGAAGTGCGGGAGTACCTTGAAAGCAGCGCCTACAATCTTTTCAAGCGCGCGCCGGGCCTGGGCGGAGTGTTGCTGGTTACCGCCAGCGAAGCCAACACGCACTGCTATTCCCATTATCCGCTGCCGCAAAAACATTTTTCAGAGCCGGACATGGCCAAGTGGGCGGCCGCCAAATTTGTCTGCCCGCGCTGCGCCCGGCGGAGCCGGGCTGAAGTCGTTGCGGAAATTATTTCGCTTGTTTACCGCGGCGCCAGGCGCGCAGCCCCCGATGCCAGGGTCATGGCGCACACCTGGAGCTGGTATATTATCGATCCTGAACCGCAGCGCAGGCTGATCGGCCTGCTGCCGAAAGGCGTTATTCTTTTCTCGGATTGGGAGCGGGGCGGAAAAATAAAAGTCATGGGGCGGACTTATCCGGTGGATGAATACGCCTATGTTTACACCGGCCCCGCGCCGCGCTTCGTCAGCCAGTCCCGGCAGGCGGCCGGGCGGGGCATGCGGATTTACGCAAAGATTTCCATTAATGCCACGCACGAACTGCGCTCGGTTCCTTACCTGCCGCTGGCGCATATCCTGGCGGAAAAAATGCGCCGGATGCGCGCGCTGGGCGTGGCGGGCTTTGAAGGCTCGATGCCCTTCGGGGCGGAGATGACCCCCATGACGCGCCTGGCCGCCATCATGTCGCGCAGGCGCCAGCCGGATCCGGCGGATGCTCTCGCCGAGCTGGCGGAAGGCGAGTTTGGCACGGATCATTCCGAGGCGGTCATCAGGGCCTGGCGGTTATTCGCGCGGGCCTGGCGCCATTATCCTTTCAGCATCCCGCTTCTTTACTGGGGCCCGCTCAATTATGCCACGGCCTGGCCCTTTGCGCGGGAGCTGAAAAAAGCAGGCCGAATCGCCAGCTGGCGCGGTTTGCCGCGGGATAAAGAAGGCCGCATCATGGCGGGCGACAATCTCGAAACCTGGGTCAAGCCATTTGCGCCTTTGACCGTGGCGGCGGCTTTCAGGCTGATGCATGCTGATTGGGTGCAAGGCGTTAAACTCCTGGACCTAGAATGCGCGCGCTCCGGCAGTGAAAACCGGGCCTTGCTGCTGGAAAGAAACCTGGCCGAGCATGTTGGCTTGTCATTCGGCAGCGCAATCAATATTATCCGTTTTTGCCTTTTGTGCCGCCGGTTGAAAATAAACAAAAGCCCGGGGAAGAAAAGAAAGATTCAAAAAGAACTTGCGATAATAGCTCGCAGGGAAATTGCATCAGGGCTGCGCGACATCGAGCTCTTAAAATTCGATCCGCGGCTGGGATACCATCCCGAGGCCCACGAGCATCAGTTCACGGTTGAGGATTTGAAATACAAGATTGCGCGTTGCCGTGAAATTGCCGGGCGGTATGATGCTGCCAGGTAATCAGAATGCAGATAACCATCAAGGAAAAATATTCATGAAGCAATCAGAAAAAAGGCTGATGGCGGTTTGTTTTGCAGCCGTGACGTTTCTGGCCGGCGCCGGGTCGCTCAAGGCTGAAATACGCTTCGGCGACAACGGCGTCTACTCCGGCCGCGAGTACTGGCGGCAGATCGAGGTTTCAAAGCAGGGCCGCTTCTTCGCCACAACCGATTTTGCCGATACCGGTTTTGACCCGGGCAAGTTCCTCGCCGGGCGCACCATTGAAAAAACCGGCATTTTTCCTACCTATCGCGCCAATTGGAAGAGCGACGGGCGACGGACGCTTTTCGGCGTCATGTTCGACCAGCCGCTCAAGCCCGAGCGGGAAGGCCAATACGATGCCTTTGAGAACAAGGCTCCGCCCTTTGACCGCGCCGTGATCTGGTGGGGTGACGAGGTTCCCGCGGCGGGCGCCTGGAGCGCCTCCATCCGCACCATGGACGGCAAGCTTGTCAAGCTGAACCCGGATACCGGCAAAAAACTTTATCCGTATGACCATTCCACCCTCAAGCTGCCGCCGGTCCCGATCAAGGCATTCTATATTGGCCTGAAGGGCATGGAAGACGGCCTCACCAATTACGTGGCGGTGCGCAACCTGATGCTTTACATCCAGCCCGACCCGGACAAGGCTCTGACAAATCGCGCGGTCGTGGTTCAGCCCGACTTTTACAACGCGCATTTCAGCCAGACGGTCCCGGGGATGATTGACAGCCTGCAACCGCAAAATGCGACTTACGGGACCGGCGTGACAACCTTCAGGTGGATGGCGCCCTTCATTGAATACAAGGGCACCAACGTGTTCCCGGCCAAAAAGAACTGCCGGGCAAAGGTGGAGGCAAGCAATAAGGATGATATTGCCGAATACACGCTCTTCTTCGACCTGCCTGGTGAAAAGCCGGTTGAAGTCAAGGTAACATCGTTTTTCCGCCAGAGCGCGGAGAAATCGGTTGAATTCAAGATGGTTGCCGGAAATCTCCCGGAGGGCGCAAAGCTCGGTTACCGGTTTTACTGCCCGGAATCGGCTTTCGGGGCGATTGCTGAAAAAACACCGGTTTTGGCGGGGAATCCCATTGCCGTAACGACCCCGGCCGGGAGCATGAAGTTTTATCTCTCCGGAGCAGAAAACATGGCGCTTGCGAAGGCAGACGGTCTGGCTGTGATGTGGGATTGGTTTCTTGAGAAGGTAAAGTGGATCAAACTGGACGCGATGGCTTCGGGTAAGGAGCTTGACCTGGCCATCTCCCTGCCGGTTGGCTCGGCCGGCCAGATCCGGCCTGAAACACTGAATTACACCTGGCGGCCTTCGCTCTCCGGCGAGGGCGATGGCGCGCTTGCGCCTTTCAAGATCTCCGACCTGGAACTCCTGGAGGAAATCGACTGCGGCAACCCGGAAGACCCGCACAAGTATTACGACGCATCCAACGACCCGACGGTCGAGGTTTTGAAGAAAAAGATCGGGCAGGATAAATTACGTCCCGGGCGGAGCGGTGGCAACCAGCCCCCATGGGGTTTTCTGGCCTACGTTGAGAATCCGCAGGATGGCGCGGTGCCGCTTGAAAATATCAAGGGGCAGCGCTGCCGGGCCATATCGGACAAGATAGGCCATTATTTCCGCTACGAACTGAAGACGAAACTCAAGCCCCGGATTCCCTACCTGGTGGTGGTGGAACATGCATTTGACCAGGTGCGGAGGGGTGAGTTCCATTCCATCGCGCTGGATGAAAAGACGGAAGATCTGGTTTATTCACGCGGACTCTACGGCAGTCTTGAAGCCGAGCCCGATCCGGCAAGCGGCTTCAGGACTGAATATATCCTCTGCAATTTCCAGGGCCTGAGCTATCCGGCCGCGCGGGGAATTAAGAACACGAAGGACTCGATCGTATTCAGCAACAAAATACATTCAGGTCCGTGGCAGAAGGCGCCCGGGCCGGCGGTCAAGAGTATCAAAATTTACCGCGTGAAAACCATGCCGGAGCTGCCGGATATTGCAGCGCTAGCTCAAGCCCCGGCGGAACGGCAGCGCAGCGTGACCATCTGGACCGAGATGGACCGCGGGGCAAATACATTATATATGTTCCAGTATCCAAAACTTCTCGGATACAATGCCGTCTGGAACCACACCCGCGGATTTTTCGGCGGGAAATGGCGGGGTGAAACCCACGAGTGGTGTCATCCCGGAACGCGGGCCGGCAACGAGATGCTGTTCAAAGCCGCGGATGAGCAGGGGGTTGGGGTCGTCATCCACCTGGGCGAGCTCCTGCACCTTGGTTTTGAAGGCACCGATTATGACAGTTTCACAGATCCTGTCACTTACATGGGAGAGCACATTCCTTTGAAGCCCACCAGGGAGGAGCTTGATCATATCGCCGGGGCCTTGAAGAACGTCCTGCCGGCCCTGGCTAAATACCGCTCGCTCAGGGATATCTCCACCCATTTCTGGCCCGATGCGGTCATCACCCGGCGCAACCTGGAGGATTTCCGCGCCGCCACCGGCGCCAAGGTGGTTCCTTCGCCCTCGGTGAGCGAAAACGTACAGTCGCTTTTGAACGGCGGTCCCGAGCTTTTGCGCCAGTGGCAGGAGTGGGCCGGCGCGGAGCGGTTCAAGTTCAACGAGTGGCTCCTGGCCGAGGTCAGGAAATACCGGCCGGATCTTTTTGTCACCCTGCTCCGGTACTGGGATCATGGCTCAGGGCTTGTGGAACCGTGCCTCGGGCGGGACATGATTTCGGGCGCGGACCGTGCCAGGTTTTCCGCCGCCGGCATCAAGAACCTCGTGGATTACCTGCGCTTTTTAGGGCTTGATCCGGCGCTTTACGCGGGTAACGCCGGGTTCATGCTGGAGCTTGAGGCGTATTCCGTGCTCAGGACTGGAAGGGAAGTGCCGGATTATTTCGAGACCGCCTGGTTCAAGGAGCTGGGCAAAAGCTTCAGCAGGGGAGGCCTGGGCATCATGATTCATTCCGCCACCCTGGAAGAGGAAGTTCCGCTGCAGTTTTATCATTGCGCATATGCCGTGCCCAAAACGACTTTTCGCAAAGGTCTTATAAGGGCATTTGTTTACGGCAACCCGCGGAACGTCACGATCGGGAGCTATAACGAGCCCTGGGGACCGCGGCTGGAGGATTTCAGGGAGTTTGCGGTCGCTTACAAGCTTCTGCCATTCGTAGAGCCGGAAAATTACAGCGGGAAAATAGCCGACACAGCCTCACAGGCCTTCATCAGCAAATATGGCAAGCGCTACGGCCTGGTCAACAACGGGGAGAAGGAAACGGAGGTTGAGCTGGAACTGCCGGCCGGGGTGACGGAAGCCAGCGATCTTTCCGGGGGCGCACCGCAAAAGCTTGAAACAATGAAGAGCAAGAACGGCAAGCCGGCTGTGAAAATCGCCATGAAGCCGTGGTCGTTGAAGACGCTGGAGATGAAGTAAGAAATGCGGAGAGGCAGCAGACGTTCAGTGCCTGATGGATTAGAAGCTGCGATAAAAAGCGAGAAATAACAAGAAAGAGAGGAATCACCACGGAGATCACGGGAACACGGAGCTTTACGATCTCATTCCATCTCCATACAGAGTGTTGCGCGCATTTTGCTAGGGGCGTTGTGCCCTACGCAAAATGCGCGCAACGATTGATTGCGAGAATAAATCTCCGTGTCTCCAGCGAAGCGGGTGGTGAGTCTGTTTAATGACATGAAAGAGAAAAATAAATGGGCAATATAGGCAATGAGCAACACAAGGAGGAGAAGATGCATATACTGAAAAGACTGGCAATGCTGGCGGTAATACTGTTGATTGCGAGCGGCGTGAAGGCGGCCATCATGCTGCCTGAGGTCAAAGAGGGCGCCGTGCCGGCCCTGGATGGCAAGCTGGATGACCCGGCCTGGCAGCAGGCTTATGCGATGGAACTGGCCGAACCGGCCATGCCTCTCAGGCCGGCCATTCCCGGGACAAAGACAACCGTGCGCTTCCTGGTTGGCGGCGGGAAGCTCTATATCGGGGCCGAGTGCCATGCAGCGTCCGGCGCGGCGCTGAAAGGTGAAAAGCGAGAGCACGACGGCCCCGTCTTCGAGGATGAAAGCCTAGAGCTCTTCATCGCCCCGGACGGCGGCGCCATTCCCACCAACTATTATCATTTTGCGCTCAATGTGAGCGGCTCAACAACGGAGCGTAAAATCCTTGACCCGGCCTGGAACACGGACTGGCAGAGCGCGGCGTCGGCCGGGAAAGATCTTTGGACCGCCGAAATGGCCATACCGCTCGGGGCGCTCGCCGGGGGCGAAGCCGCGGGCCATTACTGGCGGATAAATGTGTGCCGGAACATGTATGACGCCAAGGGCTCGTTCGCCCAGGGATTGGTCCTGGCGCGGCCGGGCTACCACACTCCGAATGTGCTAGTGATGACCGGTCCGGTCGGGGCGGCGGCCTTGCTGGCATCGGTGAACGCGACCCTGGGGGAGATGGAAAAGATGAAGGAATACCTGTCAGGGCCGGACAAGAAGCAGTTCAAGGAGCTTGAAAAATACCGCGCGAAGTTGGAGAAGGCGAAGGATGCCATGATCCCGGCGGAGGAAGCGCTCAATATGCTTGAGACGGCCTGGAAAAACGCCGGCGACATGGAAAACAATATCATCCTCAATTACATGTTCGAAAAATGAAAAACGCCCCGACAGAGCGGGGCGGCTACAGCAAGAGTGAATTCTACTGTAGCCACGGCGCTCTGTCGCCGTGGTGCCGAAAGGCTTGTAGTGCAGATAAATCTTGGAGGTAAGAAATGACATCAAAAACCGGTTACATGGCTGCGGTAATATTTGCGGCGGCATGCCTGCTGCGATTAGGAGCGGATGAAACGAACGAAATCCTGACCGTTGCGGTCCCGAAGCTGGAGGGTGATATCGAGCTCGACGGCCACATGCGCGACGCGGCCTGGTCGAAGGCGGCCTCATTCGCGGTGAACGAGGCGGCGATCGGGAAAGTGCAGCCCGGGTGCGAGACGACCGGAAAGATCTGGCGGAGCGCCGATGCGCTTTACCTGGGGTTCCGTTGCGAAAACCCGTACCTGCCGCAGGTGCTGAAGGCGGAAGTGCGTCCCCGCGACGGCGCCGCCTACGGTGACGAATGCCTGGAGATATTCATCAAGACCCCGCTCGGCAAGGAGCCGACGCGCCAGATTGTGCTCAACGCCCTGGGCAGCGTCTATGACGGCACGTTCTCGGCGGGCCCTCAGGCGGACTGGAACGGGGAGTGGACCTGCGCGACCTCCGTGGCGCGCGGGGCGTGGTACGCGGAGGTTAAAATACCCCTTGCCGACCTGGGCGGGAAGCCGGAATCGGTCATGATCAACTGCTGCCGCGCCGGCTACGGACGGGGGGCGGACAAGTGGAACTCTACATGGAAGGCCCCGGGCTATTTCAAGCCGGTGGTGAAGATCGTATTGGGGCCATGATGAAAGGAAACAAAAACTTACCACGGAGTCACAGAGGCATGAAGGAAGAGAGTGTACGTAAACGCGAAACCGGCAGCCGCCTCCGCGCGGAGGCAGCCACCGGTTTCGCGCAGGTTTTCAACGAGAGTTGGAGGAGAAAGTTCTCTTTTTTTCATTTTACTCCCATAATAGAATGGCGAACGAATGGCATCCGCCCGCCAGGGCGGAAGTCATTCGTAAGTCTCGGTGTCATAAATTATTCCGTGTCTCCGTGTCTCCGTGGTAAGTCTGTTTCTTATAAGTTTAAGGTATTATGTTTGGCATTCTGCCTGAGCTTGGCGCTGGCGAGTGCGGTCAATGCCGGCGACAAATACGTCGTCAAAAACAATCCCGGCGCGGCGGCCCCCTACGAGTCCTGGGCCACGGCCGCCGGCGACATCCAGACCGCGGTGGACGCCGCCGCGGAAGGCGAGCCGGTCTGGGTACGGTCATCCGCGCGCTGGCCGTTCCTGGCGCAGCGCTCCTACCGCTCGCCCGGAGAGACGGTCTGGGTCAGGGCGGGGGTTTATGATTCCGGCGGCAAATCGGATGGATTCTGGCGCTCAAAACTGACCAACCGCGTGGCGATCACCAAGGCCATTATTGTTCGCAGTGAAAATAATGACCCGGTCAAGACCATTATCAAGGGGGTATGGTCAAGTGACAGCCGGACGAACGGGCCGGATGCGGTCCGCTGCGTCTCAATGGCCGATGGCTCGGCGTTGATTGGCTTTACCCTCACCGGAGGCGCCACACTTACCACAAATGAGGAATACGCTTCCAGCGCCGACCGGAGCGGCGGTGGAGTTTATGCGCGCTCTTCGCTGGCTAGCATATCCAACTGCATTATCACCGGCAATTCAGCTTTCGGCGACCCGCGCAATTCCGCCCGGGGCGGCGGCGGCGCCTGCGGCGGGAAATATTTCAATTGCGTGATAACGAACAACAGCGCTGCCTTGAGGGGCGGCGGCACAGACCATGCCATCCTGTTTAACTGTGTCATAGCCGGAAACTCCTCGGGATGGGGCGGGGGAGGCGGCGTGCATGGCGGCGGCCTTTACGGCTGCCTGGTTTCAAACAATGCCACGGCCGGCTCGGGCGGCGGCGTCATGGGCTGGAGCCCGGCTGATCCCTGCGAGGTTTTCGACAGCGTTGTTGCGGCCAACCGGGCCGGCATCGACGCCGGCGGCGCGGGCCCGCATGCGAAACTTTTCCGGTGCAGGGTGGTCTCGAATATCGCTTCCAATAACGGCGGCGGGGCATACGGATCAGAAGTCACGGAAAGCCTCGTGGCCGGGAACAAGGCGAACAACGGGGGCGGGATTTCCGGCGGCATGGTTTCCGGTTGTGTGGTTGCCGGTAATGTGGCCGCCATGGCCGGAGGCGCGGCGCGCATTTCGGCGTTAAACAGTTTCTTTTTCGGCAATGAAGGCGGATACCCCGGCGCGATTTACCTGGCGCCCGGCAACGCCCTGAAGGGCTGCACGGTTACCGGCAACAAATCCGCCGGAGGTTGCGGCGGCGTCATGCTTGAAGGGGCCGGGACCGCCCGGGTGGATAACTGCATCGTATATTTCAACTTGGCCCGGGCGGACAGCAAAACGCCCAACTGGGCTGCGTCGGTTTCAAATGCCTGCCTTGTGTTTTCCGGTTCGTGCACCTGTCCCGCCCGGGAGGGATGGGGCGCCGGCAACACCACCAATGACCCGAAGTTCGTTGCCAACGGCAGCGGGTATGGAACCAGCCACATGCCGGGAGATTACAAATTGCAGACGGATTCGCCCTGTCCGCAGGCGGGCTGCAAGCTCGACCCGAAAGCGCCCCCTTTTGCGCTCCAGCCCGGGAACTGAATACCTGAAGGCATGAAAAATACGCCGGCGAATGTGAAAAACAAACCGGGATCTGCGGTATCGGTCATGGATTTCGGCGCGCTTGGCGACGGGATCCGCGACGATGCCCTCTCCATACAGGCCGCCCTGGATTCAGGCGCAACGCATATTCTCATTCCCGCCGGGGTCTTTGTTGTGAGCAACGCCATCATGCCCCGCTCCGGGCAGTCGCTCGAAATCATGGGGACTCTCAAGGTGGCCGATGCTCATGCCAGGCCCCTGGCCGCCGATGCCCCGGCCGGGCAACCATGCGTGGAAGTGGCTGATGCAAGCGGCTTCCGGCCGGGACAGTGGGTGACGCTCCTGGCCGATGACAGCCCCATGTGGCAGACACGCCCGCATGCCGACGGCGGCCGGATCGCCGCCATTGATGGCAACACCATCTCTCTTGCGGGACGGCTTACCATGAATTACCGCCTGGCGGCACGCCCGCGCATCGCAACCCAGCCCTCCGCCATCTGGCTTGACAATGTTTCCCATGTCAGGATTTACGGCCCGGGGACGATTGACGGCAACAAGGCCAACCAGCTCGACGTGCGGCCGACGGTCCTGGAAGGCTGCGGTCTGAGGGCGGATATGAGCATCGGCGGAGCCGGCGGGGAGGAAATTCGCGCAGCCTGCGGCATTGCCGCCTCCGGGGCGCCGGGTACGCTGGAATATATAACGATTGAAGGCATCACCGTGCGCGACGCCTCCGAACACAACCTCTGCCTGGCCGGGCTCGCCTTCGGGCGCATCTTGAATACTGTCTGCACCGGCTGCCGCGACAAGAACATCACCATGCTTGATTCGCGCGACTGTATTATTGCTGACAACATTGCCTCATGTTCCGAACACGAGGACGGGATCATGTTCCACCAGAAAACCGGCAACTCTCGCATCCTCGTGCAGGGCAACATCTGTTCCGGCAATCCGCGCATGGGGCTTGCCGCGGGGTCCATGGAAACAGAAATTCACTTTTCCGGCAACCTGTGCTCGGATAACGGCTGCAACCTTTCGATCGGAGGGGACGATTGTTCATCGGCAAATGATGCCTGCCACGGCGAAAATTACAAGCGCTTTGCGCGCAGCGCACCTCCCCCGGGCGTGTCTTTTTACGGCAAAGGCACGCAGGTCAGCAATCTTTGCGTATCGGGCGACCGGCTCATCCACGTTGACCTTGCGGCAAAGGATTTGATTTGGACGGGCGGGTCCGTGCGCGGCACAAAAAAAGCGGGCGACAACTGCGGCATCAACCTGGGGGAGAGCCCTTGCGTTGGCAAGGGATCGGTTCCGGACGGGATCCTGGTCCGGGACGTCAGCATCGGCGAATGCAACGTAGGCGTTCGCGCGCGCGGTGAAATGAAAAATGTCAGGCTGTTTGACGTGAGCCTGGCCGGTAATGACCGGCATATCCAGGCGGACAGCCGGGCGTCGGCCAATGTGGAGGTCATCGGCAGCAATAGAAGCCTGTCCCGGCGCGTCACGGATAAAATGACATGATTCCCGGAAACTATGGGTGATAATCATCTCAAGTTATGGTACAAGCGGCCGGCGCGCAACTGGCTGGAGGCGCTGCCGGTTGGCAACGGCCGCCTGGGCGCCATGGTTTCCGGCAATCCGGAAAAGGAAATAATCCCGCTCAACGAAATCAGCCTGTGGAGCGGCGGCCGGCAGGAAGCCGATAATCCTGCCCTTGGCAAAAACATCGGCGTAGTCTGCCGGCTCCTGCTGGAGCGCCGTTACTTTGAAGCCCATGAGCTGGCCGGGCGTCTGCTCACGCGCAGAAAAGAGGATAACCGCGCCTGCCGCGCCTTCGGGGCCTATGAGCCGCTGGGCGAGTTGAGTCTCTTTTTCGGCGGGCAGCGCAGCTGGAACATTTCAGGATACCGCCGCGAGCTTGATCTAACTACGGCTGTGGCCAAAACAGTTTACCGCGCGCGGTCATCATATTCGCCCAGCCAGGTCAGGTTCGAGCAGGAAGTATTTGCCAGCCATCCTGAACAGGCGATCGTAATGCGCCTGGCCGCCGGCAGGCGCGGCGAGCTTGATGCGGTGGTTCGCCTCTCGCGCGAGCGCGAGGCTGTTGTGCGGGTTGTCGGGCGAGACCGCCTTCTCATGCGCGGGCGTATCTGGCAAGGGCGCGGCATGCGCTTCGAGTGCCAAGTGCTGGCGAAGCCGAAAGGCGGCCGGCTCCTGAAAGAGGCGGATGCCATCCGGGTCATGGGCGCGGATGAAATCATCATCCTGGTAACCGCCAATACGGACAACCGCGGCGATGATCCGGGAAGACTTTGCCGGCGGCAGATGGAAGCGGCTGCGGCCCGTTCCTATGATACGCTCAGGGCGCGGCACGTTGGCGATTACCGCCGGCTGTTCAACCGCGTGGAATTCAACCTTGGCCATGCGGATGGGTCAGAATTGCCCACGGACCGGCGCCTGGAGGCATTCAAAAAAGGCGGAAAAGATGCAGCGCTTATTCCGCTGTATTTCCAGTATGGCCGCTACCTTCTGATTTCCTGCTCCCGCCCCGGTAACCTGCCCGCCAACCTGCAGGGGCTCTGGAACGCCAGCTATCATCCCCCGTGGGATTGCGATTACCACCTCAATGCCAACACACAGATGAACTATTGGCCGGCGGAAAATACCAACCTGGCGGAATGCCACCAACCGCTCCTTGACTTCATAGATTCCATGCGCGAACCCGGCCGACGCACGGCGCGGGTAAGCTTTGACGCAAAAGGCTGGTGCGCGAACTGGGTTTCCAATGCCTGGGGTTTCACCTCGCCCGGGACCGTTTTGCAGTGGGGATTGTTCCCGGAGGCCGGCGCCTGGCTTTGCCGGCATTTGTGGGAGCATTACGAGTTCGGCGGCGACCAATCATTTCTCCGCCGGGCATATCCGGTCATGAAAGAGGCGGCGGAGTTCTGCCTGGATTACAGTGAAACAGATCCCCGGACCGGCCGGCTCGTGTTCGGCCCTTCGGTGCTCCCCGAAAAAGGTTATAAAATCAAGGGGCGGATAGTTTACCCGGCCATGGGCACCAGCATGAGCCAGCAGATTCTCTGGGACCTCTTCGGCTATTGCGCCCGGGCCGGCGAAATTTTGGGCCGGGATGGTGAATTCCGGCGCCGCCTGCTGGCGGCGCGCGAACGCCTGGCGCTGCCGCGAATCGGCAGAGGCGGGACAATCATGGAATGGGTTGATGACCTGGAATCGGACGGCAACCATCACCTGCGGCAGGCCTACGCGCTATATCCCGGCGAGCAGATTGATATTGAAGCCACGCCAAAGCTGGCGCGCGCCATGCGCCGGACCATTGCGGAGCACGAGAAATTCATGGGCGGATTCGGCAGCTGGTCGGCCGCCTGGCTGGTAAATCTCCGGGCCCGCCTGCGCCAAGGCGCCCGGGCCTTGGCCTCCATCAACAGGCTGCTAAAGGAAAATACAACGGCCAACCTGTTTGATTTGAATACGGGGGTTTTCCAGATTGACGGCAACCTGGGCGCCGCGGCTGGGGTGGCGGAAATGCTCCTGCAGAGCCAGCGCGGCGTGATCCGCTTTTTGCCGGCTTTGCCGAAAAAATGGAAACAGGGCAGGATAAGGGGGCTGCGCGCGCGCGGGGGCTTTGAAGTGAGCCTTGAATGGCAGGAAGGCCGCCTGACAAAAGCTGTTTTAAAATCATTTTGCGGCAATTTATGCGTTCTGGCTGCGCCGGGCCGCATATGTGTGACCGTGGGCGGCAAAAAAGTACCGGTTGATATTTCGGACGGCAAATGCCGTTTTGATACAAACCGCGGCGGAATTTATGAAATCAGGAATATCAAAACCAAATCCGAAGAATGAATGAATACGAACATGAAAGATGCAAAGGCGTTCGTAAAGGTCAGCCCGCGGGACAGCCGGTATTTAGAGCTCGATAACGGAAAACCTTATGTGCCGATCGGACTCAACCTGGTGGGCTCACCTGATCCGCAGGATTATGAAAAGGTTCTGAACACGATGGCGCAGAACCGTCTGAATTACTGCCGGGTCTGGCTCAACCACGGCAGCTTTGATATCGAGCGCGAACGAAGCGGTGTTTTCGACAAAGCCGCGGCAAACAATCTTGGAAAATTCCTTGTGCTGGCGGGCGAACGCGGCATCCGCGTGAAACTGTGCCTTGAGTATTTCCGCGCCGTCACCGCGAAAAAAAACGATTTTTTCGACAGCACGTTGCATCACCAGGCCAATGGCGGGCCGTTCACCGATATGGAGGATTTTTTACGCAGCGCAAAGGGGCTTGCCCAGTTCAAGGAAAAACTGGCCTGGTACCGGCGTCGTATCGGAGACAACCCCGCTGTTTTTGCCTGGGAGCTCTGGAACGAGATGAACTGCGTGGGGCCGATCAGCGTCTGGGCGCCCTGGACGCGGAGGATGCTGGCCGAACTGCACCGCCTGTTCCCGAAAAACATGGCCGTGCAGAGCCTGGGCAGTTTTGACCGGCAGGAGTTCCGCTGCATGTACGGTGTTCTCGTCACATTGGCCGGCAACGACGTGGCCCAGGTGCACCGCTACCTGGATCTCGGCGCGCAATGGGATGTCTGCCACGGGCCCGTGGACTTCCTGGCCGCCGAAGCCGTGCGCGAGCTCCAGGCGCTCGGCCCGGAAAAACCGATCATCCTGGCCGAAAGCGGCGCGGTGGAACCATGCCATTCCGGGCCCTTCAAGCTATATCAAAAAGACAAGGAAGGCGTATTGCTCCATGACCTGATCTGGGCGCCCTTCATGGCCGGCGCCGCCGGGCCGGGGCAGAGCTGGCACTGGGATAAATACGTTCAGCCCAACAAGCTCTGGTGGCATTTTGCCCGCTTTGCCGGGGCGATAGAGGGGATCGATCCGCCAGCGGAAAAATTTGAGCCGGTGATGATTGAGCACCCGCGCCTGCGCATCTATGTCTTGCGCGGAAAGAAGACGGTGCTGGCCTGGTGCCGGGACAGGCAGGACGACTGGCGCAGCGAGCTGCAGGAGGGAAAAGCGCCCGAAACCCTGGCGCACGTGACGGTGGACCTTTCTTCCTGCCTGTCATCCCCCGCGGGGTGGAAGGTGCGCGCGTATAATCCCTGGACCGGTGCATGGCAAGCGCTCAAGCCGGATGCGGCAGACATAATCCTGCCGCCCTTCAGCCGGTCGCTGGCGCTCAGGATGGAGGTGGAGTAAAAAAGATGAAAACAATTCAATGGCTTATGGCGGGGGCATGCCTGGCGGTTGGCGCAGCCGGCCTGATCTCCTGCCGGGCGCCCGGCGTAACGCCTGGGGCGGCGCTGACCCTGGCGAAAGGCGGCTGCGCGGAATACGTAATTGTAAAGCCGGAA
>JBAYWJ010000012.1:0-28070 GCA_041674125.1 Kiritimatiellia bacterium
TCGGCGTTAAAAACACCACCTCGGACTTCATGGAAGTTATTGAAGACCCCGAAGTAGACCTGATTAAGATAGCAACCAGCCACGAAATCCACCTGCCCATCATCGAAGCCGCCGCCGCGCGCGGCAAGCACATCTTCTGCGAAAAGCCGCTCGCGCTGGAAGACGATCATGCCCTTAAAATTATCGGCGCCGTTCGCCGCGGCAAGGTTAAATTGTGCGTCGACCTCAACCGCCGCATGTCACCGGCGATGCAGAGCCTGAAGGAGCGCTGGCGCGCCCACTGCCTCAAGCCGCGCCATCAGCCCTGGCGCTACCGCGAAATGGAAAGGGAGCCCTTCCCGGAGGAGCTCCAGAGCCAGTTCCTCGTACGCGTCCAGGACGAAAGCTCTTCCTACCGCATCGTGCACCTCGACCCCCTCAAGGGCGGCGGGCTGATCATCGGCGAAACCGTGCACTGGCTCGACCTGGCCTGCTGGTTTTTCGCACCGGCCGACCCGGTGGAAATCCAGGCCTTCGGATCAAGGCGCTTCAGCCACGCCGTCAACCTGCGCTTTTCGGACGGAAACACCGCGGCGATTATTTTCAACTGCGGCGGAACGTTTGACTATCCCAAGGAGCTGATCGAGGTCGCGTCACACGCCGCCCTGCTCCGCTGCCTGCACTTCGTGGAAAACGAATACCACGGCATCCCCGGTTTGACCCGGGAGGTTTTCGCCCTCCAGAACGATCCTTTTCCCGCCGCCGGCAAATGCGGCGGGCTGAAGGGCTTCCTGGAAAAGCATTACCGGCGCGTGAGGAACTCCTCCAATTCCAGGCTGGCGGGCGGCGCCCTTTCGCCCGACAAGGGTCACCGGAATATGATGGACGCCTTCATCCGGGCAATCATCTCCGGCAAGCCTTCGCCCTGCGACGAGCTGGCCGGCTACAGGGCCACCATGCTCGCCAACATGGCCATCCGCTCGATCGAGCTGCGGCAGGCGTTACCGGTGCCGGTTGACAAGCTCCACCCCTGCATAGTCTGACTGCCTCCGGAAGGCTTCGGCCCGGGGCTAAGCTTTCGAAAACGCCATTGACAGCACTGCCCGGCCTGCTATTATTTGAATTAATCGCCTGGTGGTTTTCCTGTGGCTTTTCTTTAAAAAAAACAGCCCCGCCCGCCCGGGGCGGCAGCGGGGACTGGCGGCGGCGGCTCAGCGGCCGCCCGGCAAAGGACGGAGGAATAACACATGAACAGAAAGATAGAGATAGTGCGGCTCGGAATTGTTTTTTCCGCGGTTCTGCTTCTCGCCGGATGCGCCATGTTCAGGACCCGCGTCAAGGACGACGACGTCACCCAGATGCCCCAGCTTGACGCACGCTACGGACCGCAGGATCTCAGGCGCCTCAGCCAGGACATCGTGGCCGAAATCGCCGCCAGCTCCTTCCTGACAAACCAGCAGGATGCGCCGATCATGATCATCTACGGCATCCAGCCGCGCACCACGACCTTTGTGGATACCCAGGCCCTCACCGACCGCATCAAGACCACCCTGACCCAGTCCGGCAAGATCCGTTTTGTGAACGAGGCGCGCCGCCAGGAGCTCATGAAGGAACAGGGCTTCCAGGCCCAGTCGGCCACCGATGACACGCGCGTGGCGGTCGGCAAACAGCTCGGTGCCCGCTACATGCTGACCGGCGCCCTGGTGGAAATGCAGAAAACCACCGGCGCCCAGGTCCGCGTTTCCAAAACCGAGCTGATGTATTACCAGCTCACGGTTGACATCACCGACCTCGAGACCGGGATTGTCGCCTGGTCGACCCAGAAGGAATTCGCCCGCGAGAAACGCGAGCCTCTGATTGGATGGTAGCCGGAGAAAACAACCGAAAGCGCACCTTGCCGGCTGTCAGCGCGCAAGCCGGCAAGGTTCTTTCCCCGCGGCCGCGGCGACCGTTGCTGCTTTGCGCGGCTGTACTGGCGGCGGCTTTTCTGTCTGCCGGCTGCGCGGGCGTTTCAGCGGATAAAGCCCGCGCCAACTTCTATTCCGGCCGCCTGGCCCATGCCAATGAAAACCTCCGGGATATTCCCCCGGGCGACAAGGATGAAATTCTGCTGCTCAGCGAAAGGGGCATGATCCGGCAGAGCCTCGGGCTGTATGATGAAAGCAGCAAGGACTGGCGCGAAGCCACGGAAATAAACGACCGCCTCGCGCAGTACAGCCTTTCCAGGCACACGGCAAGCTTCATCGCCAACGACAACGTGCTGACTTACCGCGGGCTGCCTTTCGAGAGGACGATTCTGTATTCGTTCCTTGCCAAAAACTACCTGGCCCAGAGCAACTGGGACTATGCCGCCATCTGCGCGCGCAACATCATCGGGCACCTGGAAAACCCCAACGGTTTCCCCGATATCCCCTACAGCCGCTACCTGGCCGCCTTCTGCCTGGAGTTGATCAACGACCGGGGCAACGCCGCAATCCAGTACCGGGCGGCATCCGCCTCGGCGAAATCTCTTGTTATTGATCCCGCCTCCGGGAGCATCACCCCGGCCGCCACCAACGCCGCGGCCCGCCCCGCGGCTTCGGAAAATTCCGCGGCGGGCGCCGGAGACTTCGCGGGCGAACTGGTGTGTTTCATCGGAATCGGTAAAATGCCGAAATGGTGCCTCTCGGAATATGAATACGACATGGCGCCCTACGCCGACATATATTACGGCGACACTCACCTCGGGCGCAGCTATCCTTTCTCCAACACCGCCGAGCTGATGGCGGCAAGCAGAAAGCGCCTGGAGGCGCTGCAGGTTTCCAAGGACGCCACGCGCGTGGTGGTGAAGGAAGTCATATCCGAAACTGTCGGCTCCCAGAACCAGGCGCTGGGGGATATTACGCGCCTGATACTCTTCGCGCTCGAGGAGCCGGACGCGCGCTGCTGGGAGACCCTGCCGCTCTGGCTGGAAGTTGCGCGCGTTCCCTGCCCCGCCGGGCTCGCGAACTACCGGGTGGAATTCAAAACATCGGGAGGGGTCGTGCTCAAGTCAAAAACTGTCACGGCACCCATCTCCAGGCGCGGAAAAATTTACATCTCCTTCTGCCGCGACCTTGAAGAGGCGCACCCCTGAGCGGGTGCATGCAGCACGCAAGCTATTTCGCAAGGTCGGCATCAACCGTGCCGATGATTACCGCCGGCTCGATCGTGCCGGTCACCACGTTGATGCGCGCCTTGTCCAGCACCTGCTTGACTTCCTCGGCGCTGAGCTTCGTGCGGAACAGGGGCACCTCGATGCTGGCATCGGACTTCAAGAGCATTTCCTTGGTGACATCCTGGTACCCGGCCTTGCCGACCGTGAGCACATGGTCCCCCGCATAAACCTGGAAGCCGCTCAGGGGCGTGGTGCCGATCAGCATGCCGTCAATCTCAACCAGGGCCGGGTCGGCCGAAGTTTTGACCGAGAGCTTGACCATCGGCCGGCTCCTCTCCTGCGCCAGGCGCGCCTGGAGCGACTGGTTCAGGGCGGGTATGGCTTTCTTCATGGCGCCCTGCATGAGCTCCAGCAGCTGGTCTTCCCCGGCCACGGTCTGCTGAACATCCGACTGCCTGAAGTTCTGGCTGGCTGAGCCTTCCGCGCTGGCAATGACCGCTCCATCGCGCGTGTCAAGCGCCTGCAAACTCACTCTCAAGGCCAGGGTCGCAAAGTCGGTCTTGTACCCGCCCTGGTTGACCGACTGTTTGCCGGGCGAATAGCTCAGCAGGCATCCTTTCAATACCGCGTCGGCGTTGAGCGCCTGCGCCGCGCGGAGGAAAGACGGCTTCAAGGTCGTGGTCTTTTCGCCGTCCTTAAGCTGGATGTTCTTCATCTGGCTTAAAAAATCGCGGCGGTCTATCAGGACAAATCCCTGGTCGTTCGCCAGCAATCCCGCCAGGGAATACGCGCCCTTGGCGGCCAATGCCTGGGGCGTTACGCCGCCCACCAGGGAGGAGTCGGCGGAAACGCTGGCCTGGTTTTCAAAATCGAGCAAGGCGACTTTCAGAGGCGGTTGCGGATCAGCGCCTGCGGCATTGGCGCCGGCAAATGCGAGAAGGCACGCAGCGCAAAGTATCGCTTTCATTTTTATCCTCCCGTCAGTGGTTATACAGGAAATAAAAGAGCCAGACCAGGACAATGATCACTGCAACGCTCATGATGATGGCCTTGTTCCTGACAATCCGTTTTTCCGGCCGCATCGGGCGCAGGTTGGCAAAATGGCCCGCCATGAAATAGTTGGCAAACTTCTCCCTGCCGCTGGCGGGTATCTGGACGCGCGGCTCAAAAAGTGGCAGGCCGCCGCCGGCTTCCCTGGCGGTTGTGCCGGCGCCCGCAGGGCTGTCCTGCCCCTGTGTCAGCAGGTCGTCAGGACCGGCAGAATCTGTGCGCGCCTCCTGGATTTCGCCGCCGGCAGGACGCGCGGTGGAAGGCACCGGTCCGGCACCGGGCGCCTTTCTTGCCGGCGGAAAGGCCGCAGCCTGAGGCTTATCGCCGGCCCTGGAATGGCGCGAGATCGTCTTGATGTCGGAGCCGACCTTGCTCATTTCCCGCTGCAGTTCCTGCAGACGGCGGTCTATGGCGGATTCTTTTTTTCGGCCAAACATCTTGCACCTTAATAACCGGTTTGCCGCATGATCAGCACAAGCATAAGGACAACGAGAGTGATTATCAAAGGCAGGCTGGCCGCGAAGCCGATTTTCAACCACTCCCCGAAGCCGCGCTGGCGGGCCGGCAGGTCGGCTTCACCCATGAGCAGCTGATTGCCGAGCGCCTCCTGGCCGCGGCTTTCCCTGACCGCCTCGAGGCGCGCGCAGGACTGGTTATATTCCTTGCGTATATTGTCAATCACGGTCAGGTTCCGGTTCAGCTCATCCCTGAGGCCGTTGCTGTCAACGGGCCAGTTTTCCTCGTTGAATCCGCGCAGCTCCTTCAGCATTTCCTTGAAGCTCTTGGAGGTGTCGCTCACCAGGGCCAGGCGCTGGTTCAAGGTCACATCTTCGCGTTCCATGGCGATGATGCTCTTTTCGAGGTGGTCTATCATTTCGCGCTTGCCGGCTTCGTATTTCTCCTGGCTGTTACGCAGGTTTTCAAGCGCCGCTTTTTCCTTTTCAAGCGCGTCCTGGCGGGAACGCAGGCGTTCGAGTTCGTCCAGCTTGGTGGCAACCTTGCTGTTGATTTCCTCCTTGCGCTTGGCCAGGGGGGTCAGGTTCAGATCCTCGACCGGCACCGGACCGGATTTAGGTATCTCCGAAACCGGAACCGCGTCTTGCCCCGGGCCCATCCGGACCTCCCTGACCTTGTCACGGCGCTGAATCAGGTCGTCATCGATAAAATCAGTATTGCCCATGTTGCCTCCTGTGTTGTTTCTTGCCGCCAAAGCCCGTTGCTACCGCGGAATGACAAGAATTTGCCCGGGCCTTAATTTGTCCGGTGATAGCAGATTTGTCACGTTGGCGTCAAGTATTGCTTTCCACTTTCTGGGGTTGTGATAAACCTTGGCTGATATCAAAGAAAGCGTGTCGCCCGCCTGCACCTGGTACGTTTCCCGGCCCGGCGCGGCCGGACCGGGCGCCTCCGCCGCTTCCGGCGCGGCGGCGACCGGCGCACTCATCGGCAGAATTTTCTTAACAAGCTGCTCCTTCCGGGCGCCCGCGCGCGGCATTTCGGCTGTTCCCGGCGCTTCAATGCGCCGGTCCGTTCCGTCGCGCGCCTCGCGCAGACTTGCTTTCAGGCGGCTGTTTTCCTCTTCCAGCGCCTGGATTTTCTTAGCTGTTTCAGGCGCCTGCTCTGAAAGGGTGGCGGCAAATGACATGGTTGCCTTGCGGATCAAATCCTCGATCAGACTTTTTTTCTGGGCCGCGGGGCGCAGCTCAAGATAGCGCCGGTAGTGGTAAATGGCCCGCACGTAGTCCCTGGCGTGCTCGTCGTAAAGCAGGGCCACCATGAGGTGCGCCTGCGCAAGGTTCGGCCGTTTTTCGATGGCATCGTTCAGGCAGGCCACGGCGCCGTCCTTGTCGCCCTGGCGCAGCTTTGATTGCGCGCGGCGTATCATGGGATCGTTGAAATCGTTTTCGTCGAGGCTCGCCACCTGGCGCGCACAGCCCCCGCAAGCGATCACCCCGGCCAGCAAAAACAGCATGAGCAGGCGCCTCTGGCGCAAGAACGCGGCTTGTTTCATAACATCAACTTTCCGTTATTCATGTTTACCACAAAGTCCGGAAGCAACATGCTGTTACACCGGATCGAAAGCTATTTTTACCGTTGTGCCCGACCCGGGCATACTCTTGACAAGAATGGCGCCATCGTGGTTCTTGACGATTCCGAGCGCGGCGGACAATCCCAGGCCGCGCCCAACGCCCTTGGTCGTGAAAAACGGATCAAAAAGCCGCTCGAGCGTTTTTTTATCCATGCCTTTGCCGTCATCAACAATGCTCAGGCAGCACTGCCTTACTCCGGCAAAAACCTTGCGGCGCAGGATGATCTCGAATTCACCGCTGCCCTCTTCCTCCGGCGCGCCCAGGCCGGTGACGACCTGGATGGTTCCCTTTCCCGGACCGTGCCGGATGGCGTCGCCGGCATTCTCCGCCAGGAGAGTTACGAGGTGCCTGAGCTGGCCGGCATCGCCCATGATCGGTGGCAGCCCGGATGCGAGGCGCGGTATGATTTCCACGCCTTCACCGGCGATTTTGCTTATGGAAGGAAGCAGGTCGAAGACGATTTTTGTCAAGTCCAGCGGCTTGAATTCTCCCTTGACCTTGCCGGCACAGACCAGGAGCTGGGCTATAACCGCCGCCGAGCGCTGGCAGGATGAGAGCACGGTCTCGAGGTATCCGCGCGCCTCCCGGGAGCCGTCGGCCAGGTTGAGCATCGCCAGGGAGGCATTGCCCTGGATTGCCATGAGCTGGTTGTTGAGCTCGTGCGCCAAGCCGCCGGCCATCACGCCGATGCTCTCCAGTTTCTCGGCCTGGCGCAGACTGGCCTCAAGACGCTGGCGCCGGGCCTGTTCCTCCTTCAAGAGGGATATGTCCTGAACGGTGCTCCGGATACCGCGCAGAACTCCCTTGGCCGACAGGATCGCGTATTCCTTGATGAGCACGGGAATCTTTGCGCCCTGGCGACAGAGGTAATTCCTCTCAAAGGGATCGGAGCTGATCCGGCTGGTGCGCAGCTTGCGCAGGACGGCCGCGCGCGAAGCCTCCTTGTCCTCGGCAAAATCCCACACCGGACGCCCGATCATCTCCTCCGCGGCGTAGCCGAGCATCTGCAGCTCGGTCCGGTTGACCCGGATGATATTGCCTTTCAAATCTATCTCATGGTATCCCACCGGAGCCTCGTCGAAAAGCAGGCGGTACTGTTCCTCGCTCTGACGCAACCTGACCTCGAGCTCGTGCTCGTGCAGGCTGATATCGATGGTTGCGCGTAACTCCTCGTCGGTGAAAGGCTTGATGATAAACCCGCAGGCGCTGGTGGCCTTTACGCGGGCCAGGGTTTTCTCGTCTGAATAGGCGGTGATAAAGATGACCGGCACGTCGAACCGGCGGTTGATTTCATCGGCCAGTTCGAAGCCGTCGGTGCTGCCGTCGAGCCGGATATCTGTGAGCACCAGGTCGGGGCGGAGCACCTCGATTTTTTCCAAAGCTTCACCGGCGGCGGCAATGTTGCCGACGATCTTGTGCCCGATCGCGGCGAGGCGTTCCTGCAGGTCCAGCGCTACGATCCGTTCATCCTCGACGATTAGTATTTTCTTTCCGGCCATGGGGATTCGGAGCTTTTGTCTTTTTTTGAATTTATGTTACGTTTTTTGCCGGGCCTTGTCCAGTTTTATGGATTAATAAAAAAAATTAATTTTTTCCTTGCATTTGCCGCACTATACATTATTTTTTCACCAAACAACGGTTGCTTCAGCAGCCAGCGCGGTTGCACGTCCGGAATTAAAGGAAGGAGGAAAATAATACATTTTGTTCTTGCAATTATTATCTCTTTTAGTATCTTTTTAAAAATAAATGGCCGTGAACCGGCTGTTGATGAAATGAGGCAGCAGTAGAGTAAGTCACGCCTGTGGCGTGGTAAACAAACAAGGAGGAAGGAAAGATGAAGTTAAACCGTTTGCATTTGGCAGGTTGCGTTCTGGTAAGTTTGGCGCTCGCAGCTGGGGCCCAGACAACTACCGCGGCGAAGCCTGCTGCAGCATCATCGGATGCCGGTTGCTTCCAGCTCTCTCTGGTCACTCCCGTTCAGATTCAAAACGCCGAGCGCGCCATAAACGGCCTGCGTATTAATCTGATCTACGGGCAGAACACCGACGTGAGCGGAATGGACATCGGTTTGATCAACCACGCCACCGGCAGCCTTAAAGGCTTCCAGCTCGGCGCCGTCAATATTGCCGAAGGCGCTTCCAGCGCACTTCAGCTCGGCTTCGTCAACGGCGTCGGTGAAGACCTGAGCGGCGTGCAGGTTGCTCCGGCCGGCGTGAACTACGTCGGCGGCGGTGACATGGGCTGGCAATTGGTTGCGGCCGGCGTGAACGTGGCCATGAACAAGATGGATGGCGGCCAGGCGAACGCATTTGGTATCAACTATGTCGGCACCGACGGCGACAACCAGGTATCAGCGGCAGGCATCAACTGGATCGGCGAAAAGCAGAACGGCGTGCAGCTTGTGGGCGCCGGCTTGAACTACGCCGGCAGCGATGCTGACGTGCAGGTTTCGGCAGCCGGTCTCAACATCGGCCTCGCCAACGTCAGCGCCGGCCAGCTCGTTGCGGCCGGTCTGAACTGCGCCCTTGAATCCGTTGACAACCAGATTCTCGCGGCCGGCATGAACTATGCCGGCGACGCTGCCAGCGGCATTCAGCTTGCCGGCGCGGGCATCAACTGGGCCGGCGGCAAGACCGAAGCCCAGGGCGTTGGCCTCGGCCTGAACGCCTGCCTTGATAATGTCGATGGCGGCCAGTACAACATTGCCGGCGCCAACTTCGCCAACAACGATGTCAAGGGCAGCCAGTGGACCGCCGGCGCGGGTATCAACATCGCCGGTAACAAGGTTGAAGGCTCCCAGATCATCCCCATTCTCCTTGGTATCAACTACGCCGCCGAAATCGATGGCGCGCAGTGGTCCATGGTCAACGTGGCCTCCAAGGTCAAGGGATTCCAGTTCGGCGCGATCAACTATTGCGATGAATTGGACGGCCTGCAGGTTGGTATCATCAACATCGCGGTGCAGAATTCGCTGCCCGTCATGGTTGTTGTCAATGCCAATTGGTAAGGCTTGATTGACATAGACTGAAATTAAGGGCCGCTTGCCGCAGGGCAGGCGGCCCTTAATGTTTGGCGGTGATGAAGTCCAGCACTTCGTCCCACCACTTTTCATCAGGGCCGGAAGGCCAGGTGTTGTGCCCGGCGGATGGAAAAACCCAGAGGCGTTTCGGGCCGCCCAGGCTGTTGTAGAGGCGCTGGCCGTGGCTGACCGGAACGACCTCGTCGCTCCCCGCCAGCAGCACCGCCACCGGGCCCGCGAATCCTTGCAGGTTTTTCACGCTGTCGTATCGGTCGCGCACAAACCAGCGCGCGGGCAGGTACCAGTATTTGGCCTGCGCCAGCGACGGCAAGTCGGCCCAGGGCGTAATTAGTATCGCTCCCCCGGCCCACGGGCATCGGGCGGCGGCAGCCGCGGCCACGCCGCAGCCGAGCGATTCGCCGATAAAATAAACCGGTTCACCGAACTCAGAACGCGCCTGCTCCGCGGCCGCCACGGCGTCGGTGACAAATGACTTTTCCGATGGCTTTCCTGGCCGGCCGCCGTAGCCGGGATACTCCATGAGGATAACGCGCCGCCCGCGCCGCTCCATGGCTTCCGTGAAATAGGCGCGCTGCAGGGCCGAACCGGCGTTCCCATGCCAAACCAGGAAGGTTCCCCTGGAACAGCGCGGCGGATTGGCGGAGATAAAACCCTGCATTTGCGATCCGCCCGGCCAGGGGCGCAGCCCGAATGCATCCGGGGATACGGAGACTGCATTGTCGGGGAAATAAAGCAGGCGATCCTGAGAAAAGAAAACGATTGCGCAGAAAAAGATGTAAACCGCCGCCAGAGTGATAAGCGTGTTCATCGGGCTGCCCGAAGACGTTTCAAAACCATAAAATCATGCTGCGCTGTTTCCGGGGCTTTTCAACCCGGACAACAGGTGCTCAATGACCTCAGCGGCCGAATATGAATTGCGGTTGGGCTTGAGGAAACGCTTCACCTGCTCGATGTCATTGCCGGCCGTCACCAGCGCCGGCTCGTTTAGTCCGCCGGGGCGAACCTGTCCCAGACCGACATTGGCCGGGAGGCAGTTGCATATGCACTTGCGGCCCGGCGTATCGCCGGCATTGCCGCCTTTGCGGACATAATCCGCCACGGGCTCGGACGGGCAGCGGTAGCCGATCGTGCCGTCGGACTGGCGGTAAAGGTGCCGCAGGTATCCCAAATCGCAAACGCGCACACGGCGTTCGTAAAGTTCGCTTTCTGAAATGGTGCCCGCCATCCGCAACACCTTGAAGGGATAGCCGGTTGGAGACGCGAGCGGGTCGGTAAAAACGCAGGCCTGCCCGGACCGGATGAGCGCGATGGCCTGCTGTTTCAAGGCTGGCGACAGGCCGGACTCTTCGCAAAATGCGAAGGCGGTCCCGACCTGGATCCCGGCCGCGCCAACGCTGAGGGCTTCGGCCAGTTTTTCAGGCTGGCCGTAAGATCCGGCCATCCAGAACGGCAGGCCGAGCGCCTGGATTTTATCCAGCTCCGGCACATCGCGCGGCCCGTAAACCGGCTCGCCGAGCGAACTTAGCTGGAGATGGCCGCGCGGCGGTGCGTTGTGCCCCCCGGCGGTCTCGCCTTCTACCACAAACCCGTCAATCCTGCCGCTCGATTTCCGTGCCAGGGTCATGGCAAGCGTCGCCGAGGCCACGATGCCGAGGAATACCGGCCGCTTGAGCAAAATCACCTCTCCGCCGCAAAATGATTTTGGGTCAAATGTGGAAAAAAACTCCTCGCCCGGCAAAGCGCCTTCAACGTCCATTTTCAGCTCAACCGTTTCACCCTCGGCCATCTGGTCCAGCACCCCGGGTATAAAACGGGGAATACCGGCGCCCATGAGGACGTAATCCACACCGGCCAGCATCGCGCCGAAAAGCGTCAGGAGCGTCATAACCTGTATCTTTTCCAGCAGGTTGATGCCGACCAGCCCGCCGTGGCCTTCCTTGGCAAGAAAAACCTCTACAAATGCTGCCGCGACCGACAATTCGGAAAATGACTGTTCGGGCTTGATGGTCGGCCGGGGGCTGCGCTTGAAAGGTACTGAAGGATCCTTGCCGCCGGGTATGAAATATTCGCCCAAGACCCGCTTGGCTATGCTTGGAAGAGGGAAGTTATCAAGCGCGTAGCGGAGTTTGCCTCCGGGATCGCCCAGCTGAAGCCTGCGGGCCAGGATACCCGGCAGGGCCACTCCGGAGACCACCCCGAGCTGCCCCAGCTGCGACACAATCCTGGCCAACTGCCAGTTCGAAACCGCAACACCCATTCCGCCCTGTATTATCACCGGATGTTTCATAATTCTGCCGCATGCGCTTAAAAACCCGCCCGTAATCTCACACATCGTGCCGTCCATGTCAATATATTACATGAATAAATACAAATTGACTTGAAGGCTCCATTGCGTAATCATGTTGTATGAAATAAACCCCATTTTCCACTTATTTATCAAACCAAGGGAGGCCAGGTAATGAAACATCATTTTTACAAACGATTGAGTTTCATAAAATGCAGCCGCAAGCTCGCCTCTGGCGCAGCTTTTGCATTGGCTTTTTTTGCTGCTGCCCTGGGCGCCACTCTTGCCCGGGCGGCGGTGCCGGGCGAGGCTTTCCCTGCCCCAAAGGCCTATTCGCTCGTGATGACCAACGGCTACGGCGACTGCTACCGCATGAACCTGCTCCGCAACCGCGAAAACTACCAGGCCTACCGTGGCATATGCTCCTACCGCGGCTTCTCGCTTTCCGGCTGCTCCACCACCGGCGAGGTGGTCATGCTGCGCATCAAGGCCACCCCTTCCATGCCCGAGCACTCCTCGATCGTCTCGACCTCCATGCGCTGGGGCACAACCATGTATTTCCTGAACGACCTTTTCCACCCGCTCTGCTCATGGGTCAGCGCCGGGTATGAAAACTGGTACCCCTTCGACATGAGCTGCTCTGTCGCCATGTACATCAACAGCGGCGGCTACGGCTTGACCGGCAGGCAGGTCTACCGCCAGCCCGACCCTTTGAGCTATTCGCCGTTTTCCCTCATGAATTACGAAGACCGCGGCAATCTGTTTGCCAACCTTTCAGGCCGCAGCTGCTCACCGGCCCCCAAGGCCTACTCGCTCGTGATGACCAACGGCTACGGCGACTGCTACCGCATGAACCTGCTCCGCAACCGCGAAAACTACCAGGCCTACCGCGGCATATGCTCCTACCGCGGCTTCTCGCTTTCCGGCTGCTCCACCACCGGCGAGGTGGTTATGCTCAGGATCAAGGGAACCGCCAGCATGCCCGAGCACTTCTCGCTCCTTTCGACCTCCATGAGGTGGGGCACGACCCAGTACGTCCTGAACGACGTTTTCCGCCCGCTCTGCTCATGGGTCAGCGCCGGGTATGAAAACTGGTACCCCTTCGACATGTGCTGCTCAGTCGCCATGTACATCAACAGCGGCGGCTATGGCCTCAAGGAGGCCGGGCCCGAGCCGGTGACCGCCAGGCGCTCGACCGTTTTCACGACCGACAACGGCACCGGCACAAACCTGATCGGCGTGCTGCTGCCTTTGACCGGCGACCTGGCCGACACCGGTTCTTCCTACCTTTCAGCGTTGAACCAGGCCTTTGCGGCCATTACCAGCACGCCCGGCATGCCGCCCATCCGGCTCATGATCGAGGATACCGCCACGGATTCCGCCACAGCCTATGAAAAACTGGTCGAGCTGCGCTCCAACGGGTGCCATATCGTCCTCGGGCCGGAGTCAAGCGAGGAGTGCCGGATCCTGAAAATCTACGCCAACGAAAACGACGTCCTGCTCATCTCGAGCTCGGCCACGGCCACCCCCCTGGCGCTTCCGGACGACAACCTCATGCGCCTGACCATTGACGACTCTAACCAGGCGCGCGCGCTGGCGGAACTCCTGGCCGCCGACGGAATATCCGACATTGCCATCCTTAGCCGCTCCGACATTTACGGCGAAGGCTTCCTCGCGGCGCTGATCCAGGAATTCAACGCGCGCGGCGGGACGGTCTTCGCGACCAACTACTGCCCCAGGGCCGCCGAGCTTATCCCGGAGTTCATAACCAATGTGGCCGCGCAGGTTGAACGGCGCACCGCCGTCAAGGATATAAACAAGGTCGGCGTGGTAACGATACTTTTCGACGAGGGCGTCCAGGTCATGCAATCTGCCTCCAGCCATGCGGCGCTGGGCTCGGTACGCTGGTACGGTTCCGACGGCATGGCGCAAAACAACGCCCTTGTCTCAGACGCAACCGCCTCGGCTTTCGCCGCCAGAACCCGCTATGTCTGTTCCGCCTTCGGGCGCTTCACGAACGCGCTTTACGGCGTGGTGGAAAGCAACATCATCGCCGCCACCGGCAACGAGGTCGTGCCGCGCTACCCGATGTCATGCTACGACGGCCTGTGGCTCGTCGCCAAGGCCCTGCAGCAGACCGGCAGCACTCAGACCATGGCCTCGCTCATCGCCACGATCAGGTCAACGGGCAGCAGTCATAGCGGATGCACCGGCCCGATCCAGTTCAACGCCTGTGACGACAGGGCAGCCGGGTCTTACGATTTATACGAATTTGATTCCTTGAACGGCGACGGCCACTGGGTCGAACTCGAAGCTAAAATTCCTGTTGCGCCCGGCAATGTCGCCGCAAGCCGGGGCGCATACTCCGGCCTCATCAGGGTGGTCTGGAACCCCGTCAGCGGGGCTGATTCCTACGAATTGTGGGGCGCGCTCTCGGGAAATCCTTCGGAAGCCGTCCGGCTTGCAGGCACCCCCGCCACCGCACAGGAAGTTGCCGGTGTCGCGCCGGAGACGCATTGCTATTTCTGGGTCAAGGCGCTCAACTCCTCCGGCACGAGCGACTTCAGCGAGGGCGCAGAGGGCTGGGCCGGGAGCGCCGCCGGGCCGTGCGTCATGATCAACGGCGCATCCACGGACACGGCCGTCTTGCAGCCGGACGCGGTTTCGGTCACGGTTGCGATGAATCCCGGCGCCCATGCGGGCACCGAAGCCGACTGGTGGCTTGCGGCCGAAACGCCCGCCGGATGGTATTACCGCGATGCTTCCGGGCTGTGGCAAGATGCAGCCGGCGGCATCCTCCGCCCCGCATGGCAGGGACCTCTCATCAGCCTGCCCGCCGTGGAAATGCTGAATATATCCGGGATGCAAACCGGCCGTTACGTATTTTATTTCGGAGTTGACCAGCGCAACGGCATCCTCGACCCGGCCGCCTTGTGGCTGGCATCCGTGGAGCTGACCGTGTATTAAGGCCCTTTCCGGTTTCAGCCGCGGCCCCGCAGCAAGGCGCCTTTGGCAGTGCCGCCCGGAACAGCATTTTTCCTTTTGCCGGGCCGGCACTGCCGGCATTTCAACCCGGCGCCCGAACAATCTGCCTGCTTGTGTTTTATGTTATTCAGGCTATTATGCTTTGACATGGGTGCTCTCTTGCCTTAATTTTGAGGCACAATTCCGGAAAAATTCATAAAAAGTGATGAAGAAAATACTGATCAGCGATCCGACCTTGCGCGACGGCAGCCATGCCGTCAAGCACCAGCTCAGCGCTGAACAGGTGGCCGCCTACTCCCGCGCGGCGGAGGACGCCGGCATACCGATCGTCGAGGTCGGGCACGGCAACGGCCTGGGCGCCTCGTCGCTCCAGGTGGGCGTGAGCCTCACCGAAGACAGCCTGATGCTTAAAACCGCCCGGCAAAACCTCAAGAAAAGCAAGCTCGGCATTTTCATCATACCGGGCTTTGCCACAATCAACAAGGATTTGCGGCCGGCCCTCGAGCTCGGGGCGGACGTCGTCCGCGTCGCCTGCCACTGCACCGAGGCCGACACCACCCAGCGCCACATAAGTTTTGCCCGCGAACAGGGCAAGGAAGTTTACGGGGTGCTCATGATGAGCCACATGGCCTCCCCCGAAACGCTCGTTGACGAGTGCCGCAAGATGGAGTCCTACGGCGCCGAGGGAGTCATTCTCATGGATTCGGCCGGAGCTTCCCTTCCGGACGGCGTCGCCGAAAAGATCAAGCGCCTCGTGGACAGCCTCGGCATACCGGTCGGGTTTCACGCCCACAACAACCTCGGTATGGCCGTCGTCAATTCCCTTACGGCCGCCCGGGCCGGGGCGACCATCCTCGACGGGACGGCGCGCGGCTTCGGCGCCGGCGCCGGGAACACGCAGCTCGAGGTGCTCGTGGCCGTGCTCGGAAAAATGGAATTTGAAACCGGCATTGACCTTTACAAGATGCTCGACGCCGCCGACATGGCGGAAAAATCCATCCTGCCGTTCATTCCCGCCATCAGGTCCACCAGCATTGTCAGCGGGCTGGCGGGGGTTTTTTCCGGCTTTGCCAGGCACGTCGAGCGCGCCTCAGCCGAATACAAGGTTGACCCGCGCGACATTTTCTTCGAGCTTGGCCGCCGCCGGGCGGTGGCCGGGCAGGAGGACATGATCATCGAAATAGCCGCCAACCTTGCCGTAAAAAACAAGGCTGGCAGCCGCAACGGGTAACTCTTTTAGGAACGCAGGGCATGAACGATATCGTGCGTCAGGATTGTGAAAGCGTGCTGGCCGGCAGGTACGGCCTGCTGGAGGAATTGCGCGGCCAATGCCTGCTCGTGACGGGCGGGACCGGATTTTTCGGGACCTGGCTGGCCGAGATGGTCGCCTGCCTCAACGACTTTCACGGCTTCCAGTGCCGCCTGGTACTCATGGCGCGCCGCCCGCAGCTCCTCCGCGACAAGGCGCCGCACCTGGCCGGGCGGCCGGACATAGTGCTCGCGGGGCAGGATGTGCGCACTCTGATCGAGCTGCCGCCTGAAACCACCTACATGGTGCACGCCGCCGCCTCGCCGGACTCGCGCCTCCACGCCTCGGACCCGCTCCAGGCCATCGACGTGATCGTAAACGGCGCCAACTCCGTTTTCGCGGCGGCCACGCGCCTGCCCGGGCTTAAAAAGATCCTGCTCGTAAGCTCGGGCCTCGTATACGGCACCCAGCCGTGGGAAATGACGAATATTCCCGAGTCCTGTTTCGGCGGAGTTGACTGCTCTGCCGCCATCTCGGCCTACGCCGAGTCCAAGCGCATGGCCGAAACCATTGCCGCGGCCTATCGCACCCAGCACCGCCTGCCAATAACCGCCGTACGGCCATTCGCATTCATCGGGCCCTACCAGCTCATGGACCGCCCCTGGGCCATCAACAACTTCATCCGCGACGCTTTGCGCGGCGGGCCGATCCGCATCCTGGGCGACGGCGCCTCCATCCGCAGTTACATGTATCCGGGCGACATGGCCTTCTGGCTCCTGCGCTTCCTGGCCGCGGGCGTGCCCGGCCGCAGTTACAACCTCGGCAACCCGCAAGGCATATCGCTCAGGGACCTGGCCGTGAAAATCGCAGGCTGTTTTCCAAGGCAAGTCGAAATCGAATGCCGCTGCCTGACAAACGAAGTCGCGCGCCGGTCGCGGCTTGTGCCCGACGTCTCGCTCGCCGCCAATACCCTCGGGCTCGGGCTTACGGTTGACCTGGAGGCCGCCATCCGGCGCACCATTCTCTGGAACCAGAGCGTGAAAACGCCGGCGCAAACCGAGCCGGCGGACGACCGGGTTTGACGGCCGCGCGGGCGGCGGTTTTTATATTGCAGGAGAAAGCTAAACAATGAAGCTGATCAGCATTGTCACCCCGTGTTACAACGAGGAAAATAACGTCCGCGAGCTCTATGAAAAAGTCAAGGCGGTCATGTCCGGTATAGCGGGATGCCGCTATGAACACATTTTCATAGACAACGCTTCCACGGACCGCACGGTGGAAATCCTCCGCGAGCTGGCCCGCTCCGACTCAAACCTCAAGGTCATTGTCAACGCCCGCAATTTCGGGCACATCCGCTCCCCCTACCACGCCATCCTCCAGGCCGGGGGCGACGCCGTCATCAGCATCGTGGCGGACCTTCAGGACCCGCCCGAACTCATCGCGGAATTCATAAAAAAATGGGAAAGCGGCTGCAAGATCGTCGTGGGCGTCAAAAAGGAAAGCCGCGAGTCGAAGGTTTTTTACGCCCTGCGCCAGCTCTACTACAGCACCCTGGTGCGGCTTTCCAACGTTGAACTGATCGAGCAGTTCACCGGTTTCGGGCTCTACGACCGCGAGGTCGTCAACATCCTCAGGAACCTCAGGGAGCCCTACCCGTATTTCCGCGGCCTGATAGCCGAAATCGGCCTGCCGCGCGCCACGGTTGAATACGTCCAGCCGCTCCGCCACCGCGGCATAACCAAGAACAATTTCTACACCCTCCTGGATATCGCCCTGCTCGGCCTCACGAGCCACTCCAAGGTGCCCCTGCGCCTGGCCGTGATCATCGGTTTCATTTCGGCTCTGGCCAGCCTGGGGGTGGCCGTGTTTTACCTCGTCTACAAACTCCTTTTCTGGAACAGCTTCACCGTCGGCCTGGCCCCGCTCGTAGTGGGTATTTTCTTCTTCTCGTCGGTCCAGCTGCTCTTCCTCGGCATAGTCGGGGAATACGTCGGCTCCATCCACACCTATGTCCAGAACCGTCCCCTGGTCGTCGAAAAAGAACGGATCAACTTTTAAAATGAAAAAACCGGTGATCCTTCTGTGGTTCGCGGCCGTCTTCCTGACCGTCTTCAGCTCAAAGCTCTGGCTTATAGACCTGTTCGGTTCGCCCCTGCCGTGGTGGGACCAGTGGGAGGCCGAAGGCTGGCTGCTCTACGTGCCTTTCCTCGAAAAAACCCTCGCTCTCAAGGACATGTTCGCGGCCCACTGCGAGCACCGGATTTTCGCCAACCGGGTGCTGTCGCTCCTTACGCTGGCCGCCAACGGCCAATGGGATGCGCGCGTCGGCATGGTGATCAACGCGCTTGTAACCGCCGGCACGGGCACCGCGCTGAGCGCGATGGGCTGGCGCCTCCTCGGCCGCCGCAACATCGCCATGGTTTGCCTTTTCAACACGGCCGTGTTTTCGCTGCCTTTCTCCTGGGAGTGCTCGCTCCTGGGCTTCGTCGGCAACTACCTCCTGATCGCCTTCGCCCTCCTCGCGGTCTGGTTGCTGCTCAAGGCCCCGCTCCGGCCGGCCTGGTGGGCGGGGTTGTTTTTCGCAATCCTCAGCCTGGTCACCATGGGTTCGGGTTTTTTCGCCGCCCTGGCCGTGGCCGGCATTCTGATTCTCCGCATCGCCTCCCGCTCGCCGGGGATTTGGCTCAATCTCTGCGCGCTGGCGGCCATGCTCGCCGTCGTGACGGCGGGGCTGCTGCTGCGCGTGCAATTTCCCAACCATGAAGCATTCATGCCCAGGACCTTTGCCGACCTGCTCGCGGCTTTCGCCGGCAACATGGCCTGGCCGCACGCCGGCTATGCCTGGGCCGCGGCCATAACATGGCTTCCCTCCCTGCTGGCCTTCATCCGCTATGCTTTCAACCGCGACCAGGATCGCCGCAGCTATGAATTCGTCCTCGCATTCGGGTTGTGGATCGCGCTCCAGGCCGCCGCGCTCGCGCTGGCGCGCTGCGGCATCCTCGCGTCGCGCCACACCGTTTTTCTCTCGCTCGCCCTTCCGCTCAATTTCCTTGCGCTGCTGATGCTCCTCCACGACCGCCTCCTGCCGAGGGCTTTCCGGAACTTCATGCTCCTGATCGTCATAATCTGGGCGGGATTTGCCGGGCGCGGGCTCTTGAAAATATCAGACCGCGCCGGCCTGGTTGAGGCGGAAAAAACAAAACAGCATTTCGTCCAGAGCGAGATGAACGTGCGCAATTTCATCGAGACCGGCGACGAGGCCGCGCTTCAGGGAAAGGCGCCGTATGACATCCCCTATCCCGACCCGCACGCGCTGGCCTTCGTCCTGCGTAATCCCCATATCCGCGCCATAATGCCCGCCGCAGTCTCGGGCACGGGCCGCGAGGGCCCGCTGTCGCTCCTCTCCGCCTGGATGATACCCAAGGGCGACAAGGCCGTATTCATAGGCATTGCGCTGCTTCTTTTCCTGGGCGCAGTCCGCTTATATCAGTCGCTCGGCGCCCTGGAAAAGCGCCTTGCAACTTTTCGATGGAAAGACATCCGGGCGCTCCTCATCCAGGCCGGGATGGTCCTTGCCTGCGCTGCCTTGCTCTATCTGCTCCACCTCCTCTATGCAATCCTTTCACCCGGCGGGATAACCGTCACGTATTTCAAGGGCCGGAATTTCGAGGAAAAAATCTGCAGCCGCACAGAGAAGGCCGTCTGCCGCGACTACGGCGTGCGCGCCCCGGCCTGGCACGTGCCAAAGCACAATTTTTCAGCCATCTGGGAAGGCTACCTGATGGTGCCTGAAACCGGCGACTACCTGTTCCACTGCCAGAGCGATGACGGGCTGCGCCTGATAATTGACGGGGAAAAGCTGGTCGACAACTGGCAGGACCAGAGCTGGCTGGCCGGCGCCACCGGATGCCGGAAGCGCCTTGAAGCCGGCGCCCGCAAAATCGCGGTGGAGTATTACAACGGCGAGGGCGAGGCCGCGCTGCGCGTGCGCTGGTGCGGCGGGCCGGTGCCGCCCAACACCGTGCTGGCCGTTCCGTACCTCCGCAAGCGCAAATGATTTTGCTTGTTTCAAGATGGCGGCGAAGTAAGGTAAATGGCGTGCATTGACGGTCGGCGACATGAATAAAATTCAATCCATTTCAGTCCTGGTTCCGGTCTACCGCTCAGAAAACACCCTGCCGGCCCTGGTCAAGGGAATTGCCGGCGCGCTCGAGGCGCTGGGCGCGGACTACGAGGTAATCCTGGTCAACGACGGCAGCCCCGATCGCAGCTGGGAAATCATCTGCGGCCTGGCCCGCTCCCGGCCGTTCATACGCGGCATCAACCTGACGCGCAATTTCGGCCAGCATAACGCGCTCCTCTGCGGAATACGCGCGGCATGCAAGCAGGTTATCGTCACCATGGATGCCGACCTGCAGAATCCTCCCGGGGAAATCGGGAAGCTTATCTCCGCGCTGGAGGAGGGTTACGATGTCGCCTACGGCGTGCCCCAGAAAAAACAGCACGGCCCCGCGCGCCGGCTTGCCTCATGGGTGGTCAGGCTGGCCCTCAAAAGCGCCATGAACGTTGAAAGCGCCTTCCAGGGAAGCTCGTTCAGGGCTTTCCGCGCACAGCTGCGCTCCGCCTTTGACTCCTTCAACGGCCCGGCCGTTTCGCTTGACGTGCTCCTGACCTGGGGCTCTACCCGCATCTGCTCCGTGCCGGTCCGGCACGAGGCCAACCCGGAGAACCGCTCAAGCTATTCGTTCATGAAACTCTTCGGCCACTGCTTTGATGTCATGACCGGATTTTCCGCCATGCCGCTGCACATCGCCAGCCTGGTCGGCTTTTTCTTCACCCTCTTCGGCCTCGGCGTACTGGCCTACGTTGTCGGGCGCTTCCTGATCCTCGGCTACAGCGTGCCCGGCTTCCCGTTCCTGGCCTCCATTATAGCCATCTTCGCCGGCGCCCAGCTCTTCGCCCTCGGGATCATGGGGGCCTACCTCGCCAGGATCCATTTCCGCATCATGAACAGGCCGACTTACGTCGTCCGGGAGACTACAGGCAATGAAGAATGCAGAATGAAGAATGCAGAATAAGGAGCTTAAATCATATTTTACGCGTTCATGACATTTTGCATTCTGCATTCTAAATTCTGCATTTTAAAAAGATGCGCTTTGAAGTAAAACTGGAAAAATTCCCTCCGCCGGATGGCGCCCTGGTTTTCAGCCGCATCCCGTGGGACAGCGAGCTTTTCGGGTTCCCCTTTTACGAGCTGAAATGCTCTGAAACCGCCCCGGGCCCGCTCGGCCGGCACCTGCCGGGCTGGCTGGACGAAATTTCGCGGGCTTCCTCCCGCTGCCTCGCCGTGACCGCGCTGGCCCCGGCCGACCTGCCGCGGGCAAAGATCCTCGCCGCACACGCCTTCTATCCTGTCGAAACCCTCGTTGAAATCACCCTCTCGCTGGCGAGGTTCAGGCCGGTCGTTGAAAAAAAGTTCGGGCACCTGCGCATGGGCCCGGCTTCCGCGGCCGACCTGCCGGCGCTGGCGGAGATCGCGCGCTCGTCTTTCAAGACCGACCGCTTCCACCTCGACGGCAACATCCCGGCGGACAAGGCCGGCCTGCGCTACGCGCGCTGGATCGAAAACGGCTTCAGGAATGGCGACAGTGTTTTTATCCTCAAGGACGAGCGCGCCGGGCGCGCGGCCGGCTTTGTCCTCGCGCGCGAGATCAGGCCGGGGATATACGACATGAGCCTCGCCGCCCTCGACGGCCGCTACCACAACACAGGCGCGGGCCTAGTGCTTTACCAGGCCATGCTTTCCGCCAGCAGGGAGCGCGGATGCCGGATGGCAACGGCCTGGATTTCCATCAACAACCTCAACAGCCTCAAGGCGGCCGAACGGCTCGGGTTTACGGCCCGGCAGGCCGTGAACAAATTCCACTGGTTTCATGGCGCGGTAACGCCGCTGTCAAACTCGAAATAAAAAATTCGAAACAAATTCAAAATTCAAAGATCGAAAACTGAAATAATTCAACGCTTTTTGTTCTGGTTTTGAATTTGGAATTGTTTGTGTTTGGTTTTATTTGTTTCGTGCTTCGGAATTAGTGTTTAGGATTTTGTTATGGCAACAAAATACCGAAAGGCAAAATAAACATACCGGGAACCATGGCCGACAAAATAATTCAATTCAGGATCCCGTTCAACCGCCCGTCTTTCGCCGGCGGCGAGCTCCGGCACATCGCCGGAGCGATCGCCTCAGGCAAAATATCCGGCGACGGGCTTTTCACGAAGAAATGCCACGCCTTCCTCGAACGCGAGCTCGGCGTGAAAAAGGCGCTCCTCACCACCTCCTGCACCCACGCGCTCGAAATGGCCGCCCTGCTCCTCGATATCCGCCCGGGCGACGAGGTCATAGTCCCCTCCTTCACCTTCGTCTCAACCGCCAACGCCTTCGTGCTCCGCGGCGCCCGGCCTGTTTTCGCCGATATCCGGCCCGACACTCTCAACATCGACGAAAGCCGCCTCGAGCGCCTGATCACAAAACGCACGCGGGCAATCTGCGTTGTCCATTACGCAGGCGTGGGATGCAACATGGAAGCCATCCTGGGCATCGCCGGGCGGCGCGGCATCGCGGTGATCGAAGACAACGCCCACGGCCTCTTCGGGCTGTACCGGAACAGGCCGCTGGGCAGCTTCGGCTGTTTGGCCGCGCAGAGCTTTCATGAAACCAAGAACATCACCTGCGGCGAGGGCGGCGCCCTGCTCATCAACGACCCGAAATACAGCGAGCGGGCCGAGATCATAAGGGAAAAGGGCACCAACCGCAGCCAGGTTTTCCGCGGCCTGGCCGACAAATACACCTGGACCGACATCGGATCGAGCTACCTGCCTTCGGAAATCCTGGCGGCGTTCCTCTGGGCCCAGCTTGAGGCACGGGGGCGCATCCAGGCCGCGCGCGGCAAAATATGGAATCGTTATTTCTCCGGCCTTGAAGAATGGGCGGAGGAAAACAAGGCCAAACTCCCGGCCGTGCCGGGCCACTGCCGCCAGCCCTACCACATGTTTTACCTGATCATGCCTTCGCCCCGGTCAAGAAAAGGCCTGATTGAACGTTTGAAGGCAAAATCAATCCTGGCCGTTTTCCACTACCTGCCCCTGCACCTTTCGCCGATGGGCAAAAAATTCGGCGGGCGCCCCGGCGATTGCCCCGTGGCGGAACAGGTCAGCGAGAGAATTCTGAGGCTTCCGTTTTACACCGCCCTCAAAGGGTCCGAGCAGGATTTGGTGGTTAAATCAATAACCGGTTTCAAGTGCCGGGCCTGAACCAGAAGGCAACCTATGCAAAAAGCTCCGGCGCATCCGATTGAATGGCACTTCCCGTTGCCCCGCACCCATGCCGGCATCGCCATGGGCAACGGCCTGCTCGGGGCGCTCGTCTGGGGCACCGAGAGCATCAACATCACCCTCAACCGCTCCGACTTCTGGGACCACCGCAATGATTTCAGGCCGACGGAAGGCGTGTCAACCTACGCAAACATGGTCGCAAAATACAGGCCGGGAAGCGATTCTTGGTTCCCGAAAGTATTTCCCGTTAAGCCGCGCACTTCCGCCATCAAGCCGCCCAGCCGCCTGCCGTTCGGGCGCTTTGAGCTTGAACTCTATCCCGGCTGCCGCCCCGTCAGCGGCAGCCTGGATTACGCAACCGGCAAAGTGACAATCCGGGTTGCGAAAAGAGGCAACAAGACCTTTTCAGCAATAACCTTTGACTTAAGCGTCAAGCTGAGTGTCATCCTGGTCCGTGATCCCGGCCGGATTATCCGGGATGTGCGCATCCGCACCGCATGGGAATGGGTGCGGGAAAGGCTGCAACTGACCGGCTTCCCCGAGCCGGTGCAGGTATCCCGCCCCGGTTTGCGCGGGTGGGCGCAGGAATGTCCGGCCGATCCCGCCCTGGCGGCAATTTGCCGCCGGTCGCGCGAGGGATTCATCATCGCGCTCGAAAGAGGCTCAAACGCCACCGCAGCAATCAAAGCGGCTGACAAGCTGGCTGCCAGGGCTCTTTCCGGCGGAACACAGTCAATCTGCAAAGCAAACGCAACGTGGTGGCAGGCTTACTGGAAACGCGCTCCGGAGGTCAAGGTTCCGGACAAGTTCATGTCTAAATTTTACCTCTACGCCCTTTATAAATTCGGCGCAGCCACAAACCCGAACTGCCGCTGGCCGGCGGGCTTGCAGGGGCCCTGGGTGGAAGAGTACCAGCCGACCCCCTGGGGCGGCGACTACCATTTCAACGTGAACGTCCAGCAGGCCTATTCCCCGGCTTTCCAGGCCAACCAGCTTGAACACCTCATGCCTCTGTTCGATATGATTGATTCCTGGAAAGGCGTCATGCGCCGCTACGCCCGCACCGTCTGCGGGATCAACGACGGATTCATCATCGGCATGTGCTGTGACGACCGCAACCGCCTCCTGGGCCTCGGGCCGGGGGTGCTCATTGACCACGCCTGCTCCGGCTGGATCGCCCAGATGTTCTGGCAGTATTACCTTTACACCGGCGACGTGAAATTTCTCCGCAAGCGCGCCTATCCCTTCATGCTCGGAGTGATGCGCGTTTACGAGGCCATGCTCGAGGAGAAAAACGGGCGCCTCTCCCTGGCCATCGGCATATCGGCCGAGTTCGGCAACGACATTTACCCGCGCATCATGGGAAAAAACCCATCCTGGCAGCTGGCCTGCATCCACATGCTGGCCGCGGCGCTGCAGGAGGCCGCGCGCGTTCTTAAAATTCCTCCGCGGCCGGCCTGGGCCGGGATCAGGAAAAAAACCCCCCTTTACTCCCTCTGCGGCAAGCCCGGCGAGGAACGGATCGCCGTATGGGAAAACCAGGACCTTGACCATTGCCACCGGCATCACTCGCATCTTGCTTGCATTTATCCCTTCGACTCGCTCGGCGCGCCTACGCCCGAAAAGGAGCGGATCGTTGAAAATTCCATTGATCACTGGATCAACATGGGCATGGGGCGCTGGAGCGAGTGGTGCATGCCCTGGGCCGCTATCATCCAGGCCCGGATGGGGTTCAAGGAGTCGCCCTGGCTTATCATGCAGGTCTGGCGCAAGCTTTTCATCAACGAGGGCCTGGCCACGGTCTATCTCCCCAAGTTCCGCGGCATCACCGCGCACCGCTGCGCCGACCAGAAAAAGCCGCGCGAGGCCAACGAGGTCATGCAGATCGACGGCACCATGGGCGCCGTCACCGCCCTCTATGAAATGCTCGTCCACACCCGCACCGGCGTCACGCGTGTCTTTCCGGCCGTGCCCGAAGAGTGGCGGGACGTTTCCTTTGAAGGCGTCCGGCTGCCGGGGGGGTTCTTCATGAGCGCCTCCCGGAAAAATTGCAGGACAGAGTTCATCGCCGTCAAAAGCCTGCGCGGAGGCGCTCTCACCCTCGGGGTCGAGGACTGCCCTGTTTTGAGCTTAAAAAGAAGGCGGGGCGGGCCTGCCCTGCTGCCCGTGCCGGCACGGGTCTCTTTTGCGCCCGGTGAAACCGTCGTCCTGCGCCCGGCATGAGCGCGGCTCCGGCCAGTTTTCCGTCATGACCTTGAATAAACCAATATCATTCCTGGCACGCCACAGGTCCCTGGCGATATTGAACGCGGTTTACGCCGCGGCCGGGCTGCTCTGGATCATCCTCATTCCTTACAACAACGCCCCGGACGAAAACACCCACTTCCACTACAGCGTGGAATTCATTATCAGCCACCACCGCCTGCCGGTGTGGGGCGTCGACGACCTTGAACGTTTCCGCCACGCGCTCTCCAGCTACAACCAGATGCCGGCCCTGAACTACCTTGCCTATGCCGCCGGCGGGGCGCTGGCCAACAAGGCCTTCGGGCTTGAAATCTACCTGGGCGCCAGGCTTGTTTCGCTGGCCTGGGGACTGATCTTCCTCAATTGCCTTTTTCTGGCGGCCCTGGCGCTCTGCCGGAACAAACGCAATTCCCTGATCATGACCGCGGCGGTCGCCTTCATACCGCAGGTTTTTTTCACTTTCTGCTACGTCAACGCCGACGCCCACTCCCTGGCCATAGCCGCCGTGTCCTGGTTGTTCCTGGTCCGTTTTCTGAACCGCCAGTCAGTTGCTGACATTATTTGCGCGGGCGCGGCCGCCGGGCTGCTCTTTTCGGCGAAATACAACTATTACATATATTTCCCCTGCATGGCCGGGATCGTTCTCTGGGCGGCCACGCGCGGCGCTGTCACATGGAAATCTGTCTGGCGGCTGGTTCTCGCGGCCGGAGTTTTAAGCCTGCTCATTTCCGGCTACTGGTTCATCCGCAACTGGATCCTCTACGGCACACCCCTGCCGATCCTGATGAGCGAGGAATTTTTCCAGAGCATCGGCCTCGCGCGCGAAATCCAACCCGTCAACCGCGGGGTGAGTTTGAGCTCCCTGCTCTGGTTGTTTGAACAGGGCTTCACGCTCTCAACCTTCGATTCATTTTTTGCGGTTTTCGGATACTTGAACGTCGGCTTTCACCCCTGGGTCTACACCCTGCTTGAAATGGCCGTTCCCGCGCTCCTGGCCTGCTTCATGCTCGGCGTGCTGCTCACCCGCGACCGGCCCGCCCGGCTGGTTTTGCTGGCGGTGCTGGCCCTGGCCGCCGTTGTCATGGCCCTTCACGCCTGGGCCTGCCTGACCTACGACTACCAGCCGCAGGGCCGCTATAACTTCACCATCCTCCTGCCGGCCGCCCTTTTTTGCGGCTGGGCCATCAGCCGACTGGCAGCCCTTAAAAAATACGCCGTCGTTTTCACGGCAATGATGCTGTGTTTGTTTGCCGCCTCAAACCTGCTCGTATGGCGCACTTACAGCGCCCCGGTTGAGTTCACAATCTCGCAAACGGGCCAGGACGGCTATTTCGCAAAACTTTCTCCTCCGTCATATGCGGCTGAACGCACCATGCAAAATTATTACTCCACCGGCAAAATTACGCCCAGGGGCGGCGCCGCGCAGGATTTCATGGTAGAGCTTTCCGGCGATTTCCTCGCGCGTTACCGCGATTTTAAGCTTGAGCTGGAGGAGGAAGGTCGGGTTAAAACCATTGATATAGCTTCCTGGCCTTCGACGGATCCGGTCAGGAACGTCCGCCTTGAAGCCGCCCTCAATGCCGTTGAAGCGACCGGGAAAAGAGCCCTTTTCACGATCTCGCTGCCGGAATCTTGCCTCGCCGGGAGCCTGCGCATTACCTGCCGGATAGAGAACCGCCGGCCGTATGATATGGAGTGAAGCGCACCTAGTGCAGCGCCGCCTGCCTGCCACGAGGGAACAATCCGCTGTTTCAGTATGCGCTATCTTCTGTTATCCGCCGATTCTTATTCTCCGCCGGCTTTCATCCACGTATTCAAAGTGCAAGTGGAGCGTTTCCGCCGGCAATAACCGCGCGAATATTTCAGGCCATTCGATGGCCGTGATCCCGCCGCAAGAGTGCAGTTCTTCCAGCCCGAGCCCCTGGAATTCGGCCTCGGACTTGACCCGGTAAAGATCAACATGATAAAGCCTGATCCTGCCCCGGTATTCGTTGATGATCGTGAAGGTGGGGCTGTTGACGATTCCCTCCACCCCGAGCGCCGCAGCCAGGCCCTGGACAAAACAGGTCTTGCCGCTCCCGAGTTCCCCGTGCAGCGCCAGCACCGCGCCCGGCTTGAGCTTCCCGGCCAGCACGGCGGCCAGGGCCTGCGTTTCCGCCGGCGACCGCGTTGTCACCGTCCTTCCCAAAAGTATGTTCTGCCTATTTGTGCCTGCCACCGCGCACCTTTCCCCGGAGGAAATGTTCATAGCCGGCATCGCCCAGCCAGGTGATTTTTCCCGCCGCATCGGTTCCGGTTACTTCGCCCCTGGAAGGCGTTATCAGGCCGATCTGCCTGCAGGAAAGGCTGAAGTTCCGCCTCCAAGCCGCAAGGAAGGCTTTGATTTTGCCTCCGGGCACCGTGAATAAAAGCTCATAATCCTCGCCGTCTCCGAGGGCATGCTCCAGGGCTTTCCGCGCCCCGGCTTTCCGCGCGGCCGGCGAAACCGGGACCGCCCCCAGGTCCAGCCGGGCGCCCGCCTTGCTCGCATTGAGCATGTGGCCCAGGTCGCGCAGCAGGCCGTCGCTGACATCAATCATCGCGGTTGCCCATTTGCCGCGGGCCAGCCACTGGCCCTCGCTCAGGCGCGGCATGAAGCTCAAATGCCTGCCGGCCAGGCTGCCGCCGAGCGACCCGGTCACGAA
>JBAYWJ010000013.1:0-27897 GCA_041674125.1 Kiritimatiellia bacterium
GCCCCGACGCGCGCCACGGTGCTCATCCAGGGGGAAAGCGGGACCGGCAAGGAGCTTGTGGCGCACGCCATCCACAACCTCAGCCCCCGCGCGCACAGCCCGTTCATTGCCGTCCATTGCGCCGCCCTGCCGCAGAACCTGCTCGAAAGCGAAATGTTCGGGCACGAAAAGGGCTCCTTTACCGGCGCGCTCGAGCGCCGCCGCGGCCGGTTTGAGCTGGCTGAGGGCGGCACGCTCTTCCTGGACGAGATCTCCGAGATTGAGCCCTCCCTCCAGGTAAAGCTGCTGCGCGTTTTGGAGGAAAGGAAGTTCGAGAGGGTCGGCGGGCAGGAGACGCTCGAGGCCGACATCCGCCTCGTCACCGCCACCAACAGCGACCTGGCCCGCCTGGTGCAGGAAAACAAGTTCCGGAAGGATCTGTTTTACCGTCTGAACGTGCTGACCATCACCATCCCGCCCCTGCGCGAAAGGCGGGACGACATCCCCCTGCTCGTGAAGCATTTTATCGCCGAGTTCTCCCGCGAGAACAGCCGCAAAATCGACGACATCAGCTCCGACGCCATGGCGGCTCTGATGGCGGCCGACTGGCCCGGAAACGTGCGCGAGCTGAAGAACGTGATCGAGCGCATGGTGGTGCTCTGCCACGGCAGCAAGCTTTCCCTGCGCGACCTGCCACCCGCCCTGCGCGCGGGCGGGAATGCGCTCCCGATTTCCGGAATTGCGGCAACCGCTTCTTCGATCAAGGAATCAAACCGGCGCATGATCATCGCGGCGCTGGAGCGCAACGGCAACAGCCGCACCCTCGCCGCCAGGGAGCTCGGCATCAGCCGCCGCACCCTGCACCGCAAGCTGCGCGAGTTCGGCCTCGGGGAAAAATGATTCTGCCCTTTTTGATCAGCTCGACTGCCGGCCTGTCCGCCAAAGCCCCTGGAGCAAAGGCGGATAAGGCATCAGCATGGTGCTGGCTCTTGGAGAAAACCTTTGCCTGAAGCTCCACTTTTGTCCGGCTGACATATTTGTCACGTAACGTACGGCCTGTGCCGCGCGCCATCTGCCGCGGGTGACGAGCAGGCGCCACGCTGTTGTTCGGCCAGACGCGCGCCCTTAATTTTACCGAGCGCTTCAATCTTGATTTGTCGTCTGTCCAGGGCCTGTTGCCCAAATCAAATCCGGCCTCCACGCCAAAGGCGGGAGCCGGCTACAGAAGAAATATTGGGCATTTATTACTGTAGCCGGGGTCGTTGACCCCGGTTTTTGTCATTATCTGTATTTAGGCATCACGCCCTCCAGATACGACCCCGATACCGCGATAGCGCAGGTCAGGCGCGCTGGCAAGCTTCGCCAGCATCCGGCTTGTTGCGTTCCCCTGGTTCCTTCCGGAATATTTCGGCTATGCTCCTCATATTAAATTTTTCAGAACGATCGTAATTGTAGATTCCGTTTTGCTCCTGCTCAACGTCCGTCAACTGCGTGTAGCAATAGCCGCTTAAATTCTTGACGCGTAGCATGATGTCAATCTCTGCGTTCAGAAGGGCGTAGAATTCTTCTTCGCTCTTTAAATCTGCGCCGTATCCCCAGGTGTTCTCGGCGTAGGGACGGCTGGAAGGCGGGATCCATTTGATCCCTCCAAACTCGTCGTTGATGTATGGCTGTCCTTCATATTGTGCTTCATGTTCGGGCCAGCGATGAAAGACGCCGTCTTCCGTCCCGGGAGAGAGAACATTGGCCAGTTTGTCGGGGCGCTCGTAATGATGCACCGTCCAAAGATCGGTTCGCACGTGGATGTATCCGCTGGCATCGTTGACAGGCCGGGTCGGATCAAGGGCCTTGGTTAACTCATAGGCGTCGATATGCAAGCGATGATGCTGCGCCGGGCTGGAAACATCATGAGTCTCATTGAAGGGCGTCCACGCGATGATGGATGGATGGTTGCGGTCTCTCATCACGATCTCTCGCCATTCACTGAGAAAATTGCGGGCCCCCTCCAGGCGGTTGACATTGCATCCCCAGCTGGCGGACTCACCCCACGTCAGGTATCCGAGCCGGTCGGCCCAATAGTGGAAGCGTTCCTCGAACACCTTCTGGTGCAGCCGGGCCCCGTTGAATCCCGCCTTCATCGAAAGCTCGATGTCGCGCCGCAACGCTTCATCCGAGGGCGCCGTCCATATCCCATCGGGATAGAAACCCTGGTCCAGGACAAACCGCACATAGAGCGGATGATTGTTGAGGAACAGGCGATTGCCTTCGATGTGTATCTTGCGGAAACCGGCATAGCTTTTGATCGAGTCCGCCACCTGCCCGTCCGGCGACACCACCTCAAGGACAAGATCATAAAGAAACGGATTTCCAGGCTCCCAGGGCTTCGGGTCGGGCACCGAAACGCTCAAAGGCGTACCTTGGACTGCGGGGGACTCTGCGCTTGCCACCTCCCGGTTTCCATCCCTGATGCGTGCCCGCAAATAGGTTCCCCGCTGAACGCCAAGATAACGGGGCACAATAACGAAGCGGCTGCGGTCGAGATCCGGCAGGATCTGGCAGCGTTCCAGTCCCAGGGGATGCACCGCTTCAAGCCAGACGGTCTGCCAGATGCCGGTCGTGCGTGTATAGAAACATCCGCGCGACCTGAACTCACCACACTGCTTTCCGCGCGGCTGGGGGGCCGTGCGGAGTTCGTCGGCCACCCGCACTACAAGATCGTGCGATCCGCCGGGACGAACCAGACGCGTGACATCAAGATAGAAAGACACGGTTCCGCCATAGTGCGTTCCCGCAGAAGTGCCGTCGATGAATACTTCCGCCTCGTAGTCCACGGCGCCGAAATGAAGCAGAATCCTCTTGCCGCGCCATTTGGCCGGCACGGCGAGCTTGCGGTGATACCACATCGCTTCAATGAAATCGGTATGCTGCACTCCGGACAGTTTGCTTTCCGGGCAGAACGGCACCTTTATGGTGTCGCCGAATCCCCGGCTCCGGTATAACTCCCGGCCTGCGTGCATGCCGGACTTGCCGGAATCAAAGCAGTAAGTCCATGGTCCGTTCAGATTGATCCAGTCTTCACGCTGGAATTGCGGCTTCGGGTGTTCCGGTCTTATCGGTTCGTTCTCGGTTGACATTCTATAACTCCTTCATCACCGGGCGTTAGGCGGCGATGCGCTCCGGCAAATTGTTGAGCGGCGCTGTTGCGCGCCGCACGGCAATTCGCTGGCAAGGCAGCTCGCCCCGCCGGATCATTCGTAGTGCGTCCACATTCGGATAATCTTGACTGTTTTGATACTGTCTAGAACTTGGTATACAAGACGATGCTGAATGTTAATGCGTCGCGAACAAGCGCCTGAAAGAACGCCGACGAGTTTCTCGTATGGAGGTGGGTTCTGATAGGGATTGAACTTCAGAATATCAAGAATCCTTTTGGCCTGGGGCTTTAAGTTGGAGGATGCCAGTTTTTTTGCATCCTTTTTGGCTTGCCTGGTGAAAACCAGTGTCCAGCTTACCATTCAAGCTCCTTGTCGCATTTATTCACCGGGGTGCGCATACCCTTGATGATGGAATCCTTCATTCCTCGAATTGAGGTAAGATAGAGCGTCTCTTGAATTGCCCTCCAGTCCCCTTCCGAGACAAGAACAGCGGAATTACGCTTGCCGGCAATCTGGACGGCCTCGTGTGAGTCCGTAACATCATCAAGCAATGTGTAAAGCCTTTTGCGCGCTTCCGTAGCGGTTAGCGTTGTCATGCCGTTATCCTCCTTTCGTACGATATAACGTACGTCAAGAGGCATATTTTGTCAATCTTAATATTCGTGTTTGGGTTTGCAAAGGTTCAGCCTCAGCGGGCGGCATTGCCAATCCACTGCAGGCGCCGGTTGGGCGCCTTCCTCGGAATGGCGGCAGTGAACGGACTACGGCACCAGGCACCGCACTGCCACGAGGCCTGCCAGTGACACCACCAGCCACAGCAGAATTCCCTGGAGCAGCGGGCGGAAGCCGAGAGTCTTGAGTGCGCTGCGCGACAGGCCCGCTCCAATCAGGAACAAGGTTAGCGTCAAGCCCAGCTTGGCAACACGTGTGATGGTATCGTACGCGACCGCTCCATGAGGCCAGATCGTGCGAATACCGGCGGCGGCAAGAAACGCCAGGATGAACCACGGCAGCTTGACTGTGGAGGCACTGCGACGTCGAAGGAGCGCCAATCCCAACGCGATAGGAACGATCCATAGAGCCCTTGACAGCTTCACGGTAGTGGCAAGATTCAGCGCTTCCTGGCCGTATTTCGACGCTGCGCCGACGACTGAACTGGTATCGTGAATGGCGATGGCGGACCAGAGGCCGAACTGTCCCTGATCGAGCCCGAGAAGGTGGCCGAGAGGCGGGAAGACAAACAATGCCACCGCATTGAGAACGAAGACCGTGACGAGGGACACGGACATTGCGCCGGCGCTTGCTTCGATCACCGCGCCAACCGCGGCAATGGCACTGCCGCCGCAAATCGATGTGCCGACAGAAACAAGGGTAGAGAGCTGGAATTCCACTTTCAGCATACGGCCCAGGCAGTACCCGATGAAGAGCGTGCCCCAGATCGTGACCACGGTGAATCCGAATCCAGTCTTGCCCGCGTCCCATACCGCCGGAAGATTCATGCCGAAGCCGAGACCAACAACAGACCATTGCAGAAGCATCTTCGATGCCTTGTGGCTGATGTCGGGGATCGGATTCCCCAGAGTCAGGGCAAGTGCGAGCCCACCCCCCAGCGCGACGGGTGGAGAAACCCAGCCGGTAAGGGTCGTCAGAGACAGGCACAAGAAGACTCCGAGCAGGACTCGTCGCGAAATGCCCATCCCTGCATTCATGTTGTCGCTAGTCATTGGATCTCATTTCCTTCTCTTCAAGCCCAATGTGCGAGCTGAGCGCGAGACGCCTAATCCCGCCCCGGTGGGACAGGGATGGCGCGCTTTGGCGACCGTGCTCAGGCGGCGGGGTTGCGCGCCGCACGGCAATTCGCTGGCAATGCAGCTCGCCCCGTTGGCCGAATCATCTGTACGCATCTTTTCGATCGTCTATAGTCAGGATAAAAACAATCTTTTTCTCGTTGTCAAGTGCATAAAACAGCCGATAGGAACCATTCCGATATCTCCATGTCGGAGGCTCATATCCTTGTAGTTTGCGCATATTTGGTCCGTAGTATGGTTCATGCCTCGACTGTGTATAGACATATGTTCTCAGCTTCTTGGGCAGAAAACGTGGCGGGCCAAGCCTGGATAATTCCTTGCGGAACTCTTCGGTCTCAAAAAGGCGGAATTCAGATGAATGTGCCACTCCGGTCTTTTGCATCCCGATGTCCTCGCTTTAGGCTTCGGTTAAGCTCAGTGTTGCCACGAATTTCGGTCATTTCAAATTCGTCAACGGTCTCGTGTTCTTGAACGAAACGCATCACCGCCGTCTCAATGAAGTTTGAAATAGGTCGGTTTTCCCGTTCCGCCACCGTTTTGAATAACCGATATACCGGTTCATCAAGCCGTAATGTTAAGGTTTTGGACATGGTTCCTCCCATTGTTTGGCGCAAAGAATATATTAGGATGCAATCTTTTTCTCGGTCAACAGGCGTGTGTCGCGAGCCATCTGCCGCGGGTGACGAGCAGGCACCGTGCTGTTGATCGGCTTGACGTGCGCCCTTAATTTTACCGTGCGCTTCAATCTTTATTTGTCGTTTGTCGAGATACGACCCCATTACCACCTTTTTTCGTATGACACATTTTCTTCTCCTTTTGATTTGATCCCAAAGTCGACCCAAATCAGGCGCGAGCTATTGTGAGTCGTCTGAATTTGATTGTTGGCCGCACCCGTCGCCGACACCCCCATCGCAATTGCAGTAGGGCTCATGCGATTTCATTCGTGCCATGAAGCGAGGCAAGACCATTCCTTGTGGGAGAATCAACTCCCATGGCTTCTCGTTCACAGTCACGAGAACCGGTTTGCCTTCTGGTTCGATGACATGGTGTAACATTATGCGCTCGACTAGACGATTGCAGATCCTGACATCGTCCATCAGGTATCCATCAACGGCTTCCATGGTCAAGCGAAACGCGCGCTCGGCATCGCGATGCATCCACACTTCTGGGTTCTTCGGAATATCTAGGGCTAAGTGTTTCCCGTCCGGAGACACGAAGTAGGCGTTTTCCTTGAACTCAACGTCCTCCTCATTGGCCACTTTTGGGTGGACGTAGTCATTGCGCAATTTTATGAGATCAGCGAGCAATTGCCCCGTGCGGCTACCTCTGGAAAAGGTCGCACCCCCCGCTCGTCGGGAGTATAGCTGCAGTTTCGCAAACGTACGCAGTTGCTCCAAGTCCTCGTAGAGTGCGGACTCTAGCCCCAACGCGTGAAGAAGACTGTTGGCTAGAGCCTCCACAATGAGCGTACAATGCAGGATGCATGCCCGCGAAAGCGCATTCCCGTTGGATCCACTCGCCGCCTGTGCGGCCTTGAGCAGGCGGACCGTACAAAGAATTAACGGGTACAGCGGCTGTATTTGCATCTTCATTGTTTACGTTTTGTCAAGCCCGGCAACGTCAACGTTGAGGCTGAGCCCCGTCTTGCGGGGCGATAGCCTCCGACGCTTCGATGGTTCCATTCTGTTGATTTCATCTAGGAAGTGCATGAGAACCTGACGACGTGTCTCAAGCCATGGTGTGAGTATTGCTGTAGGAACCACCCAGACATCCCCATCACGGGCAATCGCGTCCGATTTGCACAGGAACAAAAGGTGATTGCCTGAACCGGAGTACTGTCGCAAGCGGACAAGTTTGTCCTTGGCCTGTGAGAGTGCCGAGAACGTTACTTGGCCAAACAACTCCTTCCCGTCTGTCGCCACGCCATAGAGATCAACATCTTTGAGAGTCCTTCCGAGGGGCATCAGCAGGATGTCTAGACGCGGCAGCATGGGGACATCATGAATCCGTAGGAATTCGGAAAAAGCGATTTCCTGCTGAGAAGGTGAAAAGCGTTCCCATGCCAGATCAAGTAGTTTTTTGTCAACGACGGCCGCCAGCATCATTTTTGCGGATGGCCAGGTGGAAATGGTGCCCCTGGGGCGGCAAGCATGAAGGGTCTGAAGTCTCTCAGGAGTGATTATCTGTACTTTGCTCATTTGCAGTGGGTTGAGAACGGCGGCCCTTCTGATCTGCGTTTGGTATTTGGGGTTTCCCACTTCTCGTCTCGGAAGACTATCGGCGTGCCTGGTGCAACAAATCCGATCATTAAAAGCGCCTGTGACTCCGACATCTCATGGGTGCGAAGATCATCGATACAATCGAGCACAACCTTTGCAAGCGTCTCCTTGCTCATTCGTCATCACCTTCAATCATGCAGGAGGTTTCATCGGCATGCCGATTCCTGCATGATTGTGTATTCTCAAGTCAGTTGAGATTTCCCTTTATTTATTTCTTTAAGACCGAACAATCTTCAGTTGTTGGCCGGGTGCAGCCGGGCAACTCGCCGTTCCAGGCGCGCTAGTAACGAATACCGTCCGGCGTGTTGTTGGCCATCCGGCCTTCTCCGGTTTTTCGACACCTACGCCGGTGTTTTAACCACGAATAACACCAAAGCAAATACCCACAGCAGCACGCCGGTGAGACTGCAGAGCTTCATGAGTGTCCGTGCCTTGGGGCTAAAGCCAAGATTCGCAATGAAGGCTTCCCGGTTGATCTCGCCACTTGTGGCAAGATTCGGTGGAATGCGAAGCTTTGTTTCGATGGCGCACATCAATTCCTCATATCGGATGAGGTGCCCGAGTGCCCTTTTCTGAATCCCGTGCCAGATCATAGAAAACAAGACACCGACTGCCGCAATCACGATGCCAACAACCGGATTGGACGGGATATCGCCGGTATTGAAAAGGGCGACAAGAAGGATTGAATTCGTGCCCCAAAATGTGGCGAAGATTGTCCACAGACTTTGATCCTCGTTTGACCGAAGGTCGATCGCATGGCCCAGTTGGTTCCAAAGGTGTTCGGGGTTGAGAACCGGGCAGACAGGTTCAGTAGCGCTTTCTTGGCTGTTAGTGGTCACTTTGAATCTCCTTAATTCTGGTCTGGCCATCGGCGATTTGACCTGCACCGGCACGAGATGCAGCGCCACGTCTGCGCGGCGCAAGCAACGAGTGACGACGAACGGTCCAACGGCTGGTTCGCGGCGCGCGAGTCAGCGCGCGTCGGGAACATAGATTAGTTGTGAATATTACAGTGCAATATGATAATGATATTGAGCCGGCAGTATATTAGGATGCCGTAATAATTTGGTATTCATATTTTTAAGCAATTTCAAGATCGATGTCAATTGAAATTGAAATTATTGCCCAGGCAGTCAGTAGTATACCTGAATAGTTGCTTGCCATGACCAGAACATGCTAGTATGAAGAGATTAATCATGTTTGATCTCAAGCAATACCTGGCTGAAAAAACCGCGCTGGTAAACAAGGCGCTCGCGCACGCCCTGCCGGCGGCAAATACCCGCCCGGCCGCGCTCCATCGCGCCATGCGCTACAGCGTCATGGCCGGCGGCAAGCGCCTGCGGCCGATCCTCTGCCTGGCCGCGGCGGAGGCCGCCGGCGGGAACGGCACTCAGGCTCTCCGCCCTGCCCTCGCTCTGGAGCTGCTCCACACCTACACGCTCATCCACGATGATCTGCCCTGCATGGATGACGATGTCCTGCGCCGCGGCAAGCCCACCTGCCACGTCGCCTTCGGCGAGGCCAACGCGCTCCTGGCCGGCGACGCCCTCCTTACCCTCGCCTTCGAATGGCTTGCCGGAACCATCCCCCCCTCCCCTTACGCTTCCAACCGGCTCATTCTTGAACTGGCAAGGGCCGCCGGAAGCCAGGGCGTTGTGGGCGGACAGGTTGAGGACCTTTCTTCCGAAGGGAAAAAGCCAAACAGGGCCGCGGTCAATTATATTCACCTCCATAAAACCGCCGACCTCATCAGGGCCGCCGTGCTGATCGGCGGGATCTGCGGAGGCGCAAGCAGGAGCGAGCTTAAAGCCCTCGCGCAATACGGCGAAAAGTCCGGCCTGGCGTTCCAGATCACCGATGACATCCTCAATGAAACCTCTTCCCGCCAGAAGCTGGGCAAGGCCGCCGGGAGCGACCGGAAGCGCGGCAAGATGACCTACCCGGCGGTTTACGGCCTTGATACTTCCCGGAAAATGGCGCGGCGCCTGGCGGGGAACGCGGTCAGGGCCCTGCGCCCGCTCAAAGGCGACAAGCAGGCGCTGGCGGCCCTGGTGGATTTTATCGTTACAAGGAAATTGTAAACGGAACCATAAATACTTTGGTTAATCGCCATAAATATTTTATTCTGTCATTCCCGCCCCGTGTCAAAGCACGGGGTAAACTATGGCAGGAATCCAGTCTGCATATCCCTGGATTCCCGATCTCGCCATGCTCAACGCCTGGCTGGTCGGGAATGACACGAAACGGAAATTGGCATAACCACGGCTTAGTAACTTAACCACCGGGAACCGTGATAAAAAACAAGAAAATTATGAGGTGGTGGTTAAGAAATCCGAATTTCGAAGCACGTCGTTCCATAGGCAGATCCGCCTGTGGCGGAAAATACGAAACAATACTGAAATTCAAATGATCAAAATACGGAAAAAAGTGTTTTCTGAGTTTTATTATGATGTTTCGGTTATTTGAATTTGTTTCGAATTTCGGATTTAGGATTTCGAATTTGGGTTGCGGGCAAAAGCCCGCCTTAGACATTATCCCGTAATGTGAAAAGATATGTGGACAAAAATCAAATCGGTTTATGACGCCATATCAGTGAAAACATGGGCGAGATTCCTTGCCGGGGCGGCGCTGGGCGTGGTCATCTGGACATTCTCTTCCACCGCCCTTCAGGACGTGATCGTCTTCAGCGCTTTTCTGTATGCCCTTCTCTTTCCTGAGCGGGGTTATTTTGCATGGAAGCAGCCGGCCGGGATTGCGTTTATCATCCTGCTGGCCCACCACCTGATCATACTGCCCTTCTCGGTTTCGCCCGCCATGTCCATTGACGATACCGGGCGCTTTTTCGAGGTCCTGGCCGGCGCCTTTGCCATCCCGGTCATTTTCAACACCGACAAAAAAATCTCCCGGGCCATATTCTACAGCGCGGCAGGCATCGCCCTGACGCTGGCTTACGACCTGGGGCGCATGGCGTATTTCCTGGGCCCGGACATCCTTGCAAAGGCGCACTCGTTCCGGCCTTTCATCCTGAACCATTCAAACGTGGCCAGCATGATGGCCGGCATGGCGTTTTTTGTATTTTTCTTTTTTGCCATGCCGCACCTGTCCCGGCCCGGCCTGGCGCGCAAATTTTCCTGGCCCGTGCCGGGATACGCGGCCGGGGCGCTGGTGTGCCTGGTTTACCTAGTCATCGCCGCCTCGCGCGGCCCGCAGATCGCCTTCGCCCTGGCGTTTGTCTGCGGCGGGTTCGTCCTGCCCGGATGGCGGAGCAAGCTGGCCTGGCTCCTGCTCGTGCTCGCGCTCGGCGCGCTTTTATTCCTCACCCACCAGCGCATCAACCCGCGCTTTGCGGAAAAGAAGACCATGGCCAATTTCAGCGAGCGGGACATCGTCTGGAAGCACACCTGGAAACTGGTCCAGGAAAAGCCCTGGCTCGGCCACGGCTACGGCAAGCGCAACTTTGAGATGAACTATTACGCCTCGCAGCCGCCGCGGGCGCACTACCACTTCCCCCACTGCCACCAGTACTGGCTCAAGCTGCTCTTTGAATACGGCTGGACCGGGGGGGTCCTTTACGCGGCGGCCTGGCTCCTGCTGGCCTTCGGCCTCCTGCGCAAAATCATGGCGGAGCGGACCATCGCGGGGCGGCTCCTGCCGGGCGCCATCGCCCTGATGCTGCTGTTCATCCACCTCTACGCCCTGGGCGACTACCCCGACAACATTGTCCAGGCGGCCCAGTTCTGGCTGATACCCGCCGCGCTCGTGGCCATGGCCGGCCGGAGCATGGAATCCGAATCATGATTTTTTGCGCCCCGATAATTGCCTTGAATTAGGCGGCTTGCGCCGCAACTTTGGCAATGAAGGCCTACAACAGAAACTGTGGGCCGCCATAGCATGGCGGCACTTTTGAAATTCCTATACATTAAATTAGGCCTTCGGCAACTTTGCCGTTCTATCCCGCTATGGCGGGACAAGTCGAACTGGCCTCTACATCAGGTGTAGAGGTGGTTCGTAAGAACCGTACGATTCAAATTTCTGCATATAAATCCCTGTTTTCGCGCTGGACGCGAAAAATCCAGATGATAATATCCCGGATTGATTATATGGCGCCAAAAACCTTAAACAACGCGCAGGTTCCTGTTCACGTTGCCATCATCATGGATGGAAACGGGCGCTGGGCCAAAAAGAAAGGGCTCGCGCGCATCGAGGGCCACCGCGCCGGCGCAAAATCGGTCGAGGCCGCCATGCGCGCCTGCCGCGAATCGGGCGTGCGCTACCTCACGCTCTACGCCTTCAGCACCGAAAACTGGTCGCGCCCGAAGCGGGAAATCATGGGCCTGATGGGCCTGCTCGTCGCCTTCATGAATAAAAACGAGCCGGAGCTGCACAAGCACCGCATACGCCTGAGGGTGATCGGCCGCATCGAGGATTTGCCGGCCTCGGCCCGGTTTGTGCTGGAGCGCGTCATCAAGGCGACGCGGGGCTACGACGATTACCACCTCATCCTGGCCCTGAGCTACGGCGCGCGCGACGAGATTGCCCGCGCGGCGCGCGCCTTGGCGCGCAAGGCGAAAAAAGGCGAGCTCAACCCGGAAACCGTTGATGAAGCCATGATTGCCAGGCACCTTGACACCGCCGGCATCCCGGACCCGGACCTTTTGATCCGCACCAGCGGCGAGATGCGCCTCAGCAATTTCCTGCTCTGGCAGGCCTCGTATGCCGAGCTTTACTTCACTGAAGTCCTCTGGCCCGATTTCCGCGAAAAGGATTTTTCCGGGGCCCTGGAAACCTACTCCCGGCGCAGGCGGCGCTTCGGGGCCCTGGACGCCGAAGAAAGCCGGGAAGCTGAACCGGCCCGGAAAGAAAAGGCCTGAGCTCCCATGATGCCGAACATCAACAAGCGTGTCTACAGCGGGATGCTCCTGGCGGGGGTGCTCGGCCTGGCAATCGTTAAGGCGCCGATATCCATCATCTGCGCCGGCCTGCTCCTGATCGTGGCCATCGCCATGCTTGAATTTTACGCGATGATGCGCCAGATCGGAATTTCCGTTTACAAATACCTTGGCATCTTCGGCGGGCTTTCACTGATCGGCATATCGTTCTGCGTCTATACCTTCAACTACGGCGTCTACGCCTCCGAAATCGAGGTCTTCATTCTGCTGCTCTGCCTGGTTGCAATTTTCATCCGCCAGTTTCTGCAGAAGCTCAACGGCACGCCCGTCAGCACGATCGCCTGCACCATGCTCGGGATCCTTTACATCCCGTTCCTCTTCAATTTCTTCACCAAGCTGGGCCTGACCTGGGACAGGACCGATTTCTTCCACGGCACGGGGCTTTCCGGCCGCCTGCTCTGCTTCTACCTGATCGCGGTGGTCAAGAGCTCGGACATCGGCGCCTACCTGGTCGGCAGCCGCATCGGTAAAAACAAGCTCTTCCCGCGGCTCTCGCCCAGGAAAACCTGGGAGGGCTTTTTAGGCGGCATGCTCCTTGGGCTGGCGGTCAGCCTCCTGCTGTATTTGGCCGCCCACGGCCACTTCGGCAACAAGATCATGACCCTGTCCGACGCCGTCATCCTCGGAATAGTGCTTCCGATTTTCGGCCTGGCGGGGGACCTGTTTGAATCGCTGCTCAAGCGCGCCGCGGGCGCCAAGGATACCGGCAACATCATCCCGGGCATGGGCGGCCTGCTGGACGTGCTCGACAGCCTCCTGATGGCCGTGCCATTCTTTTATTATTACGTGCTCTGGTTCATGCCAACGCTATGACCTATATGAAATCGGGAAATGACATCAAGCCGGATTCTTCGCGCAGGAAAAAAATCGTCGTTCTCGGCAGCACCGGTTCCATCGGCGAAAATGTTCTCCGCGTGGCCGGGCGTTTTCCCGACCGCTTCGAGGTAATCGGCCTTTCCACCCGGGGCCGCGTGGAAAGGATGTTCCAGCAGGCGCAGGAATTCAAAGTTCGGCACGTGGCGATCACCGGGCCCGAGGCCGCAGCCAGGCCGGCCGGGGGCGCCCCGGAAGGTGTTTCCGTCCTGCGCGGGGAGGCGGGCCTGGAGGAGCTGGCCGCGCTTGAGGAAGCGGACATCGTCGTGGCGGCCGTGGTCGGCATGGCGGGCCTCCGGCCGGTGCTGGCGGCGCTCAACCGCAAAACAAACGTGGCCCTCGCCACCAAGGAGGTCCTGGTGGCGGCCGGCGCGCACGTCACCAAAGCCTGCGAGAAAAGCGGGGCCGCGATCCTGCCGGTCGACAGCGAGCACAGCGCCATCTTCCAATGCCTGGAAGGGCGGCCTTCCGCGCACGTGCGCCGGATCGTGCTCACGGCCTCCGGCGGCCCGTTCGCCGGGCGCCAGGCGGTGGATTTCGACAAGGTCACCATCGAGGAGGCGCTCCGGCACCCGCGCTGGAACATGGGCAAAAAAGTCACGGTGGATTCGGCCACGATGATGAACAAGGGGCTGGAAATAATGGAGGCGCACTGGCTCTTCAAAACCGGCCTGGAGAAGATTGACGTCCTGATCCACCCGGAAAGCATCGTGCACTCGCTCGTGGAATTCATTGACGGCTCGATCATGGCCCAGCTGAGCAAACCCGACATGCGCTTCGCCATCCAGTATGCCCTCACCTATCCCGACCGCCTTGACGGCAAGCTGCCGGCCCTGGACCTCTCCGGGGCCGGCGCCCTGCACTTCGCCGCGCCGGATGCAAAACGCTTCCCGTGCCTGGAGCTCGCGCGCCACGCGGCCGCCGAGGGCGGCACCATGCCGGCCGTCTTGAACGCCGCCAACGAGGTGGCGGTGCAGGAATTCCTGAAGGGCGCCACCGGGTTCTCCGGGATCTGGCGCACCGTCGAAAAAGTAATGCTGAAGCACCGCAACTGCAAGGACCCGACGCTCGATGAAATCATGCTGGCCGACCGCTGGGCGCGCGAGGAAGCATACAACGCCAGAACCGCCAATGGAGTAAAATAAAATGTTCCTGACCATCGCCTACGTAACGCTCGCCGTCCTGGTACTTTTCGGCCTCTGCATCCTCATCCATGAGCTCGGCCACTTCATCGCCGCCAGGGCCTTCGGCATGGTGGTGGAGACATTTTCCATCGGGTTCGGCCCGGCGATCTGGAAGAAAAAAATCGGCGGGATAACCTACAAAATCGGCGTTTTCCCGATCGGCGGCTACGTGGCCCTGCCCCAGATGGACCCCTCCGGGCCCGCGGCGCAGGCGGCGGACGCCAGCGGAAAAAAAGATGAGCCGGCCAGCCCGGTCCCCCGGGTAAGCCCCTGGAAAAAAATCGTGGTCGCCGTGGCCGGGGCTGCCGGCAACATGCTCCTGGCCTACATCATCGCCTGGATCGTCTTCGTCGCCGGCAAGCCTTCCGCGCCCGCCGAAAGGTCGGCCGCGGTGGGCTTCGTCGAAACCAACTCGGAGGCCTACGCGCAGGGCGTGCGGATCGGCGACGAGATCATTTTCATCAACGGCCGCGCCGTCGGGAACTGGCAGGACGTCATCCAGGAAAACGCGCGCTTTGAAGAGGTTGAAATGCTGGTGAAAAGCGCCGGGCTCACCAACGCCGTCGCGCTGCGGACCGAAAAGAACCAACTCGGATTCCGGGTGGTGCCCGGCCTGCACAACATAACGCTCTGCAAGGTGCTGAGCGTCGAGGCCGGATCAAGCGCCGCCGGGGCGGGGATACAGAGCGGCGACCTTGTCCGGACAGTCGAGGGCGTGGAAGTCCTCAGCATCGACCACCTGATCGCCCTCATATCCGGGCAGCCGGAACAGCCTCTGGATGTGGCGGTGGAGCGCTCCGGGGCCATTCTTTCCATGCAAGTCACGCCCCGCTTCGACCCGGACTTGCAGAGGGCCAGGATAGGCATCCGCTTTGATCCTTACGCCGTTGATACGGACCGGGTGGTTCACATCGCGCCGGGCGCGCAGATCAAGAGCCATTCCCTGGTCATCATACGCGTGCTCCACTCCCTGGTGACCCCCAAGGAGGCCAAGGCCACCTCGCAGGCGCTGGGCGGGCCGCTGATGATCATCTACATGCTCCAGGACATGGTGCGCAAGGGGATCATCATCGCCCTCTGGTTCACCTGCCTCCTGAACGTTAACCTGGCCATCCTCAACCTGCTGCCCCTGCCGGTCCTGGACGGCGGCCACGTGGTGTTTGCCCTTTTTGAAATCATCACCCGGCGCCCGGTGCCGGCCAAGTTTGTTTTGATCCTGGACCAGGTTTTTTTCGGCCTGCTTATCCTGGCCATCGTCCTCATCACCGGGCGCGACCTTAAACGGCTCAACCAGCTCCGCCTGCTTTCCAAGCCGCCCGCCGCACGGGAAAGCCCGACCAATGCCGTCCCGCCGCCGGCCGGGGTACTCACCAATGAAAACCCATCCCAGGAATAATCACGGCATGATCATCGCGCGGCGGCCGACCCGGAAAATCCGCCTGGGCAGCGTTGAAATCGGCGGCGGCGCGTCGGTCACGGTGCAGTCCATGACCAAGACCCCCACCGCCGACGTCGGGGCCACGGTCAGGCAGATCCATGAGCTGGAGCAGACCGGCTGCGATATCATCCGCGTGGCGGTACCCGACATGGCCGCCGCACGCGCCATTTCAAAAATCCGCAGGCAGATCCATATACCCCTCGTGGCCGACATTCACTTCGACCACCGCCTCGCGCTGGAGGCGATCGCCGGCGGCGCCGACGGCCTGCGCATCAACCCCGGCAACATCGGCTCCGCCGCCAAGGTCAGGGAAATTGTCAGGGCCGCCTCGGAAAAAAACCTGCCCATCCGGGTCGGGGTCAACTCCGGATCTCTGGAAAAAAGCATCCTGGCCCGGCACGGCGCGCCCACCGCCGCGGCGCTGGTTGAAAGCGCCATGGCAAAGGTAAAACTGCTGGAGGATCTTGGCCAGCGCGCGATCAAGGTCTCGGTCAAGGCTTCTGACGTCCTGCCGACGGTTGAAGCTTACCGCCTGCTTTCAAAAGCGACGGACCACCCCCTGCACCTGGGAGTCACCGAGGCCGGCACGCTCCTTTGCGGCACAATCCGCTCCAGTGTGGCCCTCGGCATCCTGCTTGCGGAAGGAATCGGCGACACAATCCGCGTGTCGTTGGCAGATGAACCCGCCAACGAGGTGCGCGCCGGGCGGGAGATTTTGCGCGGCCTCGGGCTGCGCGCCGGCGGGCCGCGGCTTATCGTCTGTCCCACCTGCGGCCGGGCGCAGATGGACACCCGGAAACTGGCCCGGGCCGTGGAAAAGGAGCTGGAAAAACTTGAAATGAACCGCCGGTTCAAAATATGGCCGGCGGTGGCGGTGATGGGCTGCGTGGTCAACGGGCCGGGCGAGGCGCGCGAGGCGGATATCGCCCTGGTCTGCGGGAAAAGCAAGGTTTTCCTCTACGTTGCCGGGGTTCAAACCCGGGCGCTCGATTTCAAGGCCGCCGCGCGGGCCGCCGCAGGAGAGACGCTGGAATTCTGCCGGCGCGCGGCTTCAGTGAAGATTTGACGGGACGGCCCCTTATTTGTAAGGTGCTCCCACGGGTTTAAAGCGGACAAGCACAAATACGGAGAAAAAAAGATGGGCGGATTTACATTTCGCGAAATGCTTCTGAACAGCTGGCCGATCGTCAGCATTCTCATCATCATGTCGGTCGTGTCGCTCACGGTCATCCTGGACCGGTTCACAATGCTGCGGCGCTCCCGCCTGAACGCCATGGGGCTGGCCGGAAACCTGGTCAAGATCCTGAGGGCGCAGGGCGCGGCCGCGGCGCTGGAATACTGCCAGCGCTTTTCCAAGCCGGCGGCGCGGGTTATGGCCGCGGTTATCATCCGCGGCGGCGGGCGCGAGGAGAAGGAGCGCGCCGGGCAGTATGCCCTCCAGGCCGAGATCAACCGCATGGAGGCCTACGTGCCGATCCTGGGCACGATCGGCGCCACCGCGCCCTTTGTGGGGCTGCTGGGCACGGTGCTTGGCATCATCAAGGCTTTCCAGGATATCGCCATCAACGCGGGCGCCGGCCCGGAGATAGTCTCCGCCGGCATTGCGGAAGCGCTCATCGCCACCGCCTTCGGCCTGATAGTGGCCATCCCGGCGGTCATGTTCTACAACTACTGCGTCAACACGATCCAGCGCATGACCCAGGAGATTGACCTGGCGGCCTATGAGGTCATCGAGCAGATGGGAAACACGGGTAACGCCCAATGAACGTCACATCGCGCAACGGCAAATACAGGATCATGGCGGATATCAACATGATCCCGCTCATCGACGTGGCCCTGGTGCTCCTGATCATTTTCATGGTCATGACCCCCTTCCTGATCAAGTCCCAGATCAAGATCAACCTGCCCAAGGCCCAGCTGAAGCAGCCCGTGCCGAAGCCGGAGCAGGTCCTCCAGATCCAGATCGACCTCGCCGGCATCATTTACATCGACGGCCAGAAGGTTACCAAGGACGCCCTCGAGGGCCGCCTTAAATCGCGCCTGCCGGATCCCCAGAACCAGCCGGTCATGATCGAGGCCGACCAGGACGTCAAATTCCAGCACGTGGTGACGGTCATGGATGCCGTGAAGCGCGCCGGCGTTTCCAAGCTGGGCATCAACGTCAAACATGAAAAGGGACCAAAAAAAGGGCCATAGGCGCCCCCGCCGGCCCCCGCATTCCGGGGCCGCCCTTCCCCGTCCACCACGCCCGGCATTGCCCCGGAAACCTTGATCGGCAGGCGGCATGAACAGTGAACTAAAACGCAAGGCCTACATCAGCATCGCGGTCCACGCGGCGCTGCTGCTCGTGCTGATCGTCCGCTCCTTCATCTCCTGCCACCGGGTTGACACCCGCAACATTTCGCCTTTCCTCGACGTCCAGATGGGCGGCGGCGGAGCGCCGAGGGGGGGCGGGGCCGCCGCCTCGGCTGCGGCGGCGGACAAGAAGCCAGATGACTCCTTCCCCGAGCTCGTAAAAAAAACAAAGGCCGCGGGAAGCGACAAGAAAAAGCTGGTAAAAAAACCGGCCCCTTCCACCAGAAAAGCGCTCTCCGAAAGCGAGCTTAAAAAATTGCTTTCGGCGGGACTGCCCGGTACGGTTTCATCCGCGCCCGGCCCCGGCGCCGGGCCCGGCTCAGGCGGCGGCGGTGTTTACAGCCCCTTCGCCTCGTATTACAACCAGATCCGGGCCGCGATGTACGAGGCCTGGCAGCAGCCCAGCTCGCTCACGGGCCGGAAAGGCATGATTGTTACGGTGGAAATACGCGTCCAGCGCGACGGCCGGATCACATCCAAAAAAATCATCAGCTCCTCCGGCAACACCCAGATGGACGACTCCGTCGCGCGCGCGCTCGAGGCGGTAACCCGCCTGCCGGAACTGCCGGCCGGCATGGGTGGGTTTTACAAGGACATCATCATCGATTTCGAGCTGACGGACATGGCCCTGCCGGACGGCGGGTGAAACAAATAAATAAAAAGAAAGGAAACACAAATGGCTCTCTTGAAAATTCACTTCCCTGCGGCTTCGCTCGGAAAACAAGCCGCCATGTACGCGATACTGCCGCCGGGAAAGGGACCGTTCCCGGCGCTCTACCTGCTGCACGGCCTGAGCGACGATTACACGATCTGGCAGCGGCGCACCAGCATCGAGCGCTACGTTGAAGGCAAGGGCCTGATCGTGGTCATGCCGGACGGCGCCCGCAGCTTTTACTGCAACGATCCGCGCCCGGCCGGGGCGGCCTACGAAGACCATATAATAAAGGACGTGATCGGATTTATCGATGAAACATTCCACACCATTCCCCGCCGGGACGCCCGGGCCATCGCGGGCCTGAGCATGGGCGGCTACGGGACGCTGATGCTGGCAATGAAACACCCGGACATGTTTTCGGCGGCCTGCGCCCATTCGAGCGCCATCAATTTCTCGCATTCGTCCGACCCGGGCATGGAGCGCATCAACATCATCGCCGACACCCTGCCGAGGGACGGAAGATATGACCTCTACCTCCTGGCGCAAAAGGTTGCCAAAGCCCGGAACAGGCCTGCGCTGCGGATGGACTGCGGGCGCAGCGACGGCCTGCTTAAAGAAAACCGGCAATTCCATGCCCGTCTCAAAAAAATCGGGTTCAAGCACGAATACAGGGAATATCCCGGGAACCACAACTGGGCTTACTGGGACGAGCACATCCAGGAGTCGCTGGAATTCATCCTGGCCCGTGTGAAAAAATGAGCGGCTCCCTCAGAGCCCGTTAGAGAGCAGCGGGCGGGCGGTATCGCTCAGGCGGCCTTCCAGCTTTTCCAGCAGCTTCGCTTCCAGGGCGTCGCGCCGCTGTACGCGCTCGGTGGCGGTGAGCTTTGAAACGTCTATGTACCCGGCCGCCGCCTGCTCGTGGCCGCCGGCCGAGCCTTCCTGCCGGCCGATAAGCGCGCGCAGCAGCTTGCCGCAGTGCAGGTTGTTAGCCTCGGCGCGGATGGAAATAACAAGGCGGTCCTCCGTGAAACCTGTGCAGAAGGCCCACATGATCCGCTCCATGCGCAGGAGCAAGTCCGCCGTTTCCGCGACTATTTCAGGCTGGGTGATGGCAGCCAGGTGGGTCCAGGCCACGCGGCCGTAAGTCTGGGCGTTGGTCACGGCCTCGGCCAGGTAGCCGTAGTAGGCGCGCGGCAGAGGCGCGTTTTTAATCTGCCCGAGAATCTTCATGTTGCACCGGCCCAGCAGCAGGGTATAAGCCTTGATGTCGCGCTCGGTGGCATGGCGGGTGAAGTCGAATGTTTCCGTTGTAATGGCGTAAGCCATGATGGCTGCCAGCCATTTCGGCATCTGGATGCCGGCCGCCTGCAGACATTCCCAGGCGCGGGTGCTGGTGGCGCCGTAGTCAGGGTTGATGTCAATGAGCACGCCGTCCTGGGCCCTGGGCCGGCCATGGTGGTGGTCGAAGACGGCCACGGGCCTGGCAAAGGGCGGCACGGTCACGTTTCCGCGCCAAGGGGCGGTGTCCACGAAGATCGCCGGGCATTTCTGACCCCCGGCCGGGCACTGCTGGAGCGGCATGAGGGCGTATTTGAAATGGCGCAGGATTTCCTGGTTTTCCGCGCGCGACACTATCCCGCTGAACACGATTTTGCCGCGCAGCTTGTGGCGCTTGGCCAGCAGCAGCTGGATGGCGGCCGAGGAAGCCAGCGCGTCCGGGTCGGGATAGTCGTGCGGTATGATCAGGACCTGCCCGCGCGCGGGCAGTACCTTGGCCAGCTCATCCAGCAGCTGGACCGTTGCGTTGTCGATTGTCTCGTTCATTTCAAGTTCATCAGCCCCCGTCGCGCCTGCTTTTTTTGCCCCGCCCGCAGGAACAATCCGCCCTGAAAGGCGCGCGGCGGCAAGCCGCGCGGGGGCAATTCAGCGGAAAACATTAACAAGTTATTTGAGCAGGACGCCGATCACGACACCGGCGAGCGTAAATCCGAGGAAAGCCAGCGACTTGTATACGCTGACCGTGACAAGCAGGAGATCAATGCTGACCTTGGGGCTTTTGCCCGAGAAAATAAGAATTACCACTACCAGCGCGAAAAGCGCCAGGGCGATTATCAGTTTTTTGCTCATGGCCGATCCTCCCGATCCGCCGGATTTTCCGGAGGATTTTTTCCTGCTGTTATCGCTCATTCTTTAACCCTGCAAGACGCCCCCGCGGGGCGGGTCATTTCAGCGGCCAACGCATGCCGATAACACTCGTATACATGCCGGCTGAAACATACAAACACAACCCTGTGTAAACCGGAATAATTGCTTACAGCCTCCACGGTCGCGCGCAGGGCTATTCCAGCCGCGCGCTCAACCGGAAACCTGTAAGCCCCGGTGCTGATTGATGGAAAGGCAATTGTCATTATTTGCCTGGAAATAGCAAGCGCAAAACAGCTCCGGTAGCAGCTCTCCAGCAGCGCATCCTCGCCCTTTCCGCCGCCGGACCAGACCGGCCCGACCGTGTGGATCACCCAGCGCGCCGGCAGCCGGTAGCCCCTGGTGATCCTGGCCTCGCCCGTGGGGCACCCGTGCAGGGCCCGGCATTCCTCCAGCAATTCCGGGCCGGCGGCCTGATGGATGGCGCCATCCACCCCGCCCCCGCCGAGGAGCGAAGTGTTGGCCGCGTTCACCACCGCATCCGTTGCCTGCGCGGTGATGTCACCCTCTACAATTTCGATTTTATCCGCGGCGGGCGAGGTCATTGTTTGTTGTTCCTTGCCATATTTAAGGGAAAAAGTAATATATGGAAACGAAACACTCAAGTTGAAACATCATGCCTGCAACTTTCAAACTGACCATCACCATGGGCGACCCGGCCGGCATCGGGCCGGAAATAGCCCTGAAAGCCGCCTGCGGCCGGAAATGGCCGCGGAACGTGCATTTTGTCCTCGTCGGGTGCCGGGAAGTCTGGATGCGCTGCGCGGCCATGATAAACATGGCCCCGCCGCCGGAATGCGCGGCCATCAGCCGCGGCAACCTGCCGCAGGTTTGCACCTGGGAACCGAGCGCGTATTGCGCCCAGCACGATATCGCCGACTGGCACCCGGGCCGGACCGGCAAGCTGTGCGGCCACATGGCCATAAATTTCATCCGCGCCGCCGTCTCGCTCTGCCTGAAACAGGGTTACAACGGCCTCGTGACCGGCCCCATCTGCAAGAGCAGCATCCAGGCCGCGGGCTATGCCTTCCCCGGGCACACCGAATACCTGGCCCACCTTTCCGGCGCCCCCCGGGTCGCCATGATGCTGATCGGCGGTAAGCTGAGGGTCGTGCTCGTAACCAGGCACCTGCCGCTCTCCAGCGTGGCCAAATCCATCACGCGCCGCGCAGTCACGGAAACGGTTGAAATGACCGGCCTCGGGCTCCATTGGCTGCAGGCGCCCGGGAAAATCATCGGGGTATGCGCCCTCAACCCGCACGCCGGCGACGGCGGCGTGCTGGGAAAGGAAGAAAAAACCATCATCGCGCCGGCCATCGAATCTTTACGCCGGAAGGGCCTCAAGGTTTCGGGTCCGGTTCCGGCCGACGTAATTTTCCACCAGGCCATGCACGGCCGGTTTGGCGCAGTGGTGGCCATGTATCACGACCAGGGCCTCGGGCCGCTCAAAATGATCGCTTTCGAAAGCGGTGTGAACCTGACTCTGGGCCTGCCATTCGTGCGCACTTCGCCGGACCACGGCACGGCCTTCGACATTGCCGGCAGGGGAATCGCTTCCCCCTCTAGCATGATCGAAGCCATCGGGCTTGCCATCCGGCTGGCCGGACGCCCTAACCCGTGGCAAGGATGATTCATTCCCCGGCAGGCAACATGGATGACAAATTTATCAGCAACCTCAACCTGACAAGCCCGGCGGATGTCCGCCGGGCGCTTGACCACCTGGGCCTCCAGCCTTCCAGGGCGCTCGGGCAGAATTTCCTTATCGACGCCAACATCCTCGGTATAATCCTGAAAGCGGCGGAACTCTCGCCCGGCGACCAAGTCCTGGAAATCGGCAGCGGCCTGGGAACGCTCACGGAGGCCCTGGCCAAGTCAGCGCAGCGGGTGATCGCAATTGAAAAAGATTCCCGGCTTTCCGGTTTTCTGCACCGCCGGTTTCAGACGATGGCAAACGTTGAATTGCATATCGCCGATGCCATGCGGTGCGACCTTGGAACATTCTGGGCAGCGGGCGTCAACAAGCTGGTCGCCAACCTGCCCTACTCGGTCGGGTCAGCTGTGCTGGTTAACGTGTTCAAGGGCGACGTCCGGCCGGATATGATCGTTGTCACGCTCCAGGCCGAAGTGGCCAACCGGCTGGCTGCGGAGCCGGACACCCCGGATTACGGGCTCCTCAGCATCTGGAGCCGGCTGAGTTATGAGACCGAAATATGCCGGCTTATCAGCCCAACCTGCTTTTTTCCCCGGCCGGAGGTGCAGTCGGCCATTGTGGCCATGAAAAAGCGGCCGCAGCCGGCCCAAGGCCCGGCCGACCGTAAATTCTTTTTCGCCCTGACTAAATACGCCTTCGGGCAGAGGCGGAAGCAGATGCAGAAAATACTTTCCGACGCCCCGGAGGGGCTCGGCAGGCCCGCGCCGGAACTGCATGGCATTTTCGCGGAGCTCGGTCTGGACCCGCGGGTCCGGCCGGGGGCGCTCGCGCCGGAGCAATGGACCCATCTGGCCGACCGCCTCCGCCAGTAATCCCGTTCCGCGCCGCCCGGCAAAAAAACAATATTTTTGCTGGACAACCACGATCCCGTTTCTATGCTAAAGGTCTTTGATGGAATCGGTCTGATACGCCCCCTTCGTCTATCGGACAGGACATCAGGTTCTCATCCTGGAAAGATGGGTTCGACTCCCGTAGGGGGCGCCATACTGAAAGCCCGTAGGTAGAAATACTGAATTCGAAACAAAGCAGTCAAAAGACGTTGAGTCTTTAATGCCGGACTTGTTTCGGATTTGAAATTTCCTGTTTCTTTTGCGAAAAGGTTTATGGTCACTTTAAAAAGCCTTCAGGAGCTTGCGAGGAAGCATGGCACTCCGCTCTTCGTGATGGACCACGAAAAGCTGCGGCGCAATTACGCCATGTTCAAAAAATACCTGCCGCGCGTCCAGGCCTACTATGCGGTCAAGGCAAATCCCGACCCGGCGATCGTGAAAACCCTTTTCGAGGCCGGGGCCAGCTTCGACGTTGCCTCCATGCCGGAGTTTCTGGTCGTGCACGAATTCATAAAGGACATGCCGGCCAGGCAGCGCCAGGACTGGATCTGGGACAAGATTATCTACGCCAACCCCATCAAGGCCAACGAAACCCTGCAGGCGCTGGACCCGTACAAGGCGCTCGTCACCTTCGACAACGCCGAGGAAATCAGGAAAATAAAGCAGTACGCCCCCCACTCCGGGCTCGTCCTGCGCCTCAAGGTCTCGAACACCGGCGCGATCGTTGAGCTCTCCTCCAAGTTCGGCGCCGCCGCCGGGGAGGCGGTGAACCTCATCCTGGAGGCAGACCGCGCCGGGCTGGTAGTGGAAGGCCTGAGCTTCCATGTCGGCAGCCAGACCACCAACTTCGACAACTACGTCCAGGCCATCAACCTCGCCTCCGACGTCTTCAAGGAGGCAAAAGACCGCGGCTACACCAAGATGTTCCTGCTTGATATCGGCGGCGGATTCCCGGCGCCCTACGACAAGTCAGTGAAGCCGTTCCGCGACCTTGCCCGCAAGATCAATTCCGAAATAGACCGCCTCTTCCCGAAGGATATCCAGATACTCGCCGAGCCGGGCCGTTTCATGGTGGCCACGGCCGGGACGGCCGTCACCAAGATCATCGGCAAGGCCGTGCGGGACAACAAGCTCTGCTACTACGTTGATGACGGGGTTTACCAGACTTTTTCCGGCATACTCTTCGACCACTGCCAGTATCACCTCAAGTCTTTCAAGAAGGGCAAGACGCAGATCTGCACCGTCTTCGGGCCTACCTGCGACGCGCTGGACGTGATCTCTATGTCCGAGCAGCTTCCCCCGGACCTTGAGCGCGGCGACCTGCTCTACAGCGAGAACATCGGCGCCTACAGCATCGCCTCCTCGACTCCCTTCAACGGCTTTCCGCCGGCCAAGGTGATCCACGTCAACCGGCAGGCCGCACGAGCGATTCCAGGTTCTCCCGCGTGATCAGCGCCGCGTCTTCCTGCCGCTCCAGGAAAGGCTGCACGTCTTCCCTGATCTCGCCGATATCCAGGGTGGCGATCTTGCCGCGCACATAATCTTCCCATTTGCCGCTTTCAAAAACTCCCCCGCCCTGCGTCTGATCCAGCGCGTTCTGCAACAATATGAGATTAGGCTGAGGTTGCGGTCTTTGAGCCCGATACCAGATAAAATCATACCAGTCCCTGCCCTTGGAATACTTGCGCGTAATCAAGGCGTGCAGTTTGCCGGCCATGAGCGATGGCAGATCATAGCACCTGACCACAAACATCCTGTGGCGTTCAATAACTTGATTCCGGGTCTGTGCACCATCCGGGGGACGCGTGTCAATCTCCAGCTTGATGGACAGCTTTTGCTGGGCCATCGCGGTTAGCCCAACCTCTTTCAGCACTTCCCCGATCTTGATCCAAACCGAATGCACCGTCTTGCGGTCATTCACGGCAACCGCAGCGTCAAGGCCGGCAAGCTGAAGGTCTCTTTTAGTCTTGCGCATCCATTTCTCAAGGTCATAGCCCGCGCTGGAATTGAGCGAGAAATCCAAATCCTCCGAAAACCTTTGCAGGCCATATATAAACCTTAAGGCCGTGCCGCCGACAAAGGCAATGCGCTGGAATGCTTCGCTCTCGTGGAGCGAGCGCAATACAAGCGACTGCAGGTATTCCCGCAGCACGTTCATGCGCTGGCCGGGATCCGCAATATTTTTTGCGAGGCTGACAGCTTCTTCTTTCACAGTTCCTTCACCCCCTCCATTGCCGCCTTTGCATACACCCGCCAATTTTTGACAGCCCGGACAAGTCGCGGAGATTGGAACATCCCGGCATATTTGTTCAATTTTTTAAGCGACACCAATTCTAAGTTTTGAAATCTCATGGCGGCCATGCGTTCTGCCGTCCATTCACCGTCTTCAATGTGCCAGAAATCCAGCAGGGCTTTCTCGGGAAGGGCGACCAGAACCTTTTGGCCGTCAACATCAACGGCCTGATAACCGGCAAAGCAATCCGGTTTAATGTGCTTGTACTGAAAGTTTCCGAACTCATTTTCAAACAATCGCGGAGCGCGCGGAGTGGCGCTTGTGAATAAAACAACCTTCTCCGGAATCAGTCCATAGTATCCCAGCGCCCAATGAAAGCTCAGATACGACGGCGTGTAAATCCGGTTTGCCAGCATGGCCGGGCTCGGGCTCACCTTCCGGTACGGCTCAGCCAGCGAATACATTCCGCGCCGCAAGGATTTAATCTTGCCTTTTTTGATCAGGCGGGACAACTGCATGCGCAAGGTTTGTCTTGCATCCCCGGACAGTTGTACCACCGCCGGCAAGTCAAAGTAAGGCATCTTTCTGACAGCGGATAAAAGCTGTTCGTATCTCATATCTATTAATATACATAATTGTATATTATTGTAAACAATTAAACCTGATTATTTTCCGGAGTGTTTTTTAGCTTAAAAAATTGCCTTTCCCAGCTTCAACCGAAAATATCGTTTATTCTTGAATTAGCAGTTTGTTCGAATTACAAAGAAACTGAACTTAGGAATAGACTTATGAAATACGTTATTATCCCGTCTCAAAAAGTGCCCGTGATTGAAGAAACGGATATCTGCGTCGTGGGGGGAAGCTGCACCGGTGTGTTCGCCGCAGTCCGCGCCGCCAGGCTCGGCGCAAAGGTTGTCATCGTGGAAAAGCTCAACCGCTTCGGCGGGGTAGCCACCAGCGGCCTGGTCCATATGTGGCACAGCATTTATGACACGGATTTCAAGGAACAGATCATCGGCGGACTGACGGTTGAAATAATGGAAAGGCTGGCAAAAAGAAGCGCCATCAGCCCGTTCAGGAATTCAAAGATATACGGCATCAGGCTTAACTCTGAAGAATTGACCATCGAGCTGGACGAACTGGTCGGCGAGGCCAAAATCACGCCATACCTGCACGCCTTTTTCTCGGAGGCGGTCGCTGAAAACGGGCGCGTCCGGGCCATCATCATCCAGGACAAATCCGGCCGCCGCGCGATAAAGGCCGGAATGTTCATTGACGCCACCGGCGACGCCGACCTGTGCTTCCGCGCGGGCCTGCCGACTTACACCCCGGCCCATGTCCAGCCCCCGACCGCCTGCGCGAGGTTGACCGGCTGGGACAGGAAGATTGACCCCGCAAGGCTGATCATGAAACACGCCCGGAAATTCGGCCTGCCCGAGTGCTTCATCTGGGGCGCGCCCATCCCGCCTGAGGACGACGTCTTCATGCTTTCGGGAACGCGCGTCGCCGTTAAAAATCCGGCGGAGGCCGCCCAGCTGACCCATTGCGAGATCGAGGGCCGGCGCCAGGTCAGGGCGATCATGGACATCTGGCGAAAATACGTGAAAGGCAAAAGCATCGCGCTGCACGCCCTTCCCTCGCAAATCGGCATCCGTGAAAGCAGGCACATCAGGGGACTGTGCCGGATATCCGGCAAAAATCTGCTTTACGGTAAAAAAATCAACGATGCGATTGCCAATGGCACCTATCCCGTCGATATTCACCGCCAGGATGACCCGGGAATCACGTTCAAATACCTGGATGGAACCCGGCGCTACAGCCGTCCCGGCATGAAATCCGTGCCCGGACGCTGGCGCAGGCAGGCGGCGGATTGCCCTAAATATTACCAGGTCCCGCTGCGATCCCTGATTCCAATTAATTCCAAAAACGTCATCGCTGCGGGCCGCATGCTCGACGCCGACCGCGAGGCTTTCGGCGCCGTGAGGGTGATGGTGAACCTGAACCAGACCGGCGAGGCCGCCGGCGTGGCGGCCTGGCATGCGCTCGCCGCCGGAGCACTGATTACGCAGACCGACCCGGCCTGGGTAAGGAAAACGCTGGCCGCCGGCGGCTCCATAATGCTCTAGTCGGTGCTGAATAATCAGATAAGCAATTGCGGCGCAAAGAAATATATATTGACACGGGGCAAATAATTTGCAAGGATTATGGGTATAACAGGAGGGAACCCTGCAAATTATGAAGCCAAA
>JBAYWJ010000014.1:0-26169 GCA_041674125.1 Kiritimatiellia bacterium
ATTCTACGCCTTTAGTGCCCGGGTTGGCCGACCAGATGGAGCGCTCAGCGGCGTCCGCGCCTTCAAAGTGGCAGCGCCCGGCGTTCCCCATCCAGACCGCGCCCGGTTCCGGAGCCGGAACTTTCATGGCGGCGAAAGGAATCGCCAGCATGGCAATCCATTTGTCTTTTTCCAGGCGGCTCTCGTATTTCCAGTCGCCGTTCCAGGTTGGATCGTCCTCGTGCACGCGCGGATCCATGGGGTCGGTTATGAACCCGTTGGCCGCATCATACTTGGCGCCGGCGGCGGGCGCGACCTTGAACCGGTAGAACTTGTCGCGGTTTCCGAAAGGCGCGATTATAAGGTCGAGAGATTCCTGTTTCGAAAAATCGCCGTCACGCTCAACCGCCGCGGCACCGGTCATTCCGGACGGTATTTCGCACTCGAAGCGGAAATATATATTTTCCTTGTCGTACATGGCCCGCAGCGATGTCTTGCGCGCAAGGGGCTTTGTCGTTCCGGGCAGGGCTTTCAAGGCTTGCGCCCCGGCTTTTTTCCATTCGGGGGAATCAATCCCGGGCGCCTCCTTTGCCAGGGCGACCTTGGTTTTTTCCGCCCCGGGCAGAGGCGCCTCGCGCAAGGCCTTCGTGTCCCAGTTTAAGCAAGTATCCTTGAAGGCCCCCTGGTAGAGATTGTGTTTCAGCTTCAAGTGGTTCGCGTCATGGCCGGGAGGCGGAAAATAAACATACGGCCATGCCGCAAAAATCTTTGCCTGGGCTTTATCGGCATAATAGGCGTCTATCATGGCGTTGCGCGTATCAATGGCATCCAGGAGCCGCTCGCGGATGTTCTGGTCCGGGCAGACTTCAAAGGCATTGAACAGGTAAACCACGGTTGCCATGGCTTTGATGTAGTCAAATTCGCGCCGCACCAGGGCCAGCCTGGTTTTTACCTTTTCGGTATCGGCCTGTTTTTCGGCCAGGGCCAAATGCTTTTCAAGCGCGGCCAGGCGGCCGGGCGTGTAGAGGACAGTGGTCATGTGGAAGGGGTCCCCCACGAACTGGCGGCGGCGGCCGGTGTAATCCTTGTAGCGCCAGCCGGGGCAGCGCGTGCCTAGGTATTCCGAGTAAAGTTCGATGCAGTTGTACAGGGTGTCGAAAAAAGTGAACATGGCGGGCGAAGCCCGGCCGTAGGCCGCCGTGCAATATTCTGAGACCAGGTCCACGGCGCGGTTGCTGGCCGGGTCATCGAACATCCGGTACATGGTATAATAGACAGGCCCTTCGGTTCCGAAGAGAGCGCCGGGCCCGTCACGGTTGATGCCAACAACATGCTGGGCGTAAAGGCGCCTGGCCTGTTCTTCGACAAATCGCGGGGTTCTGGCGGGGGTGTACAACGGCTGCTGGTTGCCACACCAGTTGTAAAGGTAAGAAGTAAAACCGCCCGGAACCTCGATCCCCTTCCACTTTTCGATGTCTTCCGGATTGGTGCCGCAGAGCATGATGATGACGTTCTCCGGGAATTTGCTGAAAGTGGCCGGGGCCGTCTCGGTGTGCATGTAGGCCATCAGCATCACCTTCTTTTCCGGGTGCGATTTGAGCACGCGCGCGGCGACATTGCGGTGAAGGATCCAGAGCTTTTCGCTCCAGCTTTCCGTGTCGAAAAGCTTCCGGCACTGATCGCACTGACAGGCCGTGAAGCCGTCGGGCTGGCCGAGGTCGGCGATAGCGTAGCCGCGGTCAAGCAGCTTGACAATATCCTGATAAAGCAGTTCCTGGAATTCCGGGTTGGAGATGCAGTATTGCTCGGAAGACGTGCGCTGACCGTTTACGAGCGCGAAATACTCGGGGTGCTTTTCACGGTATTTTGCAGCCGGAACCGCCCTGGGATACGTGTGGCAGCCGAAGGCTATGTCAACCAGCGGGAACAGGTTGTTGGCGATGTCATAAAAACCGGCCCGGGACGGATAGCCGATGTTGTATTCGAGCACGGGCGTGACTTTTGCATCAAGTTTATCCGGCACAGATACCACCGGTGTTTTCATGAACTCAACGCAGGGCGACTCAATCAGAGAGACGATCTTGTTGGTTGTCCAGGTAGCCCACGGCATTTGGTCCGGGTAAAGGAAGCGCACCCCCATGTATTGCCGCAGGAAATCGGCCGCGCCCTTCACCGTCCCTACCCTTGGCCAGAACAACGTCGCCTGGCGGCCCTGCGCCTCCGGGTCCGGCTTGACCGAGGAGGGATGATCGTTTCCGGCAATGATCAAGTCCCGCCCGGCGACTTTGTGCACGTAGCCCCACCCCTTCATTTTTTTTATGTCGACGCCGTTTGCGCGCGCGCAAGCCGTGTCGCCCAGGTATATTCCCGGCTTGGACTGATCGCGCCGGCCTTCCGTCGCGACCGGCACTTCGAAGCCGTTGGCCTTGAAGGCGTCACTGATCAACTGCGCGGCGTGCTTTAACCATGCTTCGATTTGAACGTCGGGAAAAGCGTCCGGAATAATTACCTGGTATTCCGATCTGCCGGAGGCGGCCAGGACAATATGCCCGGATGCGGCATTGCCGGCTGTCAAGGAAACGGAAAGCTCCGCAATTCTTTTTTCAATCACGGTTTTCTGATCGGCCGTTATGCCTTCCGCCGAAAGGGCCTCGTTCAGTTTGGCAACGGCTTCAACGCCCTGCCCCATGGCGGCGTAAGTTTCACCGAGGGCCGTCAGAAGCTTGATGCGCCAGATGCCCGGGGCCCTGGATGCATCCGCCTTGGCGAGCTCCTTGAGGGCGTCCTCATATTTGTTCTGTTTGCATAGAATATCGGCCGCCGACAGGACGGCCGAATAATGCATATAGGCGCCCGGGGTGACGGGAGCTTTCTGGAATGCATCGAGCGCTTTTGCATCATCCTTGAGGGTGTTGCGGCAGAATTCGCCGAGGGTGAGCCAGTACATGCCGTTACCCGGTGAAAGCTTGACAGCCATTTGAAGGTCATTTTCGGCCTTTGCAGCGTCCTTGAGGGCGGCATGAGCCTGTCCGCGGACATAAAAAGCTTCGCCGGACTTGATCTCCGGCCACGATTTGAAATCCTCGCTTTTGAACGTATCCGTCAATTCCTGCCATTGCTTGTTCCGGGCCAGCTCGCGCATGCGCCCGAGGGATTCATCAATCTTCGAGATATCCTCCGCTCCGGCTGCCAAGGCAAAATTCAAAAGAAAAACCATGGCAAGTGTTATTTTGACAAAATGACAGGCTTTATTCATGGTGATCCTTTCATTTTTTTGCTCGAGACGAATCCATCAGCTTTTTGCCAAATATAATGCACATCTATACCGGAAACAAATTATTTCAAGACAATTTAACTTACCGGCGGCCGCTTTCAAGCGCACCGTTGCATAAAAGAATAATCACTCATGAACTTTTGACAATAAAACGGTGCGTCCCGCTGCCTGTTCGGCAGGTCGTCCCGGCCTGGCTCCGGCCATCCATCAAAACATGCGGTCGCCCGGGGAACAGCACGGGAAGGATTACTTCAACCTCGCATCCGGCTGGGATCGCAACCTCCATCCTGAACCTGGCGCCATTTCGCTCCCAGGCGACCTCAACGTCACCAAGCGCGTTCGGCACGGAGCCGCGCGCCCACCTCAGCCCGCAGGTGAGAGGATGAATCCTCAGCAGCCGGCCGCCCGGGGATGCGCTTGTGACGCCCAGCACGCCCGCGGAAAGCTGGATAAGCGGTGTGCACTGCCAGCCATGGCTGTAGTCGCCGCGATCCCACATCTCGCGGAAAGTTCCCGTTGCCGGATTAATCCGCCAGAGCTTCATAAGCTCCAGCGCGCGCCGGGCAAATAATCCGGCATGACGGAGGGCCAAAAAAACAAAGTGCATGAAATATGGCTGGCAATTAAGCGGCTTTTCGGCCAGGACCTTGCGCATTATATCAGCCTGTTGAGTGCGTGGCGCAAGGTCGTAAAGCACCGCCAGAGTGTTCACTTGCGTGCTGAAAGTTTCAATGTCTTTGTCCGCCGGCAGCCAGCGGTTTGGTTTGACACGGCTGCTGAAAGGCTTACCGTCGCGGTATAGCTGTTTCCTCTCACTCCATAATTCACGGTTAAAAGCCTCTTTGAGCTTATAGGCCTTGAGCCGGTAATCTGCTGCGTTGGTGGCATTTCCTGTGATGGCGGCCACGGCGGCGGCATCCTGGATGGCACGGTAGTAGAAGGCGCTCATGTATCCCTGCCCGATGACGGCCGGCGGATGATGGAGATTAAAACCGGCTATAGTCACGAAGTCCATGAACATGTAGTCCGGCGCTGCGCTGATCAGGCCATTCCGGCCAATATATCCGGCGAAACGCCGCATGAGACCATGGACAAAAGGCGCCATTTCCCGGACGAGTTTAGCGTCGCCGGAAAATGCATGATAATCAATCAGCGCCTGCAGCCAGAGCAATGCGTAGCTGGTATGGAAATTCTGATATTTTACTTTTTTAAGGACGAGTGCGAACTTGCGGATATCCTGACGTATCAGCCACGGTGCACCGAAGGCATGGTAATTAATCAAGGCCACGATCATGTAGTCGCCGAAATCGGCCAGCGGCTCCTGGTGGTTCGGTGAATCGAGGTGATAGTCCTGCATGCAGATCTGCGCCCCCCACCGGCAGGCTTTCCAGATTTTATCCAGGCGCGCATCACTGCACGCAAATGATCCACGGTAGGACACGGGGTAAGATGTGAAAATCGCGCGCACATCCATGATTTCAACCGGCTCACGGACGTTGCTGGCGCTGATATTGATGACAGTGAAGCTGTCGAAAAAGGGCGTTGCGATACATTTCTCAGAACCATCCAGAAGCACCTCGTGTATCCGCACGCCGCCGGTAATGTCAATCTCATTGCCCTGGATGCTTATGCGCGATCCCCTGCCGCCCTTGACCTTCAGGGCGATATAGGCGCTCAGCACCCGGTCGAATTTAACAGCGAAGCTGCCGGAGCCTCTCATGATTACGCTGCTCCCGCGGCAGAACGGCCTGGCGGGCACAGTTACACCCGGGGTGGCGCGAACAACCCCTTCAAAGGGATAGACGCACTCCATCCGGGGCGGGATTTCGCTTTGAATGAACGGAGTATGTCTGCCGCGGTCTCTGCTGGCACCAGACCAGGAAAGATCGCTTTTAATGATTTTCCGGCATCCTCCCGTCAGGATCACTTCCGCCTCGAATATGAAAGAATGATTGCCGGCAACCTCGATCGAGATCAGGTTGGCTCCCTTGCGGAAAAACATGGTTAGGTTGCGGAAATCGTAAAAGATGATACCTGAAGATAAATCTATCTTGCCGCACCGGCCAAGCGCATTGCGGACTTTGCCACCCCAAGCACCATCCTGCCCGGCATCGGCCGGTCCGCGGGAGGCCAATCGGCTGTTGATGTAAAGCTTATAACGGCTTTCCGCGCTGATCCGCGCCCGGACAGACCGCGGGTGAGATGCCAGGAATACTTTCCTGCGGCACATTCCGGCGGGCTTGACCCATTCGGCCCTCCAGGGGGCAAATTTGCGGACCGCGGGCGGATCAAAATGATAGCCCACTGCCCGCACGCCTTCGGCGTCTGCCACGACTTTCATGCGCGCATTGGCCACCGGGCCGCGCGGGTCTTCCTTGAAATTATTTTGCCTCATAACAGCCCAGGTCCACCCTGCCGGAAGCCGGGCATATCCTGGGGGTACCTTCGATGTCCGTATAGTCACACATCCAGTCCTGGTTAACGCCAGCGCCGATGCAGGGCGAGCCCGGCGCAAGTCGGAAATTGCCCCCGGCAGCATCAGTAAAATGCGGCTTATTGGTCATCATGCCGGTCCCGATCACATTGTTGGTCGCACGCACGCAGCAGTTGGTGGCATAAAGCGTGCCCCCGGAAGAACACATTTCGTCAGGATACGAAATTGTATTGCAAACCCATGCGATTTGCTTGTTCCAGGAAACATACACGCCGGCGCCAACATAACCGGCGGTGTTCCCCGAGACCGTGCAGTTTTGAACCAGGCCGCCGCTGACAATCCCTATCCCGCCGCCGGCAAAAGCGCCGTTGCCGGTTATGAGACAGTTGCGCGCCACGCCGTTCATCTTCAGGTAAACGCCGCCGGCAAAGTCGGGGTTTATATTGGTGGGAAGGATATTGCTGACAATCACGCTGTTGCAGAGCATGGCCCCGGATTCCACCACCATCCCGGCGCCGTAGGAACCGCCCTTTGTCAGGTCGGTCTGGTGATTGAACATGACCCGGCAGTTCATCATCTGCGCCCCGGCCTCGATCTTGGCCCCGCCGCCCTCAACATAAGGCCTTGTCATGAGCGCGTTGCCGACGACATCGCAGTTGCTGATAATGCTTTTTGCACCAATCGCGTGAACCCCTCCGCCGGCGTTGGTTGTGGAGTTCCCCGTCACCAGGCAATTGCGCAAGGTCCCGGCCTCGATCAAGACCCCGCCGCCGCCTTTGGCGTTTCGGTTGGTTGATTGCGCGCTGCCGTTGGTAATGGTGAAGCCTTCAAGGACGGCATTGGAATGGTTCAGCCTGAAACAGCGGCTGGTTACTGCGGGGTAACTGCCGTTTATCACCGTGTCTGCATAATTTCCGCTCTGGCTTCTCACGGTGACGGCGCCGGTGATGCTGACCTGACCGGCAAGGTAGTATGTGCCCCTGGAGACCCGGACCGTATCGCCGTTGGCGGCCGCGTGCACCGCATCCTGTATGTTCGTTGCCGCCCCTCTCCAAGTGCCATATTTACCCGCAAAATCATTTGAGCCATCCAGGGCAACGTAAAGATCGGCCGCGCTTGCAGTAAGGACGAATAAGATCAACGCGGTAAAAATGATCATTGTGGTGGAAACGCGCGCAATCATGAGGCCGCCAGCTTCATCATGGGTAATTGGCGTTATTAACTGGTAATTTTTGGCAACACATTGGCCAGCGTGTATTCGCGTACGAACCTTTCCGGGCACCCAAGTCGATCGAAAACCCGTGAAGGCCATGTCCAGCAATTGTGGCCCGGATTCACGAGTCCAACCTTGCGCGGGGCCATGAGCCCGACTGCCTGGGGCATGTCAAAGGCGCGCAAAATGCCCATCACCGGCGCGCCATCGAGGTGCGAACTGGGTATATCTTCCAGGATTACCCCGGCAATATGCTCGTCCAGGATGCCGCGGTAAAGCGCCGCCACGCCGGCTTCGCCCTTGCCGTAGAGAAAGAGCTTTACACCCTTCATCGCCCTGAGTCCCAGAATGTAGTTCACGGCCACCCCGATGTCATGGCAGGTCATCATCACGGACGTCAGCCCCAGGAGGGGCAATGCAAATGGGACCAGCTTTTTCATGGAAAAAGCGCCGTTGGGTGGAACCGGGCAGGTCAGGCCGCCCAGGCGCGGCTCGAAACCCGCCAAAATCACCTTGCTGGCAGGCGGCACATTGTTGTAGAGAACGCCGATCATATCCCGCGCGCCCCCGCCCTGCCCGGCTATGCCGAGGATCAAAGTCTTGCCGGCATCCGGCTCGGTGCGGGTGTAGAGCCAAACATCCACGCCATCTATCCGGCGGCGTTGCTCCACCGTCGTGGAGGTCGGAACTTTCCAGGCGATAGCCTGTTTCAAGATGGTTTTGCCGTCGTCGCCGTGGAAAGGCGGCATGGCCGCAAGCGCCCGGCGGCGGATATCAGGCCAGTCGGCGCCCGAGGCCGGCAACGGCAATGTCCCGCGCGGCGAAAGGAGCTGCGGCAGCAGGTCCAGCCTGTTGGGAGCCGGCGGGCAACCGTTGAAGACAGCCGTTGTCCGTTCTGATAGCTCGGCCTTGCCGGCCTTGACATCCGGATGCTTTTCGCCTGCAACGTAGGCGTCAAACCACTTGACGGTTGCATCGTAAAACTCGGGGTGGTCGCCGTGCTTGCCCGGGCAGGTCACGAGCCGGCATTTATTGGCGCAGCCGTAAAGCTTGAAAACCTTTCGCGTTTTATCCATCATTTCCTTGACCTTGTCAGGATGGAACAGCATGTCGTCGTCGGCGTTGCATACCTGGAAGGCGCGCGGGGCGGCCAGGGCGGCAAATTCGCTCGTGTCGTGCCGGTAGACGTTGTTGAGATAAAAGCAGTTGCAGTGGCCGATCAGGCAGCGGTTGCCGATGGCGTCGGAGTTGGTGCTGACGCCGCAGAGGATGGAAGCGGCCTTTATCCTTTCGTCGGCGATGGAAAGGTAAAAACTGAGGGCCCCGCCGCCGGAAACCCCGGTCACGCCGAGCCTTTCCGGGTCGACACACGGATCCGCGGCCAGGACATCCAGCGCACGGATCGAGTTCCATAGTTCTCCGCCAGCCGAGGTGTATCCCATGGAGACCCAGGATTCCATCTGGCCGGTCTCATTACCGTGATGTTCGCCGGGGTTGTCGTTCTGCTCGATCGTGTCTACGATCAGGCAGGCATACCCCCGCCGCGCCCACATGATGGGATGGAATTGCAGGGCATGGGTCCCGATCGTGGCGTGCCCGCAGACGTAGAGCACAGCCGGCAGGCGGCCGGGCGGCAGCGGATCGGGGTAATATATTGCGGCCGAGGCCCAGCAGTCCGGCATGATCTGGAAGCCTATTTTCCGCCCGCTGAACCCTTTCCCGGAAAGGGCGCCATACCCGGTTATTTTCAAATCGCATCTCTCCGGGAGGGGATCAAGCCCCATCGAGCGCATGAATTCCCGGTATCTTTTCGGGCGCTGCTTTTCCCAATCCTTGAACGTCCGGACATTTTTCAGTGCTTTTTGCTGGATTTGGTCGGCGCAGTTGCTCAGGCTCTGCCACAATGTAATTCCCATGACGTGTTCCTCCGCTATTGTTTTTAATCTAACGCTGGTTAGGCCCGCAACCCCAAAATAACCACGGATTGACGCTGATCACGTCTCCCTGGAAGGTTGGGACGAATGTGGCCTTATCATCAGTGTCAATCAGTGTTCATCCGTGATTAATGATATTTGTTATTCCTGGCAGTTCCAAATTTTTCAGACACCAATCACCTAGCGTGGTGTTAAACTATTTCTGCACCGCCTGGGCTGAGTCTCCCCGGAGCGCATTGATGCGCTTTTCAAACTCCGTCTTTTCGGCGGGGGTCAGGTCGTTGAGCGCAAGGGCCTTTTGATACTTTGCGATGGCATCATTTTTCCTGTTCAAGGCCACCAGCGTTTTTTCCAGCGAGGAATACTTCTTTTCGCGCCAGCTGCCGTCAGCCACCTCAAAATTGAGCGACTCCAGAGCCTTAAGCGCTTCCTCGTTTTTGTTCCTGGCGCGCAATATTTCCGCCGTCTTCAGGGTCGCGTCAACAGGCATGTACCAGCTTCCTTGTCCGACCAGTTTTTGATAAGCCGCGAGGGCCTTGTCTTCGTTTTTCAGATTTTCGCGGTAATTTTCAGCCAGCAAATAGCAGGCAATTAAGTCGCCCGGCTTCTTTTCCAATCCTTTTATCAGATCGGACTCAGCCTTTTCGGGCATCTTCAGGTTAAAATAGGCCGTCCCGCGGATATTGAATGCCTCGCCGGCAAGTTCATTGTCCTGCCACGCCGAAAAATCAGCGTCCTTGAACTGATCGAGTATTTCCTGCCACTTATGGCCCTGTGAGAGTTCGCGCAGGCGCTTGACCGCCGGTTCAAGCTGTGCCTGGATTGACTTTTTTTTTAAATCCGCTTCGATCTTATCCAGCAGTTCATTGACCTTGTCAGGCGGGGCGAACATCAGGAGCGATCGCAGCGCGACGGAACGGTTGTTTGCATCAGCCGCGCACGCCGTCTTGACCAGCAGGTCGCGCGTGTCATTGAGCAACCCGGCTGACAACTCCCCTATGCCTTTAACAACGTTGGTCCGGACTGCGTCCTCGAAGGCGTTAATCCGTTTTTCGCATGTTTCAATACCCGGGGTGCTTTTGCCTTGCAGGGCCATGATTTCCTTGAATTTGGCGATTGTTTCTGTCTCTTTCAGCATGGCGGCCGCCGCTTCCGCCTGGGCCAGGACCAGATTGTATTGTAATTGAGCAACCTCCTTATCCTTGCCGCGCTTGAGAAGGATGTCTGAGGCCGCCTTGGTCGCCGCCACAAGCGTTTCGTCCGCTCCACGCGCGGCCGGCTTGCGCGGGCGGCCTAGCCACGGCACCCAGGCGGTCCGGTCGGTAATGTTCGTGTAAGCCGCATAGGCCCTGTCATCATCCTTGAGTGTATCGCGGTAGAAATCGCCCAGCCGCAGCCAGACCAGATCGTGGATGGACTCGCCCGACCGGTAGCTTAGCTGCATGCGCTTTTCGTTCATAACCTTCAAGTCGGCCTCCGCTGCCGCCAGGTTCCCGGTTTCGCGCCAGGCGATGCTGCGGCAATAGAACAGGTCCGCCATAAGGTCTTCCTGTTCCGGGTAGGCAAAGCTCAGGTGAAAAGCCCTGCCTCCCAGGGCGCGAGATGAGAATTTATTCGTAATGCCTGCATAATCCTTTTGTTCCAGCATGACCTGCATCTGACGGCGCATCGCGACCGCCTGGACCGGGATGTTGGTAGCCAGCTGCATCGCCCGGCTCAAATCCTTCAGCCGGTCGGCGCAGAGCGACGCCTGTTCAAATATTTCCGATTTCAAGCGGTCGCACATCGGGAGGGTCGCCGCCAGGTTGGTATAGGCAGTTATTGCTTCTGCATCCTTGCCGGCCTTGACCAGCGCCCAGGCCGCGTTGGTCGCGGCGATTACAGCGTCCGCCCACTTGGCGTCATAAACCCACTTGTTAGAAAAGCTAAACCCGCTGAAAGCTTCCGGCTTTAGCCCGATTCCGCGCTTTATGAGCTCGGGATTGGCCGCGAAGCAATCCGGGAAATCATTTATCCGGCTTTGTTGCCAGCCCTGGCTCCAGCCCGGAGTTCCGGGCATCATCGGGTTGGCGTAAAGCGCGTCTGATCCTGTCCGCAGCCGGTATTCGGTCAGCGGACGCCAGTTGATCGCCAGCTTTTCATCCTCCGGCCAGCGCAGATAGAAGCAATTATTCGACTCCGCAGGTTTCGAGGGCAATTCCACGAGGGTCTGGTGGGCCTTGCCGCGGATGCACTCGCAGAAGATGTTGTTGCGCGCGACCGTTGACTGGTCGCTGCAGCTCAGGTGGCGCAGTATGGTCATGATGAACACGTTGTTCTCGACCAGGGAGTCTGGAGAACCACCCAACCCTGCCCCGCTCCACCCTCCGCGCACAATGCAGTTGCGGATCAGCGTTCCGGGGCATCCTTCGGCCCCGATCATTGCGTTCAGGCAGCGCGTGATCTGCAGGCGCGGGCTCTGGCGGGCCACGATCACCTTGTCCCAGAACCCGGCGTCAAAATACAGCCCGTCGAGCTTGATATCCGGCTTTGAAATGATCTGGAAAACCAGACTCAGGTTTTCGCCCTTAAAGTAAGGCTTTTCGCCGGCAATTGAACGGAAAGTGATCGGGCGCTCCTTAGTCCCTGCCGTTCTGACCCGCACCGTTTCGTTATAATTGCCGCCGGCGATCATGACCGTGTCCCCGGGCTTCAACATAGTTGCGGCGCGGTTGACCGTCAGGAATGCCTTGTCGCGGCCCAGTCCGGTTCCGGCGTCGCTCCCGTCCGGGGCGACGTAATACACTTTTGCCTCCGCGGCCGCCACGGCGGTGGTAAAAGAAAGGCGCGCATTTTCCGGCTTGAGCGCCGGCGGCTCGTTCTCGCCGTATAAGCTGAAGGTGTTAACCGACCTGATGTTGAAATGATATGCTTTACCGGGCGCAAGGTTGGTCAGGGAAAAAGTGTTGAAACGCTCGGGACCGCTGAAGCCATTGATAACATTCGTTGTCCCGCCGGCTTCGCCCCAGGCCAGGTTGTATTTTGCGGGATGAGATGACCACCATTCAATATTAGCGGTCGTGTCGTTTACGGAATGAAGAAACGGTCCCACCAGGTCGCGGACATCGGTAACAGGTTCATATTCGTGATGAATACCCACGGAAGTGTTATTCGGACCGCTTGATTTGAACCTGGCTTCTTCCTTAAGGCGCGGCACGCCCTTTTCCGCAATTAATTCCGCTGCCATTGACTGCGAATGTTGTTCCTGATTTTTTTGGACTTCGGCCAGCGTCATAACAACCCGGCCGACCTGCCAGCATTTTGCTTTGTCACAGCAGTTGTTGTAGTCCGAATACCGGATGGCGTCGGCATCGTCGAGCCGCACGGCCGGCTGGCCAGAATTGGCGTACAGATTGCCACTCAATATTACGCCAGATGATTGTTTCAAATCCAGCGGCACTCCCGCGAAGACCGAGTGCTTGATTTTCAAATCCTTCACGCCCTCCGCAGTTAAACCTTCCGCGGCCCCGTAAAATGTGCAATTTTTTACTTCGACCGACCGGGTGCCGCTTAAAGATAAGCCGCCGGCAAAATTGATCCGCTCAAATATTATGCCCGCCCCGCCGTTCACGCTTTGCTTTCCGGCAATAACAACCGTGCCCCGGGCCCGGCCGCAAATCCTGATCATAGCTTTTCCGTCTCCCAGCTTATTCAAGGGCGCCGCGGCGTATTCGCCTTCTGCAACATAAAGCGTATCGCCCGGCTTCAGTCCCTTGAAGGCCCGTTCCAATGTCTTCCAGGGCTTGCGCATGGAAAGGCCGTCGGCCGCGTCATCACCGGAAGGCGTTACATAGAAAATATTCGCCTGGTACGGGTACGGCCCGCGGTCGCTTTTGTCCGGGGCCGTGCCGCGGAAGCGCGAATCGGGCTGCAGCCGGAAGTCGAGGTTGAGCGGGTCGGCAAACTCGAAATCCCTGTCCAGCTTTTCCTCGCGCTGGAAGAGAATATTATCCGGGGTCTGGGCGGATTCGCCACGGTACTCATTGCCGCCGGCGACAATGTTATTATACATATTCCGAATGCGTATAAATCCCAGCGCCACATTGTGGTCCAGCCGCTCCTGCTGGCCGCCGGGCTTGACCGAATAGTTGAAATTGTGACCCCAGGAGATGTTGTTCGTCATGATGAGCGGCCCGGTCATGCTGGCATAGTGGATTATGCCGAAATGCTCGTTGTTTTCGCGGTAGTTCCTGTAAAGGTGGCAGTTCCGGATTGTATCGTTGTTGGCGCCGTAGCGCGCGATCCCGCCAAAGCTGTTCCCGTAGCATACGCAGCCTTCGACCAGGTTGTTTGATCCGCCGTTCCCGCCCATCCCGTTGGTGGGGCAAAGGTTGAAGCCGCCTTCATTCAGGTAGGCCACGCAGTCGCGGATAACACAACTGTCGGGCGTGAGGAGCAACATGCCCCATCCGGCGCCATATCCGGATGCCGCCAATCCTTCAATGATGACCCGCCGGGGCGACGTCAGTTCAAGGCCGTGCAAGCCTTTCACGCTCACCGAGTAGCGGCGCTGGTCAGGCGCAACAAGGTCAGGATTCGAAATGTAAAGCGTTTTGGAATTGGTGTCGTAACTGTAAAATCCCGGGCCAAACTCCAGTTCCGCCGCGTTAGCCTTCGGGAACATCACGAGCAGCTTGTTATGCTCCAGCACGGATTTAGGTTTATTGTCGAATGGCGCGGAATAAACAAACCGGTAACCTTCCACCTTCTTGAATTCCGGGGCGGGAGTATCTCCACGCAAAATCGCCGCGCCGGGCACTTCTGAGCGGATGATGGTGTCGGCACCGGCCCCGCCAAGGTTGGTGCGGCAGACGCTTTCGAAGTATTCGCCCGGTCCGATGGAAAGCGTGTCGCCCGTCGCGAGCGCATCCACGCCCTTCTGGATGGTCAAGAAGGCCTTGTCCCTGGCCGTGCCGGCATTGGCGTCATCACCCTGCTTGTTGACAAAATACTCCGCCGCGCCTGAAGACATGATGCCGCAAGCGAGAAATACCGCAAGCCATGACATAATTTTCATTCTTCTTTCTCCTCTTTTTTCGTTACAGGTTATTTTACGATTAAATCCTTTATAGCGGTAGCGCCGGCCTCAACGATTATTTCCCCGGCTTGTGGCTCTAAAAAAGAGCACTCTGCCGCGCCGTAACCGCCTTCCTTGACAGCTTGCGCGGTGGGAATATACACGGTAAAGGGCGTGCCAGCCCCGCTGTAGGCCAGACCAAGCAGGAATGTATTGGCCAGCGGCGACTTGGCGCGCAGATCAATCTGGTGCTGGACAAAGGGCTCGCCGGGCACGGCCACCAGGGCAACTTCGCCATTGATCACGGCCGTCGAGACAAGAACATCTGTTACCTTGTCGCTTTTGCGGCACTTGATCTTCAGGATGCTTTCCTTTGCCTTTAGAGACTGGCTCTTCGCATCCTGCCGGGGCTTAATGCTTTTTGAGAGATTCAGCGCCGCCTTGCCGAGCGAAATTCCGCATTGCCGGATGATGTTGAAGCCGTGTTCCGTGCCGGCATGCATGTCATAAGGATCCTGGTCGCCCTCCGCTCCATTGACAAACATGGCCATGCATTTGTCACCAAGCTCTTGCTCGACGTAGTCCACCATCGCTCCAGGGTAATCACGCGTGAGATATCCCGATCCCATCGAAGCGACCGCGTGGCAGGCGAAGTTCACAAGCAGGGCGCGAGTTTTGCCGGCTTCGTCATCCACCCTGATCACTCCCAGCGTCTGGTCAACGGGCCTGGTCGGCAGCCTTTTCGGGTTGTCCCACATCGCGGTCACGGTGCCGTTGGTGTTTACCAGCCGGCGGTTGTGGGCCATGTAGGCGCCATCGTAAGGCCCCCTGGCCGCCATAACCGTTGCCGGGAACATGTTTTTAACGGCCTCGCCGATGGCGTCCACGATTTTACTTTCGGTGGCCGCATACCAGGGATCCGCCGAAAGCGCGGCCCAGTCCAGCTCTTCGCCGGGATCTCCGGCCCTCGTCCAGTCTTTGCTGCCTTTCTTGATGATGAGCCCCTGCGGCGCCATGCCGGCGTGGGTGTGGGTGCTGCAGAGGATTACGTGGTCCACCTTCCATTTTGCCTTGGCCTCGCTGACAACCTTGGCCGAGGAAAACAAGATCAGGTCGAGGGAAACGATAGCAACGGAAGTATTGGCGTCCTTCAGCACCAGCACCCGCGCGAAAAGGCGGTCGCGGTCTTTCAGCGGCTGGCCTACCAGGCTTACCCCTGTTCCTGCCGCGGGCGTTATATCCGCCTTTGCCGTACCGGCGGAAAGCCGGCCAGAGGCCTCCGTGCTGCAAGCGCCAATACCGATCCCGACCGCCATGATGCTCATGATAATCCTCAATATTTTTTCCATTTTTAATTTTCCCCATGCGGGCTTGCGCCCACAACCCAAAACATTCACCACCCGCTTCGCTGGCCTGCCCGAGCGTCTGCCAGGGAGACACAGAGACGGAACTTTTGCTCACATGTTTTCTCACAATCAATCGTTGCGCGCATTTTGTGCAGGGCGCAACAACCTGCAAAAATGCGCGCAACACTCTGTGTGGAGATGAATTGAGATAGTAACGCTCCGTGTTTCCGTGCCGTGGTAAATCCCCTCTTGTTCTCTGTTTTCTTGCTTTTTATCACAGCTTCTCATCCATCAGGTGTTAAGCATATATCATCACTTTTTTACTTCAACCTCCAGGGCCTCCTTGAATTTTGCCAGCGCCTCCTCTTCCCTCCCCTGGCCGAGGTAAACCTGGGCATAGGCGCGCAGGAGGCCCGTCCGCCAATACGCGCCGGTTTTATTCAAATCCTCAACCTTGTATTTATCAAGCACCTCAAGCGCTTCCTCGTATTTGCCCTGGCCGCATAATATGCGCGCCGCCGAAACTATGGCGCTCACTGGCAGAAAGCTGTAGGAAGTTTTGCCCTGGTGGGCCACTTTGTCCAGCTCAAAGCATTTCAGGTAGGCCTCGACTGCTTTCTGATTATCTCGCAGGTTGTCGCTGCAATTGTCGGCCATGCAGTTCCAGAACCACCCGTTGCCGGGAGAAAGCTCCAGGGCCTTCTTGAGGTCGGCATCGGCCTTTTCCCCAACTTTCAGGGCGGCATAAGCCCGCCCGCGCTGGCAGAAGGCGTCGGCCCGCTTCTCCCAGCCTGCGAAATCTTCATCCTTGAATTCCGCGACCAGCTCCTTGTACTGCCTTCTTCCAAGCATCTCGCCCATTTCCGCCAGCTTTTCTTTAGGCGTTGCCGCCGCAGGTGTAACATCAGACGAATTTGTCGTTTCTGCGCCTGCAATTGCGCCGGCCAGTAATGCCGCCATGATACTAATCAGGCATAAACCGCATATTATTGAGTTTTTCAGGGACATTATCTCATTTACCTATCCATTTTTTCATAAACGCGGCTTTCGCCTCATGATCTTCCGGCAGGAGTCCATGTCCGGCCTGAGGGTGAGCATAGAGTTTTTTATCGGCGGAAGGAATGACGTTATAGACCGCGTAAACCGAGGCCGGGTAGCAGGATCCATCCCGGTAGCCAACGGATACAATGACCGGGCATTTGATAAAGCGCGCGAAATTTACACCGGCGTAATACGGGATCGTCATGCTTCCTTTCTCAATCAGGCCGTTGTTGAGGCTCGTGCCACTGTGCCAGTACTTTCTTTCCAAGTCACCCATGAAAGGTACCTGCGCGACCGCGGCGGTTACCTTGTCGTTTTTCATCCCGGCCATCACCAGCGCGAGCCACCCTCCCTGGCTGGCACCTTCCACGATGAGGTTTTTCTGGTCCCATTCCGGCCGGCTGAGCAGATAATCAATCGCGCGGTCAAATCCCAGGAAGATCGTGTAAAAATGATATTTATCCGGATTTTCGCGGCCTTCAAGCAAATAACTTTTTGACGCAAGATTTTTGTCGTAATCCTTGAATGCTGACATGGCTTTTTCGCTGTTTGCCGGAACCGGATATTTATGCACGTTCAACCAAAGTGTCAGATAGCCTGTCTGGGCAGTGCCCATTGATGGTCCGGAGAAACCGCCTCCATACCCGGGAAAAAGGACCAGCGCCGGAAAGTTTGTCTTGCCGGCTTTTCCAGACGGCACGCCCAAAAACCCGTGGACCCGTTCGCCGTTGGCAGATGCCACGCTAATGCGGTAGCCCGAGGCATATTCCCCTGAAATGGCATTAATATTTTCAAGCTGGATGTCCAACGGCACGGAGAAGAGTTTCTTGCGCTCGTTATCCCACCACTCCCTGAAATCGGACGGGAATTTCGTGGCCGGCTGGATTTTGTCCGGGTCGAAGCCGGCTGAACTCCAGGATGATAAAAACCGCGGCCAGCGATCACCGGTCAAGGCGGCAGTGCAATGAAGAAAACCAGGACTACCAAGAGTGCCCGACACGGTTATTGGCGCGGATGTTGAAGACATGTCAAAAGAATTGGAAGAAACAAGCTCATACCCATCGCGAGTGAATGTAACCCGCAGGACGCCTGAAGTAACAGCATGGTTGTTGCTGTCGCATACACTTACGGTGAAGGTTGCCTTCTCCCCGCATCTATACACGGCGTTCGAGCGGTCGGGGGTGATGGCAAACAGGACTTCTGCCCCGAATGCAGTTTGGCACAGCACAAGCGCGCCGCAAATTAAAACCAACATCCAACGCATCATTATTATTCCTCTCATATTTGCCAATATCTTGATTAACTCAATGGGCTTAAGTCCGCATCCCAACTTACTTCCTTCATTAAGGGCATTTTAAGAATAGGATCATCTTACCACGGAGACAGAACGAGACACGGAGATCAAGAGGAGATTTTGGCAAATTTGATCGCCGTATTACGCTCCCAAATTTGCCAAAATGTCCTTGATATTGGAGAAAACCGAGAGATTTACCGATTCCATCATGATCAAGGGCTCCACTTCTTTCTCCATGACAAGTCATTGCTTGAAACCGGGTTTTGTGTTCCGCAAAAACCGGTTTCAAGCAATCTCTGCTCCGTGCCTCCTCCAACTCCGTGGTTCCCGCCTCGGCGGGTCCGCATTCGGGCGGAAACAATCTTGTCCGTCCGGATCCGACTGGATTTATCTCCAAGGTTCTTATATTTCAGGTACTAACAGCCTTCAGCCTGAATAGCTACAGCCCTGGTTATTTCCCCTCCCCCTGCAACGCTTTTATTTTCTTCTCGCACTCCTCGCGATCTTCATCGGTTATACCCTTGACTTTGAGCGCCTCCTTGAATTTCTCCATCGCCCCGGCCTTATTGTCAAGTATGCCGAGTGCGTTGCCCTGGGCCATGAGAAGGCTCACTTGAAGCTTAAGCGCCTCGGTTTCCTTGCCCTGGCTGCGCAGGATTTCGGATGCCGACCTGGTAGCGCTGGCGAGGGTCTCGGTGTTCCCAAGGAGGACCGGCTTGGGCGTAAGCACACCATATGAATTGGCCCTTGACCGTGTAATCGCGTTCGTGTAAGCCGCCATGGCCTTGGCATCATCTTTCTGGTATTTATGATAAAAGTCCCCAAGCTTCGCCCACGCCATATCAACAATGCCGGGGCTTGAAAACATCCCGATGTTCGTCTGGGCGTTTAGCATTACTCTCAGTTCTGCCTCAGCCTTTGCAAAGTCGTTGGACTCGGCATAGGCAACCGCGCGGTAACTATAAACATCAACCAGCAAATCATCCTGTTCAGGATATTGCCATGTTAAAAGCGGCGTCCCGGCGCCGGGCTTGTCGGCAAACTTCGCAAGCAATTCGCTGTATTTGCCGTTTTCGGCCATGATTCTCATCTGGCATCGAGCCGACAAGGACTTGATGGGAATGTTGGTCGCGATCGCAATGGCCCGGTCATACTGCTTCAGGCGGTTCGCGCACATGGCCGCCTGCTCCAGCAGCTCTGATTTCAGGCGCTCATGCATAGGAATTTTCGCCAAGCTGGTACAGGCGGCGATTGCTTCTTCATCCTTGCCGGCCTGGAGCAGGGTATCCGCCGCTTTTTTGTCCTTCATAATTTTTTCAGCCCAGGCAGCGTCATAGGGCCAATCACCCATTCTGAAATGGAAGTCATTGAAAGCTTCCGGCTGAAGGCCGATCCCGCGTTTTATCAGCTCGGGGCTCATGGAAAAGAGCGCATTGAAATCATTGGAAGCAAATCCGGGCCCCCACCCTTGGCGCGTGCCCCCGCCGCCGGACATCTGCGGGTTGGCCGCGAACGAGTCGGTCGGCCGCACGATGGCGCGGTACTCCGGCAGGGTCCGTACAAAGTATTCCTTGGTATGCACGTCAAATAGCGAGGAAACTTTCCTGTCTTTGTCCGGCAGCGCCCAGATTTCGAGAAAGTTTCTTTCAATTTCAGGCCAGCGCCAGTAGAAGCAATTATTGCTTTCCGTCATGCCTGCCGGCTGCAGCACGGTTATGGCCGCCGCATACTGCTTGCCGCGCGTGCCCTCGCCGAACACATTGTTGACGATGTAAACCGGCTCATCCGGCGCGTTCTGGACCAGGATGTGGCCGATCATCGTGCCGAAGATGGCGTTGTTTTCTATGCGCAGGTTCGGGCAGCGCTCCGCTTCGACCGCGCCTATGCCCGGAAAGAACGCGCAGTTTTTGACGAGGACATCAGGCGTCCCGACTGCGCTAATCGCCGATGACCACCCTACGTTCCGGTGGCACCTGGTCACCTGCAGATTCGAGCCATGCTTGATTTTTATTGGAGTTTCAGCGTCGCAATCCTTGAAATACAGCGAATCAATGTTGTAATAATGTTTCCCATTGAGCGTGAATCCGCCAGCGACGATCACGGCTTTCTCGCCGGGAACGGCTTTGACGGTGATCGGGCGGCCCTTTTCCCCGGTGATGGGAAAAAATATCCTTCCCGTATATTCCCCGCTGCAAAGCAGGATGGTATCGCCCGGACGCACAGTGTTGGCGGCGTGCTGGATGGTTTTCCACGCAGCCTCGCGGCTCAACCCGCTGGCAGAATCGCTGCCGTTCGTGGACACGAAATAGTTTTTCGGCTCACTCCCTTTTGCGGCGGTTGTGAAAGACGTCTCCGCGAATGTTTTATCCGTGATCCGGATGCGCTGGGCCGGGTCAACCTCCGGCGAGGCGTATAGCGGTTTGATTTTCACGAAATATTTTTTCCCGGGCTGCAGTCCAATCAGGCTGTAGCTGAAGTAGTCGGTCTGGTTCAACTCAACCGAATTTGCGCATTCCGGCGTATCGCCCCAGACGACCGCCACATGGGCCGGCAGGCTGGTCCACCACTCTATATTGGCCGTGGTTTCAGTGGTGGAATGCACCTTTGGCCCGGCCACATGCACGGAGAGAGGCGACCACTCCCGGTAAAGGCCGATGGATGTCCCCAGCGGCCCGCGGCCAAGAAACTGGTGAGCGTTACGGACAGTAGCAACTCCTTCGGCAACGGCGATCTCGGGCTTGATAACCCTCGATCTGATTTCGCAGTCTTTCTGTAATTCAGCGAGGGACAGTTTCTTGCCGCCGGCTTCCCGGCAGGCGGACTGGTCCGCGTAGCTGTTGCAGGAGGAATACATGATGCTTTCCGGCTTGTCGACCTTGATACCGGGCGAAGCCGCAAAGATATCGCCGCTTATAAACACTTTTGAACAACCCTTCAGGACGAGTTGGGCGGCCATGATTGAGTGGGTTATCCGCAAACCATTGACATCCATGGCTTCCGACGCTTTTGCGAACACGCTGTTGTCGATCGCTATATCACGGCTGTCAGTAAGGCGCGCATCGCCGGCGAACTGGAGGCGTTCAAGGAGCAATCCTTCGCTTTTCGCAACGGAAAATTGACCGTCAATAACCGGGATATCAAGGCCGCGCCCGCGGATCTTGACGTTTTTCACAGAAAGCGCTGCATCGCAGGTATAATGTCCGCCGGCGAGATAGAGCGTGTCGCCATCCTTGATGTTTTTCAGGGCGCGGGCCAGCGTCTTCCATGCATTGCTCATGGAAAGGCCGTCGGCCTCATCGCTGCCGCCGGCAGTTACATAATAAATATCAGGTTTGTAAGGATAAGGTCCGCTGTAAGGCGCGTTCGAGACGGCGTGCCGGAACCTGGAGGTGGACTGCAGGCGGAAATCAAAATTGATTGGGTCGGCAAACTCGCGATCCTTGAATTCGTCAAGAATCCTAATGCATGCGTCCACATCGGGGGCGGAGGAACCCGCCTCGGGCACCTCAACGATCGGCAGGCCGATATTGTCTTCCCGCAACGGCAGGGGGTGCTTGGCATGGTTGCCGGAGCGGTAATAATTCTTTCCGCCCACGATGCAGTGCTGCTGATTAAAGACGTTAAATGTTCCCAGCCCGATGCAATTTTCGGCCAGCGCGCCGATGTCATCCCCGGAGAGCCCGGCGCCTTTCATCTGGAAATCCATGACCAGGTTGCCCCACGACAGGTTACGCAGGAAAATAGCCTCGCCCATCCGCTTGGCGTAATAATTTATCCCGAACGACCCGTTCAGGAACGAGACGCAGTCGCGGAAAATGGCGTTGTGGGGATAGTAGCAGGCAATGCCGTCGCCATGGTTGCCGAAGGCGCGGCAATTTTCAACGACATTGCCTTCACCTTCAAAATTGTCGCCATTATGCACGGTAATGCCGGCCTGGTTTAGATAAGCCGTGCAGTTCCTGACGGTTACTTTTTTGCTGTCAATAACGATGAATCCGCTGACCGCTTTCAGGAACACATAATTATTGGTTGGCGACATGAAACCGGAAGCGGCCAGGCCCTCAATTACGACGCGCCGCGACTTATTCACATGGAATCCATGGTCTTTCCGGACGCATATCGTGTAATAGTGTTTTTCCGGCCGCTGAAAATCTGAAGTTGAAATATATAGTTTTTTGGCGGCCTCGTCATGAAAGTAACTGCCCGGGCTGATATCAAGCGCGTCAATGCCCGCGGCCGACTTCAGTGTTTTGAAAGTGTCAATCTCGTTTACGCAGAGAACCGGCCCGTCCCAATCGGTAACATGAGCATTATTTCGGCCGCTTACCTTGGTAAATTCCGGGGCATCAACGTCGCCGCGCAGGATGGCTGTGCCGGGAATTTCCGCGCGAACCACGGTGTCCTTGCCAGGGCTTCCGAAATTGATGATTTTTATGTTTTCCGCGTATTCGCCGGGGCCGATGGTGAGGATGTCGCCGGGCTGGATAGCAGAAGCGCCTTTCTGGATCGTCAGAAAGGCCTTGTCCCTGGCCTTGCCGTCGTTGGCATCATTGCCATGCTTTCCAACAAAATATTCCGCGCCGAACGCCGGCCTTGATGCCGCAAGCATGCACAGCAGGAATAGAACCGGGAACATGCAGATAGCCGAACGATTTTGAACAATGGCATCGATATACATCTTCTCTCCGTTTGCAGTTTTTTCCCAACGTTACACTTTCACCTTCATTTTTCACAGTCCTTTATGGTGCTTTCAAACTTATTTCTATAATTGCCAGAGGGCACTCTGTTTAAGTCATATTTTTTCAGGATCCTAAGCGCTTTGTCCTTTTGCCCTTTCTTGGCAAGCATTCCGGCCGCAGTCAGGGCAACGCGCATGCTCTCGCCGCCATAATTCACTTCATACCTGTCAAGGTATTGCAGATAGGCGTCCAAAGCCTTGCCTTCGTCCTTAAGGTTGACCACGTAATTCTCGGCCAGCTTTTCCATGGCGGAAGTATTACCCGGGATCAGTTCCAGCGCCTTTCTCAGGTCGGATTCAGCCCTGACGCCGCTGGCCGGGTCGCCGCCATAACCGGGGCCTTTCACATGGAAATAGGCCAGGCCTCGCAGCCAAAACGCTTCCGCTGCCATGGCTTTATCCTCCCATGCTCCGAAATCAACATCCTTGAACTCATCGATCAACTTCTGCCATTTCTCCTTGTCAGATCCGCTGTTAAATATTTCCTTAATCCGTTTGACCTTGGGCTCGGCATATTCGCGCGCTTTCTTGTTCCGTAGATCCTGGTCCGCCTTGTCAAGGATCGCATTGATTTTATCCGCCGGGGCGGAAGCAATGATGGCGCGCAGGGCGGTAGCGGCATCCTCCGCATTTGTTTCCGCGGAAGCGGCGACGATGAAATTCAAGGCCCTGCCGTTCAAGTTAACGTCTGATTCGGCAATCTGCGCCACGATGTTTGAGCGCGCGGACAGGTCGAACCCGCCGATCCTTTTTTCGGCCGCTTCCATGGCCGGGGTGAAAGATTTACCGGCCGCCAGCCACTCCTTCAATCCTGCGATTGCTTCCGGCTTACGGGCGAGAGCGCAGGCCGCCTCGGCCCTGGCCTTGTGCAATGAAATCTTCAGATTGTTTGCTTCATCCTCCCTGCCCTGCTTCAGGTAAATTTCGGAGGCTGCTTTGACGGCATCGCGGAATGCCGGCGAGTTGCCGGTGAGAACCGGTTTCGGGACTGGCTGTGGCGCATACCAGGGTTTGTATGTCCTTCTAGTCACGTTGGTATAAGCTGCAAGCGCTTTGGCGTCATCCTTCAGATACTTCCGGTAAAAATCGCCCAGCTTCAGCCACGCCATTTCCCTGATCTCCACGCCGTTATCGTATCCAAGGTTTTTTTGCTGGTTGATCATATGCATAAGATCAGCTTCCGCCGATTTGAAATCGTTGGACTCGGCGTAAGCAATACTTCGGTAACTATAAGCGTCAACCAGCAAATCTTCCAGATCAGGGCAGAACCAGTTCAGGAGCGGGTCGAGGCCCATGGCTTTTTGCGAAAACTTGCCGATTATCTCACTATACCTGCCGTTGTCCGCCATGATTTTCATCTGGCATCTTACTGAAAGAGGAGTGAGCGGGATATTGGTCGCGATGGCGATTGCCCGGTCATACTGCTTCAAGCGGTTGGCGCAATACGCCGCCTTTTCCAGCAATTCGGATTTGAGCCGGCCATGCATCGGCATTACCGCCATGTTTGTCAACGCAATAATGGCATCGGCGTCTTTGCCGGCTGCCACCAAATCAAAAGCAGCATTTTTCTTCGCCAGCACGTCGTCGGCCCAGGCAACGTCATAAACCCAGTTGGTCAGCTTGAAATGGCAGTCGTTGAACGCCTCCGGCTGGAGGCCGATGCCGCGCCGGACCAGCTCAGGGTTGGACGCGAGCAGAGGCGGAAAATCGGAAACATCGATTTGCTGCCAGCCCTGGCGAAAGCCCTGTCCGCCCGGCAACTGCGGGTTGGCCACGAACGAATCGGTCCCCTTGATGGCTCGATATTCCGGCATGGTCAGGTAGTTGACTATCATCCGCTCGGTCTCCGGCCAGCGCAGGTAAAAGCAATTGTTGGATTCTACCGTTGAGCCGGACAATCCCACGATACACTGCTGCTGTTTTCCACGGGTGTTTTCGCCGAAAATATTATTCGCAACGCGCGAGGGCTGATCGGCCGCGTTGCCGACCGAAAGCAGGGAAATCAGGGCCGCGATAAAAACGTTGTTCTCAATGTTAAGATCCGGGCACCTTGAAAAGTTCGCCAGTCCCATGCCGTGCGTGAACACGCAATTCTTTACCAGCATGTTACGGCACCCGGCCGCGACCAGCCCCGTGCCCCACCCCCAGCCGAAATGGCAGCGGGTGACCTTGATATTTGATCCGCCGTTTATCAGCAGCGCCCCGGTCCCGTCGCCGCCGGCATACCCATGGATATACAAGGTATCAAAATTATAATAATACTTCCCATAGAGCACCAGACCATTCTTGAGGCTTTCCCCCATTCCTTCAATTATTGCTTTCTCTCCGGGAACGGCTTTGAAAGTGATCGGCTTGCCTTTTTCCCCTGAAACCCGGAAATACACAGTTCCGGGATATTTTCCGGCGCCTATCAGGACCGTGTCGCCCGGAAGCACTTTATCGGCGGCATACTGAAGCGATCTCCACGCAGTCTCGCGGTTCAATCCGTTAAGGGAATTATTACCGTTGGTGGAAACATAATACGTCCGGGGCGCAGCGTCTGATTTCTGAGCGGTGGTGAACTCAGCCGAGGCCCAATCCTGTTCTGACAACCTGAACCGGCGACCGGGATCAGCCTCGGGGGATATCCGGGTGGGCTTGATTTTTACATAATATTTCTTCCCCGGCTCCAGTCCAATCAGGCTGTAACTGTAAAAGGAGTTCTGGCTTATGGGCACTCTGTTGGTGCAGAAGGGCGTGTCGCCCCAGCACAGTTCAACCTGCGCCGGCAGGCTGGTCCACCATTCAATGTTTGCGGTGGTGTCGCTGGCCGAATATACGAACGGCCCGACCAGCTGGAGGAAACGCAGCTGCCATTCACGGTATAAACCGATGCCCGAACCCAGAGGACCGCGCCCGGCGAACTGATGGACGTTCCTGACCGTCACCACCCCGTTGTTTTCTGAAAGCTCCGGCGCAAGAACCATTGATTGCGCATCATGGCTTTTCTGAAGATCTTCCAGCGCAAGAGATTTTCCCCCGGCTCTCCAGCAACCCGCCGCTTGCGGGTAACTGTTGTATGACGAGTAAACAACATCTTCAATCCTGTCAGCCTGTACCGCTGGCGCTGCGGCGTAAAGGTTACCGCTCAAAAATACTTTTGAACAATCTTTCAACCTGAGCGGCGCTTTTAACACGCCATGGGTTACCCTCAATCCCTTCACGCCGGCGCATTCCACGCTGCCCAGGAAAACACAATTATTAAATGCGATCTCACGTCCTTTCTCCACCCGCACCATCCCTGTAAAATGCATCCGCTCCAGCAAAACATCATCGCCGGTGATGACCTGCAAGGAACAGTCAATGACCACCGGATTAAATCCACGTCCCCGGATTTTCACGTTCTGAACCGAAACGGGCGCATCGTTGGAATAACGCCCGCCGGCAATGTAGAGCGTGTCGCCGGGACGCAGGCTCTTGAGCGCGCGCGGCATGGTACTCCAGGCATTGCTCATGGAAAGCCCATCAAGGCCGTCATTACCGTTGGTCTTGACATAATATATGTTGGCTTCATAGGGATACGGCCCCTTGTAGGGATAATTCGTCCCCGGCTGGCGGAATCGGGAAGTAGCCTGCAGGCGGAAATCAAAGTTCATCGCGTCGGCAAACTCGCGATCCTTAAAAGCATTGTCGTTGGGCATTGCGATGGTGTCAGGCGGCGTATCGCCGCGGTAATAGTTGGGGCCGCCGCTGATGCAATGGCGCTGGTTATAAACGTCGAACCGCTCCAGCGAAACACATCGATCGGCAAGGGTGAATTCCGATGAGCCGCCGGAAAGATTCCTGCCCTTCATCCGGTAATCGCCGTAGCTGTTGCCCCA
>JBAYWJ010000015.1:0-25958 GCA_041674125.1 Kiritimatiellia bacterium
CGATCAACCCGCGGCGCGTGATGAAGCACATCCGCGAGGGGCACATCGTCATCGTGGCCGGTTTCCAGGGCCTGACGCCGGCGGAGGACATCGCCACCCTCGGGCGGGGCGGCTCGGACACCACCGCCGTGGCCCTGGCCGCGGCCCTCAAGGCCGACAAGTGCCAGATCTTCACCGATGTCGAGGGCGTTTACTCCGCCGACCCGCGCGTCGTCCGGGAAGCCCGCAAGCTCGATGAAATCGCCTACGACGAGATGCTCGAGCTTGCCAGCCTCGGGGCGAAGGTGCTCATGTCGCGCTCGGTTGAGTTTGCCAAGAAATACGGCGTGACGCTGGAGGTTCTTTCCAGCTTCACGAACAGGCCCGGAACAATCGTCAAGGAAGAGGTTAAAAGCATGGAAGACATAATAGTGCGGGGAGTTTCCGCCGATACCGACCAAGTCAAGATTACGATAGAGGGCGTGCCCGACCGCCCGGGCGTGGCGGCGCGCATCTTCAGGGAGCTGGCCGGGGCCAGCATCAACATTGACATGATCATCCAGAACATCAGCGCGCAAGGCCAGACCGACATCTCCTTCACCGTGCCCGCGGAAGACCTTGCCAAGACGAAAAAGCTGATGAAATCAATGTCGAAAGTCATGGATTTCAGGGAGGTGAACGTCAACGGCGACATCGCCAAGGTCAGCGTGGTCGGCGTCGGCATCCGCGGCCATTCGGGCGTGGCCTTCCAGATGTTCAAGGCCCTTGCCGGGAAAAACATCAACCTCCAGATGATTTCCGCCTCCGAGATAAAAATTTCCGTGATAATCCGCAAAAAATATGCCAATCTGGCCATGAAAACGCTGCACCGGGCCTTTAAACTTCACCGCAAACACGCGAAAAAATGATGTCCCGGTGCGGCCGGGAGGGCTCAAGCCATGAATAAAATACAGCTCTACGACACCACCCTGCGCGACGGCATGCAGGCCGAGGGCATTTCCCTGTCCGTTGCCGGCAAGCTCAGGCTGGCCCAGAAACTGGACGAGTTCGGCGTCGATTACATCGAAGGCGGCTTCGCGGCCTCAAACCCCAAGGACATGGAGTTTTTCGCCGAGATCATGAAAAAAAGCCTGAAGCACTCCAAGATCGCGGCCTTCGGCAGCACCCGCCGCGCGAACACGCCCGTCGGCGAAGACCACGGCACCCGGCAGCTGCTCGCGGCCGGCACGCCGGTGACCACGATTTTCGGCAAGTCCTGGCGCCTGCACGTCACAGATGTCCTGCGGACCACCGAGCAGGAAAACCTTGCCATGATCAGGGACACAGTCCGCTGCCTCAAGGAAAACAAGCGCGAGGTGATCTACGACGCCGAACATTTTTTCGACGGCTACAAGGACAGCCCGGAGTATGCCATGCGCACCCTCCAGGCTGCCCTGGAAGGCGGGGCCGACGCCGTGGTGCTCTGCGACACCCGCGGCGGCAGTTTGCCTTCCGAGATTTTTGACATCACTTCCTCGGTCGCGCGCGCGGTGGCGGCGACGGTCTGCATCCACTGCCACAACGACGCCGAGCTGGCGGTGGCCAACTCGCTCGAGGCCGTCCGCGCCGGCGCCTCCCAGGTGCAGGGCACCATCAACGGCTTTGGCGAGCGCTGCGGCAACGCCAACCTCTGCGCCATCATCCCGGGCTTGAAATTGAAAATGGGCGCGGGTTTCGCCCGCTGCGGCAGCCTTAAGGAGCTGACAAGCCTCTCGCGTTTCGTGGACACGCTGCTGAACATCGCCCATGACCGGCGCCGGGCCTACGTGGGTGAAAGCGCCTTCGCGCACAAGGCGGGCATGCACGTCAACGCCGTTGAAAAAAATCCGGCCAGCTTCGAGCACATCCGGCCCGAGGAGGTCGGCAACGAGCGGCGCATCCTTATCTCCGAGCTGGCGGGGGGCAGCAATGTCCTTCTCAAGGCCGTGCAGATGGGTGTGGAAATGGACCGCCGCTCGCCCCAGGTCAAGGAGGTACTGCACCACCTCGAGCTCCTGGAAAAGAAAGGCTATGAATTCGAGGGGGCGGACGCCTCCTTCAAGATCCTAATCCAGAAGGTGCTCAAGAAGCACCGCCCGTTCTTCGACCTGCTCGGGTTCCGGGTGATCGTTGAAAAGCGCGGCCGGGGCGAGCCGCCGCGCTCCGAGGCCATCGTCAAGCTCAAAGTCGGCGGCGAGGTGGAGCACCGCGTCGCCGAGGGCGACGGGCCCGTCAACGCCCTGGATAACGCCCTGCGCCTGGCCCTGACCAAGTTCTACCCGGCGGTGGCCAAGGTCGCGCTCACCGACTACCACGTCCGCATCATTGATCCGAAGGAGGCCACCGCGGCCAAGACGCGCGTGGTGATTGAATCCAGCGACGGCGAGGATACCTGGGGCACGGTGGGCGTTTCCGAGAACATCATCGAGGCCTCCTGGGAGGCCCTCGTGGACAGCGTGGAGTTCAAGCTCTTCAAGGATGAGGAAAAGGCGCAAAGGCACAAAGGGACAAAGGCACAAAGCGGCAAGCCGGAAGCATGAACTCAGTTCCCTGCGGGCAGGCGCAAGCGGGAATCCAGGGATTATTCTCCATTCACATGATGGATTCCCGATCAGATCGGGAATGACCGTGTTGAGCAATATCCGATTTATGAGCAGTTTTGCATCAATCGCTTTGAGCGCACTATTAATAGCTGCTTCACGAGATACGAGGAACGAATAAAAATGCCCGAACTTGAAAAAAATTACGACGCCCCGACCGTGGAAGGCAAGTGGTACCGGGAATGGCTCGATAAAAAACTTTTCCACGCCGAAGCCAGGCGGGGCGGGAATCCCTTCACAATCCTCATGCCGCCGCCGAACGTCACCGGCATCCTCCACATGGGCCACGCCCTCAACGTGACGATCCAGGATATACTCATCCGCTGGCGGCGGATGGAGGGGCGCAACGTCCTCTGGATGCCCGGCACCGACCACGCCGGCATCGCCACCCAGAACGTCGTCGAAAGGGCGCTGCGCAAGGAGGGCAAGACCCGCAACGACCTCGGGCGCGAGGCGTTCTTGAAAAAGGTGTGGGAGTGGCGCGAGCAGTATGGCAACACCATCCTCCAGCAGCTTAAAAAGCTGGGCGTTTCCTGCGACTGGGACCGCCTGCGCTTTACGATGGACGAGGGCCTGAGCGGCGCCGTCACGGAGGTGTTCATCCGCCTGTACGATAAAAAGCTGATTTACCGCGGCAATTACATCATCAACTGGTGCCCGCGCTGCCACACCGCCCTCTCCGACGAAGAGAGCGTCCACGTCGACACCCGCGGCAAGCTCTACTACGTCCGCTACCCGCTCCGGGAGGATTCCGGGAAGCACCTGGTCGTGGCCACCACCCGCCCCGAAACCATGCTCGGCGACGTGGCCGTTGCCGTCAACCCAGGGGACGAGCGCTACCGTGCCCTCATCGGCAAAAAGCTTGTCCTGCCGGTCGCGGAAAGGGAAATCCCGGTCATCGCCGACGATTTCGTCGACCCCGAGTTCGGCACCGGCGCGGTAAAGGTGACCCCGGCCCATGATCCCAACGACTTCGCCATCGGCAACCGGCACGGTCTGCAGCCTTTGGACATCATGCGCCCGGACGGCAAGATGAACGAAAACGCCGGCCAGTACGCCGGCGCGGACCGGTTTGACTGCCGCCGCCGCCTGGTCGAGCAGCTCGATGCGGAAGGCCTGCTTGAAAAAATCGAGGACCACCAGCACGCGGTCGGCCATTGCTACCGCTGCGACACGGTCGTCGAGCCGCGCCTTTCGCTGCAGTGGTTCGTGAAGATGAAGCCGCTGGCCGCCCCGGCGCTCGAGGCGGTCAGGTCCGGGAAAATAGAATTCATCCCGGAAAGGTGGAACGGCGTCTACCTGGACTGGATGGAAAACATCCGCGACTGGTGCATCTCGCGCCAGATCTGGTGGGGCCACCGCATCCCGGTGTTTTACTGCGGCGCCTGCGGCAACGAGTGGGCCGCCAGGGGCGCGCCCGGTGCGTGCCCGAAATGCAAGTCCGGCAACATCAGGCAGGACGAGGACGTGCTCGACACCTGGTTTTCCTCCTGGCTCTGGCCCTTCAGCACCTTCGGCTGGCCGGAGCAAAACCCGGATTTGAAATTATATTACCCGACCGACACCCTCGTGACGGCCTCGGAAATCATCTTTTTCTGGGTGGCGCGCATGATCATGGCCGGCTTCGAGTTCATGGGTGAGCTGCCTTTCCGCAAGGTCTACATCCACGGCACCGTGCGCGATAACACCGGGCGCAAGATGAGCAAGAGCCTGGGCAACTCCATCGATCCCCAGGCGATCATAAAGGATTTCAGCGCCGACGCGCTGCGCTTCAGCCTGATGATGGTCACCGCCACCGGGCAGGACGTTTTCCTTTCAAACGACAAGTTTGAAATCGGGCGCAACTTCCTTACGAAACTCTGGAACGCCGCCCGCTTCATCCAGATGAGCGGCAAACAAATCGATGACGCTTCTCCTGATGCGGCGGGGCCGGAGGCCCTCGCCCTACCAATGATAAATGATTCAGGCAAGGGTAGGGCGGGACAGCTTGTCCCGCCGTTCGTTCCGGTCGGACAAGGCTTTCCGGCCCTGTCTTTGACCCCGGACGAGCAGTTCATCCTGGCCCGCCTGGACGGGACCATCGCCGCCTGCGCGGAAAATCTGGGCAAATACCGCTTCAACGACTACGCCAAGTGCGTCTACGATTTTGTCTGGCACCAGTTCTGCGACTGGCACATAGAATACGTCAAGCTGCCCCTCGGCTCCGGCGACGAAGCGCGGCGGCGGGAATCGCTGCGCATCATGCACCACGTTTTTGCGCATATTCTAAAACTGCTGCACCCGCTCGCGCCCTTCGTGACCGAGGAGCTGTGGCACAAGATGGGTTACGGCGGGGAAGACGAAACGATCCAGAACGCCCCCTGGCCGGTGCCACTCGGGTGCGAGCAGCTCGCCCGCCTGGGGGTTGACCAGCGGGCGGTGGCCTACGTTGAAATGAAGCACGAGCTCATCCGGGTTTGCCGCAACTTGCGCACGGACTGCGATATTTCCTCCTCCGCCGGGGTCAGGTACATCATCAGGCCGGAAAATGACGAGGCGGCCGCGCAACTTTCCGCCGACCGCGACTCCATCAAGGCGCTCCTGCGGGCCGAAGCCTTCGAAGTCGACCGGGCCGCCGCGCCGCAGAAGGCCCTGAATGCCCTCTCGCCCCTCGGCGCGGTTTTCATACCCATCGAGGGCCTCGTGGATGTCGAGCGCGAAATCAAAAAGCACGCGGACCAGCTCGCAAAGCTTGCCGGCAGCCTGGCGGCGATCGAGCGCAAGCTCAACAACGCCGATTTTGTCGGCAAGGCCCCGCCGGAAGTCGTGGCGCTCCAGCAGGAGCGCCGCCGCGAGGCGCTTGCGCAATCCGAAAAAATACGCCGGGTGATAGACCTGCTGTCGGGATTCCATCCTGGTTAGATTCTGATGAAAAAAGCTATGCCTCTCAAATCCGAATATCGAAGCGCGAAATCCGAAACAATATCTAATGTTTGAAATCGACAATTCAAAACAAATAAACGCACAACCAAGAAGCTTGAAACATTTCAACATTGGAATTCACAATTTGTTTAGTATTTCGACATTAGAATTTCGGATTTCCCATTCGAAGACTTTTTAGAATGGGATCCACTCATGCTTAGCGTCGCAAAACTCGGCAAGGCATACGGCGACCGCATGCTCTTCAGCGACGTTTCATTCCACGTGAACCGCGCCGACCGGATAGGCCTGATCGGGCCCAACGGCTCCGGCAAGACCACCCTTTTCCGCATACTGCTGGGAGAGCTCGAGCCGGATGAAGGCAGCGTCTCCCTGCGCAAGGGCGCGGTCATGGGCTACCTGCCGCAGGAAATCGCCCCGGGCGGAGATGAAACCCTGCTCGATCTGGCCACGTCCGTTTCCCCCGAAATCGCCGCCTTACGCCGGACCCTGCGCCTGGAAGGCGAGGGGTCGGAGCCCGGCAAAAACGCCCGCGCGCGCCTGGACGAGTTGCGGCTCTATGAGCTCGAGCCCAAGGCGCAGCGGGTCCTGGCCGGGCTGGCTTTCCGCCAGTCGGATTTCAGCCGCCCGGTCAAAGCCCTGAGCGGCGGGTGGATCATGCGCGCGCACATGGCGCGCCTCCTGGTGCAGGAGCCCGGCCTGCTGATGCTGGATGAGCCCACCAACCACCTGGACATCGAATCGCTCGTCTGGTTCCAGGAATATTTGCGGTCCTATCCCGGGGCCATCCTGATGATTTCGCACGACAGGGAATTCATGAACCGGCTAGCCGGCCGGGTGTTCGAGATCTCCCGCTCACGCCTCAACTTTTACCGCGGCAATTACGACTCTTATTTGCTGGAGCGCGAGGCGCGCAGGGAGCAGCAGCTGGCGGCTTACAAAAACCAGCAGAAAAAAATAGACTCGCTCCGTCTCTTTGCCGACCGGTTCCGCGCCAAGGCCACCAAGGCCGCCCAGGCCCAGAACAAGCTTAAGCAGATCGAGCGCATGGAAAAAATAGAGGCGCCCGCCGCGGAGGAGAAAAGCATTTCTTTCCGCTGGCCGCAGCCGGAGCGCAGCGGCCAGAGGGTCATAACCCTTTCCGGCATTCACCAGGCTTACGGGCCGGTCAAGGTCTACAGCGGCCTGGATTACGCCGTGGAGCGCGGGCAGCGCACGGTGCTGGTCGGGCCGAACGGCGCCGGAAAATCCACCCTGCTCAAGCTCCTGGCGGGGGTGATCCAGTTCCAAAGCGGCGCGCGCGAGCTGGGTTTGCGCGTGAAGGTCGGTTACTATGCCCAGCACCGGATCGAGATGCTCAACCCCGGCCGCACGGTGCTGGAGGAGGCGCTTGATTCGGGGTTTTCCGCGGGCGAGCAGGTTGCGCGCAACATCCTGGGTTCTTTCCTCTTTCGCGGGGACGATGTCTTCAAGCGCGTAAGCGTCCTGAGCGGCGGTGAAAAAAGCCGGCTGGCACTGGTAAAACTTCTGCTCAATCCCCCGAACTGCCTGCTCATGGATGAGCCCACCACCCACCTGGACATGGCCAGCATTGACGCCCTGGTAAACGCCCTGCGGCAATACCGGGGTACGCTCATCTTTATCAGCCACGACGTCTATTTCATCCGCTCGATCGCCGACACGGTCCTGCACATCAACGCCGGCCGCCTCACGCCTTATGCCGGCGACTACCAGTATTACCTTGACCGCTCGCAGGCGCTTTCCGCGCGCGAGGCGCTGACGGCGGGGGAGAAGCTGGGCGACATGCGCGTGAAAGAGCCGGAGGGGCTTTCGCGCAAGGACCAGCGCCGCGCCGGGGCCGAGAAGCGGCAGGCGCTCGCGCTCGCCCTGCGGGAAAACCGGAAAAAACTTGCCAGGCTTGAGGCGCACATCGAAAAGCTCGAAGCGCAGCAGAAGGAGCTGACGGCCCGGCTTGAAGACCCCGCCACCTACAACACCCCCGGCCTGCCCGTGGAGCTGAACCGGGAGCTCACCCGGATCGTGGAGTCGCTCCGGATCCTTTACGAGGAATGGGACAAGCTGGCCGTAACTTGAGTGCCTCCCAAACTACCGGACCGAATCTTGAGAAGCCGTTGAAAAACTCCTTCGGCTCAGCCAGAGGCTTCGCCCTGCCTTCAAGAATGAGAATATTTTGGCAGGGCGAGGCGTCCCTTCCGAGCCGTCTTCCGGTTTAAATTTCTCTTTTTTGTAATGCCTCAGTCTTAAGGGGTGATGTCATTCCCGGGCCGGACGTTTCGGCCGGAACCGGGAATCCAGTCCTTTTTCTGATCATCTGGATTCCCGATTCCGCAGACGGACCGGGACAGCGTTGATGTTCCACCCTTAAGACTGAGGGAATACTCTCTTTTTCAACGGTTTCTTGACATTTGATCTTGAATTGAATTAACATGCGGTAAATCCGGGTCGCTTCAACACGTTCATTAAGTATCATCACAGGAGAGGGATATGAGCTCATCAATGTTGATTCTTACCGTTCTAGCGGTTTGCGCGGTCGCGGCGTTTTTCGCATATGGCCTCAGGCTGATCGGCGACTCGCAGGTAGGCATTCTCACCAAGAACATGTTCGGCCGCAAAATGCCCCCGGGCCAGATCGTGGCGCGCGGCGGAGAGGTCGGCGTCCAGGCCGACATCCTGATGCCCGGTCTCTACTGGAGAATGCCGATCATCTGGAGTTTCACAAAAGTGGAGGTGACAGAAATCCTCCCGACGGAAGTGGGCATTGTGGAATCCATTGACGGCAAGCCCATACCGCAGGGCAGGCTGCTGGGCGACGATGTCGAATGCAACAACTTCCAGGACGCCAAAATGTTCCTCCAAAACGGCGGCATGAAGGGGCCGCAGGTGGCCATTCTCAGGCCCGGCTCATACCGCATCAACAAGTACGCCTTCAAGGTCATCAAGGCGCCTGTGACGGAAATCGAGCCGGAAAAAATAGGAGTCGTTATCGCCAATGACGGCCTGCCGCTTCCCTCGGGGTTCATTGTCGCACCCAGGCCGGTGGAAAAAGCTTCGCCGGAATATCCCTGCGTCAAAAGCTGCCAGTATTTCCAGGATGGCCAGGCCTTCCTCAACAGCGCCGGCCATCGGGGTCCGCAGCTCGATACGCTCCAGCCCGGCAAATATTACATCAATCCCTTGCTCTTCAAGGTGGAGCAATACGACGTCACCGAGGTGCCGCCGGGTTACGTGGCGGTTTTGCGCTCCAACGTCGGCATGGAGCTGGAGAAAAAACAGGGCGCGCCCGGCCAGGCAACCTCCGGCACGCCCGGGAAGCAGAGCCTGGAGCTGGGCCAGCCCGTGCACGAGGAGGTTGAATCCCTCCTGATCCTCGACAAGAACATGCGCGGCATCTGGAAGGAGCCCATCGCGCCGGGCACTTACAATTTAAACCCGCTGGCCTTCACCGCCTACCTGGTCCCCACGAGCGCGGTCACGATCGACTGGGCTTCCGGCGTGGACCAGAGGGCCCAGCACACACTGCCGGATACCGCAAAAAAAGGAGGCATCCCGAGGAGTTTTGAAGCCGAGTCTATCGAAAGCACCAAGGCGACCGAGTTTTTCAAGTTTTCCCAGCTGCGGGTTACTTCCATGGACGGATTCCAGCTCGAGGTGGACGTGCGCATGATCATCCGCATCCGGCCCCAGAACGCGGCCTTCATCATCGCCAGGTTCGGGTCGGTCAAGAACCTGATCGAGCAGATCGTGCACCCGCTCATAGATTCCTCCTTCCGCAACAAGGCCGGCGAAGAAAAGGCCATAAATTTCATCATGAGCCGGACCGAATTGCAGCGCTCGGCGCTGGAGAAGGCGCAGCAGCAGTTCGAGGTTTACCACGTCGAAGCCCAGAACCTTCTGATCGCCTACATCAAGGTGGACCAGGCCCTGCTCGACACGCAGACCAAGCGGGAAATAGCGCTCCAGCAGCAGGCCCAGTACCAGCAGGAAGCCATGGCGCAGGAAAAGCGCATCGAGGTCCAGTCCAAGGCGGCCAACGCGGACAAGCAACCCGAGGTGGTGGCCGCCATGCTCTCGATCCAGATCGAGGACAACAAGGCCGAGGCCAAGCGCAAGCTGGCCGGCGGCGACCGGGACCTTAACAAAATCACCGCCGACGGCGAAAAATACAAAATCCAGGCCCTGGCGGAAGCCGAGACCTATAGGCTCAAGACCGTGGCGGACGGCAAGGCCTACGACCAGCGCGAGGTTGGCAAGGGCATAGCCGACGCCTACAAGGCGCAGGCCCAGGTCATCGGGCCCACTTCAACCGCCGCCATCAAACTCATGAGCGAGGTGGGGGTCAACAAGGTCAAGATCACGCCCGATATCCTTATCTCGGCCGCCGGCGGCGACCAGGGGTCAACCGCGCTCTTTTCAACCTGGCTGGCGCAAATGGTGTCCAAGGGCCTCCAGGACGGAAAAAAGAACGCGCCGGAGGCGTAGGGGCGCGTATTTTGTTGGCTTGAAAGGTTCATGAAAACCGGGTGGATGAAAATCGGCATCGCGGGCGGATTATGCCACCTGGCAGCGCCCCTGGTTGATCCCGCCAAAATCCTGGCCGCAGCCGCCGTGCGGCGCGCCATGCGCACGGGAAGGCGCGAGGAAATGTTTGATTTTAAGCGGCTTTCGTGTAAGAAGTGAAGAACCCTGCGGTCCCGACTCGAAGAGGTCGGGACAGGGCATCTTTGGTAGGGCGACGGCCTCCGGCCGCGCCGCGGCAGGGCGGGATGCCCTTGCCCTACCTTGGAATTCATCCCTGTGGCAAGCCACAGGGTATTCTGCCTGATGTTTTGATAAACTTTTCAATCAATTGTCATGAAGAGTTGTACCAGATTGCCGAGGTCCAAAATCCTGTCACGGCCGGCCATGCGGCGCGAGCGCATGCGCCTCAGGCGCGCCGGGCGGCGCCTGGTTTTTACCAATGGCGCCTTCGACATCCTCCACGCCGGGCACGTGCAGTACCTCGACTGGGCGCGGCGGCAGGGCGACGCCCTCTGCGTGGGGCTCAACTCGGATAAATCGGTGAAATCATACAAGGATCCCGCGCGCCCGCTCAACCCGCAGGCCGCCCGCGCGCGCGTCCTGGCGGCGCTGGAGTGCGTGGATTACGTGGTGGTTTTCAACGAGCCCGAGCCGGAACGGCTCATTGCCGCGCTCGTGCCGGACGTGCTCGTCAAGGGGGCGGACTGGGCGCATTACGTCAGTGGGCGCGCGATCGTTGAAAAACACGGCGGACGGGTTGTGCTGGCAAAAATGGCGCAGGGTTATTCAACGACCGGACTCATTAAAAAAATTCTTGATGCTTATCCTGGTTCCGCAGCTCGGGATGATGCATAACGCCCGCCTGCTTGACAGCGTATACGCAAGTTTTGTATATATTGTGCAAAGAGGAAAGTGAATCATGAGCAACATAACCGTCAATATATCGTTTCATGACAGCCTGCTGCGCGAAATTGACCGCGTTGCCCGGGATGAGGCCAGGAGCCGATCGGAATTTATGCGTGAGGCAGCCCGTTTATACATCCAGCGCAAAAAACGCTGGGCCGATATATTTGTTATGGGACGGAAAATCTCTGTGGAGAAAAAACTGGGGCGGGCAGATGTGTCGGCAGAGATTGCCGCATACAGGAAAAGCAAGGCAGCAGAGCGATGAGGGGTCGGCGTATCGTGCTGGATTCCAATGTCGTTATATCCGCCTTCCTGTTCGGCGGTCCTCCGGCGCGCGTTGTGGGGTATTTGCTTGAAGGTTCTTTGCAGTGTTTTGTGTCCCAGGCAATCCTGGATGAAATACGTGACGTATTGCAAAGACCAAAATTCGGCCTGTCATCAGAAAGGGCTCTCGCGTTTGTTGAAGAATTTCACAGCCTGTGCCGGGTGACAACCCCGACAATCAGTGTCCGGGCTGTGCGAGCCGATCCTGATGACAACCGCGTTCTGGAGTGCGCATTGGCTGCCGATGCACAAGTGATCGTCTCCGGAGATTCGCACTTGCTGAATCTGGGGCGATGGCAGAATATACGCATTCTCCCGCCATCCGATTTCATAAGGGAATTTGAAGAACAGTGACTGATATTGCTTGTGTGAAGAAATAGAGCCCGAAATTTTATAAAAGGGAAAACAGCATGGCAGGCAAATACATCGTTACCGGCGGCGCCGGCTTCATCGGCAGCAACCTGGTCGAGGCGCTCAACAAGCGCGGCGAGGATGACATCCTGGTGGTCGACGAACTCGGCCAGGATGAAAAGTGGCGGAACCTGGTGGGCCTGCAATACGCCGACTACTGGGAAAAGGACGACTTCCGCTTCCATTTGCGCAACGATTCGCTCGGCGAGGTGGACACGGTTTTCCACCTCGGCGCCTGCAGTTCAACCACCGAGCGCAACGCCTCTTTCCTGGCCGACAACAATTACCGCTTCTCCTGCGAGCTCTGCGACTGGTGCCTGCGGCACAAGGCGCGCTTCGTGTACGCCTCCAGCGCCGCCACCTACGGCGACGGCTCCGAAGGCTACGACGACGATCCCGAGAAAATCGGGCGCCTGAAGCCGCTCAACATGTACGGCTATTCCAAGCAGATGTTCGACCTCTGGGCCCTGCGGCACGGATTTTTCGACCGGATCGCCGGGATAAAATATTTCAACGTCTACGGCCCGCGCGAAGCCCACAAGGGCGACATGCGCTCCATGGTCCACAAGGCCTGCTGCCAGGTCAGGGAGACCGGCAAGATCAGGCTGTTCAAGTCCGATAACCCCGATTACCGCGACGGCGAGCAGCTGCGCGATTTCATGTACGTTAAGGACGCCGTGGCGGTGACGCTGTTCTTTGCCGAAAACCGCGAGGCGAACGGGCTTTTCAACTGCGGCACCGGCCAGGCGCGCTCCTGGCTTGATTTGGCCCGGGCCGTTTTCGCGGCCATGAAGGTTGAGCCGCAGATAGATTTTATAGACATGCCGGAAGCGTTGCGCGCCAAGTACCAGTATCACACCCAGGCCGAGCTTTCCAGACTGCGCGCCGCCGGATATGCGGAGCAGTTCACGGCCCTCGAAGCCGGCGTCCGCGATTACATCGCCTGCCTTCAGGCGGGCGGGCACTGAGTGGTGCGCGGGAGAATTTTAAGCGCTCCCGGAGCGCCATGACCGCCCGCGGATAATTTGACAGCGTGGGATCAAAAAGGGCAAGCATTCAGCCATTTTCGGAAAGGATGTCAGGATTAAAAAATATCCTGTAATCCTCTCAAAACCTTTCTGCAGATAGCTAAATGGATACCAAAAAGGATCAAGGATGATGCTTTTAACGATACTTTTTATGTGCCTGGCCGGAAGCATCGGCTCGGTCGGGCTTGCGGCGCTCGTCCTGCTGATGCCGTCAAAGTTTACCGAAAGGGTAGTGCCGGTCCTCGTGTCTTACGCCACCGGCACCCTGCTGGGGGCGGCTTTCCTGGCCCTGATCCCAAACGCCCTTGAGCGCCTCGGGGCGGAGGTCCTGATGCCGGTTGTTCTGGCGGGCGTGCTCGGGTTTTTCCTACTCGAAAAAATACTGCTCTGGCGGCACTGCCACGACGGCGACTGCGCCATCCACGGGCAGTCGGGGCTCCTTATCATTTTCGGGGACGCGTTTCATAATTTCGTGGATGGCGTTATCATCGCGGCGGCCTTCCTGGTAACGCCCGAGCTGGGCCTGGCGACCGCCCTGGCCGTCATCGCCCACGAGATACCCCAGGAGCTGGGCGATTTTATGATACTGCTCGAGTCCGGCTTTTCGCGCCGGCGGGCGCTGCTGCTGAACGCCCTCTCGGGCGGCACGGCCCTGCTCGGCGGTTTGGCGGCGTTCATGTTCCTGCAGAAAATAAATGCCGCCCTGCCTTACGTGATGGCGCTGTCGGCCGCGAGCTTCATCTATATCGCCCTGGCCGACCTGATCCCCGGCCACCGGCGCAACGCCTCGCCGGGTTCCACGATCCTGCAACTGGTACTGATGCTGCTCGGGGTCGCCACCATTATCCTGTTTAATTCGCATGCCCACTGATCCGGCCCGCTGTCTTGATGGATTATCAATTGCACCTGAAATGTCAAAAAAATCAATGTATGATTAAAAATAACTGGCAAAAACTGGCAGAAAAATCGCTCGCGCAAAACGATATCGCGCGGGAGGAGGCCTTGGCCGTCCTGCGCGCCGGGGAAGGAGATCTTCTCGAACTCCTCGCCGCGGCCTGGTGCCTTCGCCGGGAGGCGTTCGGCAACAAAGTCAACCTGCACGTGATCCAGAACGCGCGCAGCGGCGCCTGCTCCGAAAACTGCGGGTTCTGCAGCCAGTCGGCCTCGGCCGGGGCCGGGGCCGCCAGCTATCCCCTGCGGAGCGTGGATGAGATCGCGGCCGGCGCAAGCCGGGCCGCCGGCATGGGCGCGGTAAAGTATTGCATCGTGACAAGCGGCCGCGCGCCGGCCGAAGAAACCGTAAGGACTATGTGCGCGGCGGCGGAAAAAATCCGCGCCGCCGGCATAACCCTGAGCCTGTGCGTCTCGCTCGGTCTGGCGACCGGGGAGCAGCTGCGCCGGCTGGCCGCCAGCGGCGTCAACCGCTACAACCACAACCTTGAAACTTCGCGCCAATTTTTTCCGCGCGTCTGCAGCACGCACTCATACGAAGATCGCGTCGCCACCATTCGCCTGGCCAAAGCCGCGGGCCTTGAGGTCTGCTGCGGCGGCATTATAGGCCTGGGTGAGTCGCTCGAGGATCGCGTTGACCTGGCCCTGGCCCTGCGCGAGCTGGATGTTGACTCGATCCCGGTAAATTTCTTCAACCCGCGCCCGGGGACGCCCCTGGAAAAAACCCCGCGCCTGCCGGCGCTCGATGCCCTGCGCGCCCTGGCCATGTTCAGGTTCATAAATCCGCGCAAGGATATCCGCGCCGCGGGCGGGCGGGAGGAGTGCCTGGGGCCGCTCCAGCCGCTGGCGCTTTACGCCGCCAATTCGATTTTCACCGAGGGTTACCTCACCACCCCCGGCCAGGGTTATGCGCGCGACATGGAGATGATCAGCCGCATGGGGTTCGAGGTCGCTTCCATCGAAACTTGAAAAAACATTGCCCGGCCGGCAAGGCGAGCGTATATTGTCCGGCAAAAGCGGAGGAGTATCCATGGCATTGGTTCGTTTCAGCGTTTCGATGGACAGCGATCTGCTGGAAAAATTCGACCGCCAGTGCAAAAGCGAGCATTGCCCGACCCGGTCCAAGGCGGTAGGGGACCTCATCCGCAAGGCGCTGGTCAGGCAGGAATGGCGGCAGGGCGGGGGCAAGGTGGCCGGGGCGATCGTGATGGTCTACGACCACCACAAGCCGGACCTGGTCCGCAAGTTGACCGATGCCCAGCACCACAGCCACCACGTGATCATTTCAACCCAGCACATCCACCTTGACCACGACAACTGTTTTGAAATCGTGGCCGTGCTCGGCAAGCCGCAGGAAATAGACTTGGTTCTCAAACGTCTCAAGGCCGTAAAGGGTTTGAAGCACGTTTCGTTCGCCGCCACCACCACCGGCAAGAGCCTGGCCTAGAACCCGGTCTCCCGGCGCCGCCACCCGGCCTGTAAAAAATATTTATTTTTTCCTTGCATGATATTACGAATTATAAAATAGTATTACTGACGACACCCCGGAAGTCAATCCGGGGCATTGATGCAGAAAGGAAGTAAGCAGAGTGAATAGAATGCGAGCATATGCCTGGGGCAGCGTTTGTTTCCTGGCCGTTTGCACGGCGGCTTTTGCCACGCGGCCGCTGAGCATTGATGACGCTGATCCGCTTGATGCCGGCAATGGCAAGATCGAAGGAGGAACCTGGCACGAGAAGAATGGCGGCTGCCATGCCTGGGATTGGCCCATCGGCCTGGGATACGGCCTGGTTCCAGGCCTGGAAGTAAACCTTGGTTTGGGCGGCAGGTTTCAGCAAATGAACGTGATTGACGCAACCGGCGTGGAATGTGAAGAAAGCAGAGACGGGATGGGGGATCTGACCCTTAATGCCAAATGGCAATTTATTGAGGAAACGCCCTGGATGCCGCGCCAGGCCGTTGTGCCCACCGTTAAATTTCCCACGGCCAACAAGGATACGGGCCTTGGCAGCGGCGAGATAGATTATGACATCAACTGGATTGCTTCAAAATCGTTTACGGAAAAATGGGGCGCGCACCTCAATCTCGGCTATTCATTTATAGGCGAGCCCGCCGGGGAAGACGTCGGGGACATCATCCATTACGGCCTGGCCCTTGATTATCAAATCAGCGATCCGCTCCAGTGGGTGGGCGAAATTTATGCCGAAAAAGAGCTGATGAGCGGAACCGATCATATCATCATGTTCAATACCGGCTTGCGATGGTTCTATTCGGAAGGGCTCATGCTTGATGTTGCCGCCGGCTCGCACATCAGCAGCGCCGGCCCGGATCTGACCGCCACAGCCGGCCTGACCTGGGAGTTCGGGATATGGAAGAAAACAGATAAATAAGTCTTTTTTAAAAATATGCAAGAGCCGGTTTAACGTTCAGGGTTTAATCTGATTATTCTATAAGCCGTGAACTGTGAACCTGTAGCGCGCAAAATTAAGGTGATAACATGCATATGGCAGATGCCCTGATTTCTCCCGCCGTCGGCGGGACGATGTGGGTTGTTAGCGCCGGATTGATTGCCTATTGCGCCCGGAAACTGCAACAGGCCATGAAGGACAGCCTGGTCCCCCTGATGGGCGTGCTGGGCGCGTTCATCTTCGCGGCGCAGATGATCAATTTCTCGATCCCCCTTACTGGTTCAAGCGGGCATCTGGGCGGCGGCCTGATCCTGAGCGTCCTGCTCGGGCCCCATGCGGCTTTTCTCGTGATAGCCTCCGTCCTGACCGTGCAGGCCTTGTTTTTTGCCGATGGGGGGCTGCTGGCGCTGGGATGCAATATTTTCAACCTCGGCTTTTTCCCGGCCTTCTTTGCATATCCTCTCATCTATCGCCCGATTGCCGGCAAGGGGCGTGGCGCGCGGCGCGCCTGGATGGCCGCGGTCGTGGCGGCCGTAATCGGCCTGCAGCTTGGCGCCTTGGGCGTGGTGCTGGAGACGAAGTTGTCCGGAATTTCCGAGCTGCCGTTCGGAACTTTTCTTCTCCTCATGCTTCCCATCCACCTTGCGATAGGCGCCGTGGAGGGCCTGGCGACGGCCGCCGTGGTGGCGTTTGTGGCCAAGGCGCGGCCCGATGTGCTGGATGCGGCGCCGGGCCCCGTGGAAAGCAAGGCCGGTATCCGGCCGGTTGTGATTGGCATGGCGCTGGCCGCCCTGATTATCGGCGGAGTCATTAGCTGGTTTGCCTCGACTCATCCAGACGGGCTCGAATGGACCATCGCCAAGGTCACAGGCAAGGAAGAAGTCGCGGGTTCAGGCGCTGCCGTTCACCGGCAACTTGCGGCGGTCCAGGAGAAGACGGCCTTCCTGCCGGATTATGGTTTCAAAGCGGCGGAAGTTGAGAGTGTCCCGGCTGAAAACGCCGCCGCCGGACCTGAGCCCTGGCCGGCGGTGGCGGCGGGAACATCCGTGGCGGGCATCGCCGGCGGTTTGATTACTTTTGGCCTGGCCTGCCTGGCCGGTTTCGCCTTGAAAGGCCGGCGCATATCTATATGATTGCCGGTTATGCGCTTGGCAAACTGGAATGAAGTCGGCCGCATGGATGATTATGCCCGGCAGGATACGCCCCTGCACCGGCTTGACGCCCGGGTGAAGGCCGTTACAACCCTGGCCTGCATCGTGGCGGTCATGTCGTTTCCCCGTTATGAAGTGTCGGCCCTCATGCCGTTTTTGTTCTACCCCATGGCCCTTACCGGCATGGGCCGCATTCCTTTCGGTTTTATCCTGAAAAAAATTATCGTGGCTTCCCCGTTTGCGCTTGCGATCGCGATTTTCAATCCCGTTTTCGACCGCGAGGCCGCCTTCATGATCGGCCCGGTTGCCGTGTCGGGCGGGTGGCTTTCTTTCACCTCCATCATGCTGCGATTTGTCCTTACGGTCTGGGCGGCGCTGGCGCTGGCGGCCTGCACCGGCATGTTCCGCCTGTGCGCCGGCCTGGAGCGCCTGGGCATGCCGCGGATTTTCGCCGGCCAGCTGCTTTTCCTGCACCGCTACCTCTTTGTCGTTGCGGAAGAGGGAATCCGGATGAAACGCGCCCTTGAATTGCGCTCGGGGGCCATCGTGCCGGTGTCGCTGCGCGTTTACGGCTCGCTGGTCGGGCACCTGCTGCTGCGGTCCATGGGGCGGTCGGAAAGAATCCACCGGGCCATGGTCGCGCGCGGGTTCAGCGGCGGGATGAGGGCCCTGCGGGAAACCGCGCTCCGCCCGGCGGACTGGGCTTTCCTGCTGGGCTGGTCGGCATTTTTTGTTGCGGCGCGCGCGTGGAATATCCCCGCCCTGATCGGGGACCTTGTCACGGGGGCTGCGCCATGAGCCACCACATCGTCGAGGTCCGCGACCTGCACTACGCATACCCCGATGGCACCGTGGCCTTGAGGGGCGTTTCTTTCCGCGTCCTGCACGGCGGCGCCGTGGCCGTGGTGGGCCCCAACGGGGCCGGCAAGTCCACCATGCTCATGCATCTCAACGGGTTTTTGATGCCGGTGCGCGGCGAGGTGCTGGTGGGTGAGACGCCCCTGACGCGCTCCACCGCCGCCGCCATCCGGCGCACGGTGGGCATGGTTTTCCAGGATCCCGACGACCAGCTCTTCATGCCGACCGTGTTTGAAGATGTTGCCTTCGGCCCGGTTCAGTCGGGCCTGCCTCCGGAAGAAGTTGAGCGGCGCGCGCTGGCGGCCCTGGAGCGGGTGGGGATGGCAGGGCTGCGCGACCGCCCGCCTTACCGGCTTTCGGCGGGCGAGAAGCGCGCCGTGACGATCGCCACCGTGCTGGCGATGGAGCCGGCGGTTCTGGTCATGGACGAGCCTTCTTCCAACCTGGACCCGCGCGGCCGCCGGAGGCTGATCGAGCTGCTGCGGTCGTTCGAGCACACGCGCATCATCGCCACCCACGACCTGGAGCTGGTGGTTGAACTGTGCAGCCGCGTCATCCTGATGGATGGCGGGCGGGTGGCGGCCGACGGCCCGGCCCTTCAAATCCTGAATGACGAGCAGCTCATGCTGGCGCACGGCCTCGAGCGCCCGCACAGCCTGCGCCACCTGCACCCGCATTGATTTAAGCCACATTGTTTGCAGAAGAGCCCCGCCTTCCAGCTGGTCCTTGCCCGAGTGCGCAGCCGCGTAGATCCGACAATATACTTGCCGGATCGGCAGGCTTGATAGTATAATGCCGCCCATGCAGCATAACGCTAATGAAGCGTTTTCACGCATCCTTATAGACAAGGCGCTGGAATTCAGCGGCTGGAATCTGCTTGATACGCACCAGGTGCGCTTCGAAATAAGCGGCGCGACCGGACGCGCCGATTACGTGCTCAGCGGCCGGCGCGGTCCGCTCTGCGTCCTGGAAGCGAAGCGCGAAAATTTCGACCCCTACGACGCGAAGGAACAGGCGCGCGGGTATGCCGAAAACCTCAAGGCGCCCTTCATCATCCTCTCCAACGGGCGGGAACACTGGTTCTGGAATTATCTCCGCACCGACCAGGATGCCTATCGCATCGAGCGGTTGCCATCCCTCGCCGACCTGGAACGGCTGCGCCTGAAGAACCTGCAGCCGCCGCGGCCGCTCGCAGCCGAAGTCATTGCTCCCGATTGGCTTGAAACGCTCAAGCCCGGCCTGACGCTTCGCCGTTACCAGATAAAGGCTATTGACGCCATCGCGGCGCGATTTGACGGGAAAAAGCATCGAAAATTCCTGCTTGAAATGGCCACCGGCACGGGCAAGACCCTCCTTTGCGCCGCGCTCATCCGCAGGTTCCTTGTCACCCGCAACGCCGAGCGCGTACTTTTCATCGTTGACCGGATCGAATTGGCCCGGCAGACGCTGGAAGAGTTCAACGCCTTGCTCGCCGAGTTCAAACCCGTGCTCTATAAAACCGCCCGGCGGCGCCCGGGCGAATTGCTCGGTTCTTCCGTCGTGGTTGCCACGCTCCAGTCGCTCATGGTTGACCGGCGCTACCGGGAAGAGTTTACGCCTTTCCATTTCGACCTGGTCGTCAACGACGAGGCGCACCGCTCCATTTACGGCGACGCGCGCGAGGTGGTGCAATTTTTCCAGGCCACGCGCATCGGCCTGACCGCCACGCCCAAGGCGTATCTGAAGAATGTCAACGTTGAGCAATTGAACGCGGAAAATCCCAGGGCGCTGGAAGCGCGCCAGTTACGGGATACTTACCTCTATTTCGGCTGCGAGCCGGGATTCCCGACTTTCCGCTACGGCATTATCGAGGCCGTGCAAGACCCCGAAGGGCCTTTCCTTTGCCTGCCCAAAATAATCGACCTGCGTTCCGATATCACGACCAGGGCGCTGGATGAATCGGGCTGGGCCGTGGTCGTCAACGAACAGGAAGAAAACTTCAAAATCCAGGACCTGGAGCGCAGGATTTTCACACCCGACCGCAACCGCGTCATGTGCGCGGCGTTTTTGAAGGAAGCGCAACGGGATCCCGCCGGCAAAATCGGCAAGGCGATCGTTTTTGCGGTCAACCAGACCCACGCCACGACACTGACTAAATTTCTGAATGATTTGGAGCCGGGCATCGCCCTGACCATCACCTCGCGCATACCCGACGCCTCTTCGATCGCCAAGGAATTCCGCGACGGCAAACGATCCGAACGGATCGCGGTTTCCGTGGACATGCTTTCCACCGGCTACAACTGCCGCGATTTGCTGAACATCGGGATTATGCGCCCGATTTTTTCGCCGACGGAATACGTGCAGATCAAGGGGCGGGGCACGCGCCTTTTCACCTTCAAAATCGGTTGCACGGAATATGAAAAGAAAAATTTCTTCCTGCTTGATTTCTGCGCCGTGGCCGAATATTTCGAGGAAAGCTACGACTACACCGCGCCGCTGAAATTGCCGCAGGAGCGCGCGGCCCCGGCCAGGGCCGGAAAATATCTCCCGGACGAACCGGGCAGGGACACGCCCGTTCTCGACAGCGCTCCCGCCGAAGCAAAATATGGAACACGGCCGCGGGAAATCCCCGTCTGGGAAGGCAAAGACGTCCTGGTCAGCCAGGAGGTGCGGATTATCGGACCCGACGGCGAAAAGGTGGATCTGATGACATTCCGGGGTTCGTTCGAGCGCGATGTGAAGGAGTTTGCGGAACGCGACGCCGGACTGAAAGAGGCCTTGCAAACCGAGGATGACGACGCGATTGAAACCGCGATGAACGAGCGCTTTTATCACAAGCCGAAAATGTTTTACTCGCCGGTCAAGCTGGTGGTCTCCTACGGCGTGCCCGCGCCCACGCCGGCCTTTGTCTATAACGCGGTGGGCAAAAAGCCGCTCCCCACGCGCGAGGCGATTGTCGCGGACACGGTGGATTCCATCGCCGCCCGCTTCAACCTCCGCTATAACGAGCAGAAATGGCTGGACGCCACCACGCAGTTGCTGGCCGAAGATTCGCGGGCGCTTCAGAAATTCATGTCCGGCGATATGACGATCTTCACCGCCAGCCAGTTCAACCAGCTTGGCGGCGTAAGCGCCCTGGCCGGTTTCGAGGAACGCGAGCGGGTTTTTGAAGCCTTGCGCCAGTCCACGCTGATCCGCCAATCCATGCTTGCCGGCACATTGGCATGACACTATGAATTCCAGTCCTGACAACAACACGCCGGCCGCCCAGGGAGTTCAAGCGAATTTCTTTTCCTCGGGCCTGCGCCGGAAGGTTGACCAGCTCATGGATATCCTCTACGCGGGCGGCGTGAACAATCCGATGGATTCCATCGAGCAGATTTCGTATCTGCTTTTTCTCCGGTTACTCACCGAAAAGGACGAAACCCTCGCCGCGCTTGACAAACGCTACGCCAGAATATTCTCCGGCAAGTGGACCCGCTTCGCCTGGGGCAATTTTGTAACGCTGACCGGCGACAACCTCTTCGACGCCGTCCGCGCCGCCATTGAAAGTCTGCACGAACTGCCCGGCCTGACCGAAACCGGCAAGCTTTTATTCAGCCGCGCCACGCTCAAGATTTACGACCGGCCCACCCTGCGCGCGGTGATCCAGGGCATCCAGGATTTCGACCTGGAAGCGCACGATGGCCGCGACTTGAAAGGCGATATGTATGAATACCTGCTTTCAAGGCTCGCGGCTTCCGGTACGAACGGCCAGTTCCGCACCCCGCGCCATATCATTGACCTTATTGTCGAGCTGGTTGATCCCCGGCCCGGCCGGCGCATTTGCGATCCGGCCTGCGGCACGGCGGGCTTTCTGATTTCCGCCTTCACGCGCATTTTGCGCCAGAACACGAAAGCCGCCGACCTCAGGCGCGGCAACGCGGATGGCTCCCTGCTCAAACCCGCGCAATGGAAATTCCTTGAAGAACAGGCGTTCACCGGATTCGATAACGACGCCAACATGGTGAAAATCGCCATTCTCAACCTTTACCTGCACCGGTTGGAAAAGGCCAGGATCGACCATTTCAATCCGCTCACCACCGGCTTTGGCGGAGTTTATCCCGGCCAGCGCTTCGACGTCATTCTCGCCAATCCGCCGTTCTCCGGCAAGGTGCAGGCGGAAAGCATCCTCTCCGACCTCAATTACAAATTGAACACCCGCGCCACGGAATTGCTTTTCCTCAAATGGTTCATTGACCATCTTGCGCCGGAAGGCCGCGCCGGAGTCATCGTGCCCAACGGCGTCCTTTTCGGCTCCACGAATGCCGCGACCGGACTGCGCGAAATGCTTTTGACCGAGTGCGACCTGCAGGCCATCATCAGCCTGCCGAGCGGAGTATTCAAGCCTTATGCCGGGGTGGCCACCGCCGCGCTTATTTTCCAGAAAGGCGCGCCGACAAAATCCGTCTGGTTCTACGACCTTACCGCCGACGGCTTCAGCCTCGACGACAAGCGCACGCCGATTGAGGCCAACGACATTCCCGATGTGTTGAACAAATGGCCGAAGCGCGATGAGGGCGAAAACAGCTACCGGGTGCCGATCGGGAAAATCAGGGAGAACGACTGGAGCCTGGCCGCCGGCCGCTACAAGCCGGTGACCGTTCAAGCGGTGAACCACGATGCACCGGCCAAAATCCTCCGCGACGTCCTGAAGCTTGAAAGTGAAATTGGCCGGCGCGGGGACGCGCTCCTGAAACAAATCGGGGGCAAGCCATGAGCCGGCGAACCTGCAAGGGACAAAAGGGACCAAAAAGACTGGTAATAGGACTTAACAATTCATGGCTGGCGTCATGTTTGTCCTTTGAGTCCCTTGCTTCTTTTCAAGGGAGGCCCAGCCATGCCTGAAGGCTTCATCCCGGCCCACGGCGGATACGAGAAGCTCATCTCTTTCCAGAAAGCCCGCATCGTTTATGACGGCACCGTATGGTTTTGCGGGCATTACCTGGACAAACGCGACCGCACTTATGACCAGATGATTCAAGCCGCGCGTTCGGGAAAACAAAACATCCTGGAAGGCAGTCAAGCCTCCGGCACTTCCAAGGAAACCGAGATCAAGCTGACCAGCGTCGCCCGGGCGAGCCAGGAGGAACTCCTTGAAGACTATCGCGATTTCCTGCGCGTGCGCGGCCTGCGCCTCTGGGAAAAGGACTCCAAGGAAGCCCTGTATGTGCGCAAGCTGGGCGCGAGGAAAGATGCGTCCTATGAGACTTATAAGACCTATCTCGAAACCCGCCCGCCCGAAGTCGCAGCCAACATCCTTATCTGCCTTATTCACCAGACCAACTACCTGCTCGACCAGCAACTCCGCCGGTTGGAACAAGCCTTTTTGCAGGAAGGAGGCCTGCGCGAACGCATGACCCGTGCCCGATTGACCGAACGCGCCCGGCAAAACCAGCCTGCGCCGAAAGGCGGCAGCAAATGAAACCCTGGCCGACAAAAACGCTGGGAGAAATCGCAACCGTAATTCGCGGAGTTTCATTCGACAAGTCACAGGTCAGCGATGAGCCACGCAAGAACTCTATTCCTATTCTCCGCGCAGGAAATATTCAAGATTCGTTGATAACCGATTCTGACTTGGTTTACGTTCCCGAAGATTTGGTAAGCGAAGAACAACGAATGAGTCGTGGTGATCTCGCCATATGTATGTCATCAGGCAGTCCGGCCATAGTCGGGAAGACAGCACATCTAGTTTCGGATTGGTGCGGATCAGTCGGTGCATTCTGCGCTATTGTAAGGTTTAAGGTCGATTTCAATCATCGCTTTGGCTCATATTGGTTTCATAGTCCTGTTTTTTTGCAATGGCGAGACAACAACGCTAAGGGCGCAAATATTCAAAACCTACGTCGGACGGAATTGGAGAAACTTCCCATTCCCGTCCCGCCTTTGTCTGAGCAGGAGCAAATTGTGAAGTTGCTGGACGAGGCGGACGAGTTGCGGAAGCTTCGCGCCCATGCCGACCGGCGTACCGCCGCCCTCATCCCAGCGTTGTTTCATGAAATGTTCGGCGATCCGATGACTAATCTTTTGAGGTTACCTCTAAATAAGCTTGGTTCTCTCTGCAAAGTTGTGGGCGGGGGTACCCCATCAAAGAAACAATCCTCATATTGGACAGGTAAAATCCCTTGGGTTTCACCGAAAGACATGTCTGGCGATGAAGTCCATGATTCGGAAGATCACATTTCGGAACAGGCAATAAAGGAGAGCGCTACCAATCTCATTCCCGCCGGTTCGATTTTAGTCGTAACTCGAAGCGGCATCCTTAAGCGCATGCTACCGATCGCCATCAACTCTGTTCCAGTTACAATCAATCAAGATATCAAAGCGTTCATTCCGGCAAGTGAATGTGAAGCAACTTTCCTCGCCGCTCAATTACGTATTTTATCGCCTACCATTCTTGGTGCAGTAAGAGTAGGAGCAACCGTCCAAAACCTTGAAACCGATTTCTTGAAGCAGCTTCCCGTCCTACAGCCCTCTTTGTCGTTGCAAAACGAATTCGCCCGGCGGGTGGCGGAAATCCGCGAGCTGGAAGCCGGCCAAGCCGCCGGCCGCGCCCGCCTGAATGCCCTCTTTCAATCCATGTTGCATCGGGCGTTTAGGGGAGAGCTATGAAAACACTCAAAAAGCTATTTCATTCCGAGGCTGTTCAATCTTTCTTGTTTGTGTTTAAATACAGCTTGCTAAAACGCAGGATGCGATCCGCGCGACCATTTTGCGCATGTCAGCAAAATGGTGGACCTTGGATCCGGCGCGCCTCCAGAATCCATTTGCATCCGGAATCGGCCTGGAAATGGCGGAAAAATGTCAAATGAGCGATGAAAGCAATGCAACCGTGACCGATGGCCAGGCGGTTAAAAAACGCCCGCCCTTCAATGAAGTGTCGGTTTTATTTCCCCTGCTGACATTTTACACCGCCGGTTATCTCGGGCTCATGGTCGCCGATTTCGTTCTCAAGCAGGCATTCGATCTGCCGGACGGCATTCTGCCGGTTTATATCGCCTTGCTGGGCGCGTATGCGGCGGACAAGGAAATCCGGCGCTGGATCGGAGCGCCTGAGCCGGCCCGGCAGGGCTCCATTTTCGTCTACCTCTGGTTGTTATTCTTCCTGGCGGCCTATGTCGTTTACAGTTTCCGGCCGGAATACGTCATGCCCAGCAACCTGGCCTCCGTCAGTTTGCAGGTGCTGGCCATCTTTTTCGGGTCGAAGGCCTCGAAATATGTCTGGGAATCACGGGGCCAGGCCATGGAACCCGATGTCCTGAAACGGCGGCAGGACCAGGTGATTGAATTGATCAGGGCGCGGGGCAGGATTAAAAACAGCGACGTGGCCGCTCAACTGGGCGTTTCGCGCGCCACCGTCCAGCGCCTGCTTTCGGACATGGTCGCCAGCGGAATGATCCGGCAGGTCGGGGACCGGAAATCGGCCTTCTATGAGGCAGTCATTTGAATCATATAATGGCTCATGGCTGAGCCATATAATGAGCTATATAACCGGCCCAATGAGTCATATTTGAGTCATTAGAGCTTATTATTGAAGAATTGCGCTGGTGCCGGCCGGATGGAGAACGGTGCCGCGATGGATCGGGTCACTCATGGCGCAACGCCTCGATGGGGTCCAGGCGCGCGGCCTGCACGGCCGGCCGGGATCGCAGATGATTCAACACGCAGCGCGCTTTAACGCCGACATATTTGTGCATAAACGGCATATGACGTGCCATAATTTTGTTCTCAATAATAAGCCGTTTATCAATCTGGCGTCGATCTTGACGCTGCTTTCCATGGGAATATCCTGCGGCGATGTGCAGGAGTTGATTTCCAGGGGGCCGGAGGCCAGGGCGGCGCTGGGCG
>JBAYWJ010000016.1:0-23507 GCA_041674125.1 Kiritimatiellia bacterium
CCCGTAACGGGAACATCACCCCGCAGGACCGCGGTGCCCGGGATCTCCGCCCGGATCGTCGTTATGATGCCGTTGGTTCCCAGCCCATCACGGCGCGCACTCCCGAAATATTCTCCCGGCAAAATGGTAAGATTGTCGCCGGGCTTGAGGGCGTCTACCCCTTTCTGGATCGTGGCGAATGATTTTTCACGGCTAAGGCCGTCATTGGTGTCGGAGCCGTTTAAACCGTTAAAATATTCAGCCGCCCGAACATTGCTCGATATGATTAGAGCCGTTATGAACAATCCGCAAAACATTGAATTTATTTGCATGGAGTTCTTCCCATTACACATGCCGTTATAGTTAAAATCCATGCACCTATGGTTGCGGTACAGGTACGCGCAGCAGGTATACCTCGAACGGATCGGCCAGCTGCTGCCTGCCGCAGGTGATCCAAAGCTCGCCCTCATGCTCGACAATGCCGGGATAATGGCTCCAGCCGTCGAAGTCGCCCCAGCGTTTCAGGATCGCGCGGTCGCGGTCGACAATGAACAGGGTCAGCCGTCCCCTGGGATGGCCCGGGGTCGAGGCATCGGCCCGTCCTGCCGCCAGCAGGACGCCGTTGCTGAGGTATTTCAAGACCGGTCCGCCCATCTGGACACCGAGCTTCTCGTAGGCCGGCAGCAGTTTGCCGTCGCCTTCCCAGTCCACGCGGGTTGCTTGCCATGTCCATTTATTGTAATCCGGCGGCCGGGCCGTGCCGATGATGGCAAAGATGGGATGCGTGCGCGCGATGGCGTAGGCCGTGCCGTCGGCAGGATCGAAGGCCAGCACGGCCTCATTGGGCCGGCGCGGCGCCTCGCCGGGTTTCTGGTGGATGTCGTTCGGGTCGAACGAGCTCAGCATTGATTCCGTGGCGCGGGGCGCGTCCCACGTCGCAAAAATATCCTCGGCCTGCAGCTGCCAGTTTTTTCCGTCCAGGGTAACGTACAGGTTCCCGGAACCGGCGCAGGGACTGTAGCCCCGGCCGCGGAACCAGGTGGTAAAATAGCGCACAACCCAGTTGGAAGAGAAACCGGTGGGGCAGGCATGGACGTGTCCCCAGTCCACGCCGTCGTGCGAGAGCCAGGTTACCGACGCGCACCAGAGGCGAGGCTTCCCACCGGGGACTATGCCATTACCGAACAGCCTGTCCTTGCAGAAAGTGGTGATCATCAGGGCGCCGTCAGGCGTGATCGAAAACTTGCAGTCGCCGACCTGGCCGGTGTCAACCCACGTGAACAGGCGCACCGACTCCCACTTCTTGCCGTCGGCGGAGCGGATCAGTCTCATGCGCCGCAGGGGCGATTCTTTCAACCCACAGTACCACCAGCCCTTGTAGCGGACCAGGTCTGGGTGGATTTCGCCGCGCAGGTCAGCATCCCCCTGCAGACCGCCTTCGGCCTTGCGGGTGGCTTCAAGATCCCAGATTTTATGAGTCTGGATGTGGTCATTTTCTTTTGCTGTCTTTTTGCTTGGCATGTTTATTCCCTGTTTGCCTGGGTAAAATGAAAATCCCTGAACGCCTCCGGCTGGAGCCCGATGCCTCGCTTCACAACCTCCGGGTTCGTCGCGAAGACTAAATTATAGCCCACCTGCACATCGCCTTGCATGAGCATTTCCGGCGGATAATCGTGCGGCTTAGCGCCCCGGGCAAGAAGCTCAGATATGCCAGGATAAAGTTTGCCTCCAATACAATAAGTCAGCGAATCTTATACATCATGCCCCGTGGAAGATACTCGTAACAGCCCATGTCAACTATGCCGGAAAACCGATCCTTCCGTGAATGGAAGCCCAGGTCCATGGCGCCGCCCATCCAAGCAGCGTTCGACCCGGCGTTGATGCAGGGTGAGTTAACCGAAAGCGCATAATTGCCGTCGGCCCAATTGGCGAATAGCGGATTGGCAGTAATATTGTCGTTGCCGCCCATAGTCTGGGGTGAACAGGTATAGTGAACATAGTTGGTGCGCGATAAATCTCCGAATGACCAGTCGGCGGCCGTGTTGTTGCGATTGGAATAAACCACGCAATTCATGACCACATCATAACCGTTCCCGGCCATGTATATCCCGGCTCCGGGAAAGCCGGGCAAGCTGGTGTTGCCGACAATCGTGCAAGACTCGACCAGGTTGGTTTTGCTGGCCTGCTCAATGTAAAGGCCGCCGCCGCGCGGCACGTTGTAACAGTTGTTGAATCCTATCAGGCAGTTGCGCACCGTGGAGCCTCCCCCGGAAAGGTGCAGGCCGCCACCGCCGGCAATACCCACGAGATTTGAGAGAATATTTCCGATGATCTTGCAGTTTTCGATCAGTACATCAACATGGTATGCCATGATGCTGATGCCGCCACCATATCCGCTGCCGGTGGGGGCGCTCATGAGGCGGTTGCCGACAACTTTGCAGTTGCGGACCGTCAGGTTCGAGCCGTAAAAATGGATGCCTCCGCCAAAAGGCTCGTTTGGCCCTTGATAGATTGTATTGGAGCTTACATCGCAACCTTCAATTGCCAGGCTGCCCCGGTATGCTTGAAAACCGTCGTATGCTCCCACTCCCCCGCCGCGCATTGCCGCGTTATGTGTAATGATGCAGTTCGTAATATTGACCATGGCCACCACAATTGAATTAACCCCAATCCCGCCGCCGTAATGATTGGAAGCCGTATTATAAACAACGCGGCAGTTGAAAACCCCGCCCCGCTGCACCATTGCGCCGCCGCCGTAGGTTCCGATTGTGAAGCCGTTGCTGATTGTAAAGCCATCAATGGTTGCGTCGGGGTGATTAATGAAAACGCAGCGGTTTGTGACCAGCTTGCCGTTGTAATTGTTGCCATTGATGATCGTGTCGGCCCAGCTGCCGCTGAAGCTCCTGAGCTTTACGTCGGCCGTTATGCTGATCTGGTTGGTGAGATAATAGGTGCCGTTGGAGACCCACACTGTTTCGCCGGCCAGGGCGTTGTTCACCGCCCACTGGATGTCAGTCGCCGCGCCGGACCACGTATTGAACTTGTTGACGAAATCATTCGTGCCCTCCAGCGAAACATACCGATCGGCACCGAAGGCAGGATGAATTAAAAAGAATATCCACAGGGCCTGCATAACCCGTGCTGTTGTTATCATCATTGTCATTTTGTTTCCCGATTGACTTCTATGTTTTCGTCTCTGTTCCTTTTGAAATCGAATTCCTTGAAGGCCTCGGGGCGAAGGCCGATGCTGCGCTTGACCAACTCCGGGTTGGTTGCAAAGAATGAATCAAAATCGAGTTTAAGATTTGAGTTCATCATCCTGTCGGGAGGGAACCCGGCTGTATTCGCGGGGTCTGGATCGCCGGCAAACAAGGGGTCGGTAAAGAGCGGGTTGATGATGACCGATTCTTCACGTTTGGCGTTCTTGACCCGTTCGCCTGCGACTCCCCCATAACCGGGCATAAGCGTCCGCTTGTCCGGCGGAAAGCTGCGCACGAAGATGCAGTTGTCTGGCATGCGCAGACCGTCAAAGTCGGTCGTGTATAACAGCGGCAGGTTGGCGTCGGCCTTCTTTTTCAGCATATCGGTGAAGATATTATTTTTTACAATCGCTGCCTGTCCTGGCTTGTTTTGCAGGATAAAGCTTGTGATCATCGGCCGGGCAATGACATTGTTGGCAAACTCCAGGTTGGCGCAGTGCTTCAGCCACATTGCGCCGGACATTTTGTTCATGGTCACGCAGTTTTGAATCGCCAGGTCAGCCAGATCCCAGGCGATTACAAACCGCGCCGTATAGGTCCCGCGGCCGTCAGAGAAACAGCGCGTGATACGGATGTCCCGGCAATGATACAGGTTGAACTCCCCGCTCATTGCCGGCAGCCAGCCCCATAACGGTTGCCGGTTGAAATCCGAGAAGTAAATCCCGTCAAAACGAAGATGATCTTTCCCTGACGCCACGAACCCCTGGCTCAATGTCTTGCCAGCCCCAAACAGAATGGCCTTCTCGCCCGGCATGCATTTGAATGTTACCGGCGCGTTGCTTTCCCCGGTCGCCCTGATGCGCACGCACTCCGGATACTTTCCGCCCGTGATGGTGACCGTGTCGCCGGGATTGGCCTGATTGGCCGCGCGTTGGATTGTTTTCCAGGCACATGGCCGGCTGAGGCCGCTGTTGGTGTCATTGCCGTCCGGCGCAACGTAATACGTGACAGGCGCCGCTTTTTCCTTCAGGGTGGTGAACGAGAGAGGATCGCCCTCCGGTTCAACCGGCTTGTTTTCAAATGATTCATCTCCTTCCGTTCCCCTGGCAATCTCTTCGGGCATCCTGAGCGACATTACCCGGAAAAAATAAGCCTGGCCTGGTTTAAGTCCCGTCAGGCTGAAGGCCCCAAAGCGGTTGACATCGTAATCCAGCCGGTTGGTGCAGGCACTGGTTTCGCCCCAGCCCAGGACGCATGTCGCCGGCAGGGAGGTCATCCACTCAATGTCTGCCGTCGTGGTGCCAATCGAGTGAACTTCAGGCTTTGTAACAAGCCTCAGCGAATCCCTGCGCTTTTCATCAAAATGCGGGCCGATTGGTCTGCCCATCGGGCCGAAGGTCGCGAATACAAGCGGGTTTTTGAGGATTATGGTGCCATTTTCTTCAGCAAACTCCGGGATAAGCGAGAGTGACTGCTGGTCGTGGATTTTCCGCGCTTGGCTGAGATCCAGCGGCTTTCCACCAGCCTCCCAGAAGCCGCTTGCATCGCGGTAACTGTTATAGTTGGAATATTTTATTGCATCAGCCGCGTCCAGCCGCAATGCGACGCAGTTGTAGTTGTCATAAATGTTCCCACTGAGATAAATCTCCGAACAGCCCTTCAGGGCCAGTGCCGAATGCTTGAACCCGGTGAAAGCACAATGATTAATCCCAAGTTTAACCGCTCCTGCGGCTTCCAGGGATGTTGCTCCCGCGGTGAACAGGCAGTTTGCAAAAGCAATATCCTCGCCTTTGATAATCTTAACCGGACTACCAATATGCAACCTTTCAAATTTAAGATATTTGCCGCCACTAATCCCTAACCCATCCCTGATCACTGCCGGGCTGCGTCCTCGGCCGCGTATCGCTATGGGCTTTTCTTTCGTACCCTGCAATGTTAACTGCAGCGCGCCTTCGTAATTGCCCGGCGCCAGGTAAAGGGTGTCGCCGGACCGCAGGTCACGTGAAGCGCGCGATAAAGTTTTCCAAGCATTGCTTACCGATAAACCGTCGGCCCCGTCATTACCGTCCGGGCGGACATAGAAAATATTGTTTTCATAAGGAAACGGCCCGCGGTCGCTCCCGTCCGGCGCAGATTTGCGGAAACGGGAGCCAGACTGAAGGTGGTAGTCAAGGTTCTCCGGATCCGCGAATTCGGCATCCGGGTCGAGTGTTTGCTCGCGGTCCAGGACGATATTATTGTTGCTATTGCTGGAGACCTCCCGCTGGTCGGCCTTGCCAAGCAGGCACCGGCTAGGATCGTAGTCGTTGGAAGGAACTAAAGCCACGCTGCTTTCGGTGGTGTGGACGCCGTCGTCTCCCGCTCCTGTCTTGATCTTAAGGTCTGCCAGCCCATTGCCCCAGGCAAGTATGTTGATCAGACGGCTCCGGTATTGTTCCTTCTTACTCTCGTCGCCACCGCCATAAATAGTTACGCCATAGGCGCCATTAAGGAACGCGGCAGAATCCCTGATGATGTCCCTCTTTGCGCCGAAAATGCTGATCCCGCCACAGGTGCCGCTGTTGAAATGCGAATGGTTTCCCCATGCCGTGCAGCGCTCTATCAGGTTGTCGCCAGTGTCACGGTCGCGGCCCAGGTCGGAATTCAAGCCGATACCCTGTCCGTTGAGGTAAGCCCGGCAATCGCGGATGACGCACTCCAAGGGCAGGTTCATGAAAATGCCAAAAACGCTGTTCAGCGTGCCGTCGTGGCCATCAATCATTTCGGCGGCATTGAAGCCCGTGACCGCCAAGCCTTCAATGATTACGCGCCGGGGATTGGACAGAAAACATCCGTGTGTACCGATCAGAGATGCCGTGTAATGGTGTGAATCCGGCGGCTGAATGTCGGGAGTTGAAATATACAATTTTGCGGTTGAAGTATCGTGGTAATAAACGCCCGGCCTGAAATCCAGTTCGGCAATGTTTGGCGCCCGCTCAAGTATTTTCAGAGTGTCCAGTTCGTTGACCGCAACGACCTTGCCTGTATGGACCATGTCCGCCATGTAGGTAAAACGCGTGTTTTCCACTTTGCGAAAGCCCGTAACGGGAACATCACCCCGCAGGACCGCGGTGCCCGGGATCTCCGCCCGGATCGTCGTTATGATGCCGTTGGTTCCCAGGCCGTCCCGCCGCACAGATCCAAAATATTCACCCGGCAGGATCGTGAGCGTGTCGCCGGACTGCAGGATATCAACACCTTTCTGGATCGTGGCAAAGGCGGTCGCACGGCTCAGGCCGTTGTTGGTGTCACTGCCCTGCTTACTGACAAAATATTCGGCCGCGCCAAGCCTTCCGGCAGCCAATAGCGCCAGGAATGACAAAGCTGCCATTGTTGTTTTTATCATTTGAATTTTATGCAGGTATTTTTATTTTTGCCAGGAAAACGCTGAGGAACCCCGGCTTATCCTTGCCGGCATAGCTCACCCAGAGTTTCTCTTCATGCTCAACCGCGGCGCCGTAGGTGGCTCCGGCGCACTCCGCGAACATGGTCAGGCGCGCCTTTGCCGTGTCCAGCCAGAAAAGGGTGATGTGGCCGTCATCCCGGCCAGGGCCTAGATTCCTTGCCGTTGCCACGAAGCGCCCGTCCCGGAGGAGGGTGATCTTGGGGCCGCCGAAATCCGACCTTAAAACCTCGTCGGCGGCTTTAAAATTACCATCCCCGTTCCAGTCCACCGTCAGGTCTCTCCATTCCCACTCCTGGTAATAGGGGGGCTTGCCGATTCCGAGCATCGGGACATTGGTGCCGTGGAAGCCCCGGCTCATATCCGTCCCGATCTGGTGCCCGTCAATATCCTTCATGGTTTTTTTCATTGCCGCGGATATTTTTCTCAGCCTGGCGCCGCGGAGCAGGCAGTAAGCGGTGCTGTCGGCGCCGAACGCCAGGGCTGCCTCGTTGCCTCCGCCCGGGAAAAAATTGTTCAGCAGCACCCGCCAGCTTTTCCCGTCGCGGGTGCGGTAGAGCGTTCCCTGTTTGTCCTTTCCGCAGTAGCCGACGCTGTAGCCCATGCCGTTGTGCCAGCTCACCTCCCAGCGCCAGGCATTGACGCCGGTCGGGCAGGCATAGGCGCTGCTCCAGTTCACTCCGTCTTCCGAAAGCCAGGTGACCGACTGGCGCGCCACGTTCAGCTCGCGGTCATTTTCCGGGGTGCCGGGATCTTCCAGCTGGTAGTATCGGCCGTATTTGCCGCCGTTTGGAAGCGGCCGGTCATAAACATCAAAAGCCTTGCAGTGGCCGTCGGGGCGCGGTTCCTTTGAAACGAAGAAAAGAGACGAGTTGATCATGAGCATCCCTTCGGAGGTAATTGACAGTTTGGGCTCGCCCATGCTGGCGCAATCCCACTCCTTCAGGAACACGGACTCCCATTTTATCCCGTCGGCTGACCTGATTACTCTTCCCCTCCCGGAAGGATGAGCGCCATGCATGAAACCTTCCCGGAAACCGCAGTACCAGCAGCCTTTGAAACGGATGAGGTCGGTGAGTTCCATACGAATCTTGTCATGGTCCTTGACGCGCGACATATCCCATATCCTGTCGCCCCTGATGAATTTTGGCGCAGTTGTCTTTTGCTGTTGTGCAGGCATGTTTATATTCCTTGCCTTGTTTGATTTGTTGCCGTGTAAACTTTCATCATCCGATGTTCGTTTCCGCCAGTTCGTCTTCCGGCGCCTGGTTCCGGGACATAAAGTGGTCGCGCATACTGTGCCGCCGGCCGGCATAATCAATCTCGCGTTCCACCAGGCTGCAGAATGTTTCCGGGTTGATGTTCGCATCCAGCAATTCGCAGGTGAGGGCGTCGAGCCGGTGGATAAAGTCCTGATCCCGGGCGCTGTTGGCGCAGATATTTTTGGTTTCGGTCAGAAAAATATCATCGCGCCATAGGCGCGTATCAATGCTGTCGGCCGCGGCCGCCTTGAGCACCGGCAGGCCGATGGCATGCGTGCCGATGATTGCCTGGACGCCCGGCGAGAGAAAATGGAGCGCCACCCGCTCGGCCAGGGCGCGGTGGGGGCTTTGCCGGTTGAGCATAAGGAATTCCCCGGCCGCACCGGTGCAATGCCGCAGTTCGCGCGGCCAGGCATAAAGGACAGCCTGCCGGGGGTCATAACGGTTAAACAGCAAACCCTGGCGGCATGACCACTCTAGCAGCGCTTTGCCCTGTTGCATCAATCTCTTTTCAAGGGTAGTTTCGGGCGCGGCCATCCCGGAAGCATAAAGCGGTTTAATCCTGGTGAACAGGTCGCGGAAAACCTTTATATCCACGCTGCGCAACGAGCGGGAATCATCCGCGGCTGAAAACACGAGCGACCGCATGAAACGCGTGGCCGTATCGCGGTCCCAGAACGCCATACCCTGCTTCCTGGCCAGGCCCGCCATGGAAATAAGCATGGGCGTATCCAGGGCATATGGGTCAAGGCTGAAGCCTCCGGATTCCAGCAATCGGCGGTTGCCCATCAGCGCGAGGGGCGAGAATAGAATCGGCAGGCCGTAATATAGGTTGCCGGTGCGGTGGATGTCAAAAGCCTGCGTAAAATAACCGTCAAGACTCAGGGCGGCAAAGTTCTTGTTGTCGAAAGGGACGGCAACCTCCTGGTAAGCGACGGGCGATAAACTGGCCACGCCGATCAAATCGCAATCGCTGGCCTTGACCCTGTTTTCGCCCCGCGGATGAAACTCAAGTTCAATATCCGGAAATGCCTGGTAAAAGTGGCCTTGCAGTTCGCGCAATACCGCTTTGGAGTAAAGGGGCAGCAGCAGGGAAACGCGGATGAGAATTCTCTGCTTTTCCTGAACAAAGGTTCCCTGGGGCTGCATTTTGACCAGCAGTCCCTCGTCAATCAGCAGTTGCTGGGCCCTGCGGATTGTTACCGGCGTGGTTTTAAATATTTTTGCCAGGGCCCGTTCCGAAGGCAGGCGGTCCGAATATGCGCGCTTGCCAATTTCATCGCGCAGCTGACTGGCAATATTGTCAAATTTGCTTTTCATGTTTCATACTTGCCGGCCTCTGCCTGGTTTCTGCCTGCCGGCATTGCATCCCGCCGTTCAGGTCCGGTCGATCCGGACCGGCAGGGCATAGATGCGGCTGCGCTCTTCTGAATCAAGGGGAACTGGATCGCCCGCATATCGGTCATAAATCAGAAGGGACCGCGAGGAGTCGAGCAGCACGAGTTGGGTGTAGGCCGTTGTATGCCGGGCCGGATCTCCCGGCACGGGAGGATTGTCATCGGTCCTTATCCGGTGGTTGGCATCCATGACGGAGTTATGATGCGCGGTAATGTCAACCATCTGCCAGTCATCGCCCCGGCCGCCGGCGCTCAGCCAGAGAAACAGCCCCATCCGGCCGGTGGAAAGCGCCAGCGTGCCGTTGTCCATGAGCCGCAGGCAGGGGTAAACGCTGTATGGCGCTATCCTCTTAGCGGCCGACCAAGTGCGGCCGCCGTCGCTGCTGCGCGCCTCGATCAGCGGTTCCTTGGAATAAGTGCGCGCCACGCAGAGGAGGTCTCCATTGGCCAGCTTGACCACGCTGGCCTCGCTGGCGCCATCGCGCATGTCCGGCAGGGCATCAGCGGCGAAAACCTGGCTTACATACTTCCAGGAGCGGCCCTCGTCAAGCGATTCGATCGCCACCACGCAAGGCTGTTTTTCGCCCGCATAGGTAACATACGGCGTGGCCAGAACCGCGTTTCCCTGCCTCACCGAATCCGGGTTCATAGCCAGGCCCAGCGGCCATTCCCGGCTCCATTTGCCTTCGTGCTGCGAGCGCGCCAGGTCCCGCGGGAAACTATCAATGAAAACTGAATTGGGCTCAAGCGTATAACGGCGTCCGCCTTCGGACAGCACTATGTAGTGAAACCGCATGCGCCGGGCCTGGCCGGGGGGATCGGCCGGGCCGCGGAAGCCCGTGCCGGCGATGGTACCATCGGCGCGCGCCAGGCGCAGGAGCGGATTGGCGGCTGTATCGTACCTGAAAGGCCAGGTGGCGCCCTCATCCGCTGACAGTGCATTAACGCATCCGGATACAAGGTTGGAGCCACTGTCAGGGCAAATCTGCCAGCGCACCAGTATTTCACCGGTGGGGAAGCGGTCGGCTGAACAAGGGAACCAGAAATGACCAACACCTTCACCGATAACCACTGGTTTGCCAAGAGATACTTTCAATCCGTTTAATGTTATGGTTTTCATCGGGTTTTCTTTGATTATCAATAATTTTATCTTATTCGCTGAGTCAACATATATCATACTATGTTGTATATTCAAGAACAATTTATTTTTAATCTTGAGCAAGGCGCAAAGCGCCGCATCGAAACTTGCAAATCAGGCAATTATCGTAATTTTATGATTTGCATGTGACTATGTATGAAAACAAAGTTTTCATAAATAAGTCAGGTTGGATCATTGAGATAAGTATTTACAAGGGAGATAGTAAAATTACAAACTTTGATTGCTGCCGCTCACTCAAGTTCCAGCGCAGTTTTTTCCCAGACAATTGCGCAGTATTCGCAGGCTTCGCATCGCTTGCTGCATTTGGCCGTGGTTTCAAACCATCCGCCCGGGAAGCGGCGGTTGTCAATTATCGTCGGATAAAACAGCGGACCAAAGCCCGGCTCCATCAGGTCCAGCAGATTGCCGGTATGCCTTCCGCGCGCATAGGCGTCAATGACCAGCCGGGGACGGTCGTGCATGCGGGTGGCCAGCTTGTAGCCGCCGTGGAAATAATTTGCATGCTTGGAAACATCCTCGGGCCGGATCCATGAGCCTTGCAGGAAATTGACCCGATGCTCAGGGTTGGAATAATATTCGCGGCAGAGCGTTGTCAGCCCTTCCACATTCCGCTGCCGGTTCACGGCGGCCTCATGGGCCACGGCATTGTCGTGGAAAGTCTGGAACGAGCAGAAGTTCAGGCAGGCGCTGTTGGCCAGCACGTGGAGCCGCTTGCCGTTGGCATGCGCCCAGGCCTGCAGTTCTTCCAGCCGCTCCAGGTCGCGGTTGTACTCGCGCTGGATGCAATAGCTCGTAAAGAACGGCGCCGCGTATTGCAGCCCCTTTACCGTCCCCAGCCTGAGGTTGACCGAAGCCCGCACGTCCAAATCGGGAAAATGGCGGTGCACCGCCCGCGCCACGAGGGGGGACATCGTTGTAAGCGTGTCCAGTCCCAGCCTGTCGCTCCCTTCGCCAACCAGGCTGACAACGCGCTTTTCCAAATCGCACGACATGGCCTGATCGCCGTAGCAGCTGGTGTTCAGGAGCAGGTTCAGCTTCAGCCCCAGGCGCTTTATAGCCGCCAGTTCATTTATTACCCGCGATTCCGCGCCGGCACCCACCGGCGCGCGGCCGGAAGGTTCCCCGGGCCAGGCGAAGTAAACTTCCTCCAGCGCGTCACGGTAATCCCGGGCAATGGAAAGGAACCCTTCCGGTTCATCGTCAATCAATTTGTGCCCGATCGAGAATTTCATTAGATTCCTTTTGGGGGGCCGGGCCCAGGCGCGAGGATGTGAGCGGAATGTCCTTTTTCCAGTCCGCCGGCAGGCGCCAGGGCGGGCGGCGGCGGAACGGTTCCTCGAATTTGTTTTTCAGGACACCTTTTTTCTCGAGATGAATCATGCATTCCCGGATGCAGCCGCAGGCGCCTTCCCAGGCCTGGCCGTGCCACATTATGTTTTCCCGGGGCTGGTCGCGGTAAAAGGGATTAACTTCCGGGTTGCCGCCGCGGAAAGCGGTGCAGCAACGCGTTTCATCCAGCTTGTTCCATTCGATCTCCCGGCCGGCAACCTTGATCTTGACCGTTTCCGTAGTACTGATAGCCCCGCCCGAACAATGTTTGGCGCAGAGCAGGCAGCGGTCGCAGATCTTGCCCTCGAAAATCGGGTCCGGCTCAAGCGGTGCGTTGGTGAGGATGGCGCCGAATCTCTGACGCGGCCCGAACTCGGGCGTGAGGAAAACCTTGCTGTAACCTATCTCCCCCAGGCCGGCCGCGAAGGCCGCAATCCGGAAATGAACTGTCACGTCCGGCGCCGGCTTGCCCGGCGCAACCGGCCGGCTCCAGTCCTTCTTTGGATGGATGCCGTCATGTACATCGCTCCCGGCCCAGGGAAAGTTATTTGCAATCGGCAGAGCGTCATAGCCGGCATCTTCCAGGAACCCGGTCAGGCTCCAGAGCACCATCGGCATGCGGACGAAATTGATCCCGGCATAGCCCATCATGGAGTAAGAGGTGAAGAATGTTCCTTCCTCGATACCGATGAGCGTCCCGCGGGGAATGCGGCAGGCGCAGACGATCATCGCCCTGGCGTCCGGGAAAATATAGCGGGGATCCATGTCCTTGGGAGCTCCCTCGAACCGGTCCATGGAGGCGATGCCCACCAGGTCAGCACCGTGTAGCTTGCCGGCTTTTTTTACTTCGCTTGATTTTATCATGGCCGATTTACCCTCCTTCGAAAAGGAGGCGGAATGCCGCCTTTTCATTAAGGATATCCTGGCCGATAACGGGGTTTGCCGTCAATGGACTCAAGTCGGTTTATGGTGGACGGAATTCGGTGCCGGTCTGTTGCGGCCGAGACAGCGGGCACGGTAGGCTGCCGGCGAAATGCCGGACAGTTTCCGGAACAGGCGGCAGAAATAGTGTTCGTCCCGGAACCCCACTTTAAAAGCAACCTCCTTGACCCGCAAGGTTGTTTCCTCCAGGAGCAGCTTCGCTTTTTGAATCCGCAACTGCCGCAAGTGCCGCAGCGGCGGCAGGCCGGTCTCCCTTTTGAATATTTCGCAGGCGTGCTTGGGGCTGAGGTTCATCAGGCGCCCGATATCGCTTAGCCCGACCGGGCGGCCGTAATTAGCTTCCATGTACCAGAATGCCTTTTCGATGCGCGAAACAGGATGGAGCTCCGGGTCGAGGTTCCGGGCAATGTCCAATCCGGCCCGGAGGACGGTGATTACAAATTCCATCAGGAGCGCGGCGGCCTGGTATTTGTAACCCGGCGCGCCGCCATCCAGGCCGGTGCTGACCCGTTCCATCAGGGAGATGCAATCGGGATGGCCTGGACAGATGGCCGCGGATCCTTGGCCTGAGCACAGGGCATTGAGCCACTTCTCCAGGTCCGCATAGCCGGGCTGCCTGGGCAAGATATGAATATTGAACAAATTGAGGGGAGTGGCGCCGATGTTGGCCCAGGTATGGGATATTCCGGGCGGGATCACAACCGTGCGGGCGGGATCAATGCGGTGGAGATTGTCAGCCTGCATCTCCCCGATCCCGGACTGGTTGAACACCAGTTGCCAGAAATCGTGCCGGTGCCCGGGTCCCATCCGCCAACCGACCGGATGAGTTGTGCCTTGAAGATCGCGAAACGGCGGCGGCAAACCGGCAACGTGGAATAAGAGGCACGGCTCAGCATCAGCCGGCACCAGGGCCGGAGCAGGCAGTTTTTTGATACCGGGCTGAGTCAAAAAGTCCGCCTCCCTCTTCCGGAGCAACTTTGCGTTCTTAAATCATTTGCCATGATTTGAGCTTAGAAAACGAAGTTATTCCGGTCAAGGCATAACCATCTGCAATGCCATTTCGAGCCCGTTGCCGGCATGGCCTTTTAACCATGGTTGTGTTTTCGGATTCATTTTGCTAGGTTCCGTGCCATGAAAGAAAAAGCTGGCTGTGACAGCCGCCTTGACAGCTCCGGCCGCAATGTCCTGGATTTCGGCGCCGCCGGCGACGGAAAGACCAGGGATACAGCCGCGATCCAGAAGGCGGTTGATGCCGGCGGCATGGTTTATTTCCCGCCGGGCGTCTATCTGAGCGGGACCATCTACCTCAAAAGCAACGGCGGCTTGAATCTTGCGCCCGGGGCGATTTTGAAGGCCAGCCCGGATTACGGGGATTTCAACGCCCCGGATTTCTGCCCCCAGAACAGCTGGAGTAAAGCCGAGTTTTCAACCGGCAAGCACCTCCTGGTGGCGCTCGAGCAGGAAAACATAACCCTCTGCGGCGGCGGGCGGATAGAAGGCAATTTCCCGGCCTTCATGCTCCTTGACAAGCCGTTGAAGGAGTTCATGCCCGGCGTTTATGATGTTGCCCCGGGCGGCAAACTCGGCCAGATGCTTTTCTTCTGCGAATCCCGCAAAATCAGGATCCGCGACATCGAGCTGGCCGATTCCTCCTACTGGCACTGCTTCTTGCACGGCTGCGAGGACGTCATCATCACCGGGCTGCGCATTTATGGCGACCGCAATGTGAACACGAACGACGGCCTCGATATCGACTGCTGCCGGAACGTTACCGTCAGCGATTGCATCATTGACGTCGCGGATGACGCCATCGCAATCCGGGGCAACTGGAAGAAGCTTAAAAACAAACGCCCCTGCGAGAACATCGTCGTTTCCAATTGCGTCCTTTCGGCCGGCTATGCCTGCGCCGTGCGCGTCGGGGTGGGGGATGGCATCATCCGCAACTGCCTTTTCAACAACATCGTGGTGCCGCACGCCGGCGTGGCTCTGCTGGTCCAGTCGCGCTACGGCTTGGAGTCCGAGGGAGTCGCCATAAGCGACGTGCATTTCAGCAACATCCGGATCGCCGAAAGCAAGCGCCCCTTCTCGCTTTACCTTGAAAGCAAGTCCCTGTCCGGTCGAAAGGATTTCCCGCGGTGCGCCAAGACCGATTCCGGCATCACTTTTTCCGATATCAAGGCGCGCGGGAAACGCACCTGCTTCATCGTGGGCAACGGACGCGGCATCATGCGCGATATCCGGTTCAAAAAAGTGATCCTGGACTACGAGGGCTGCGGGGTCTGCCCGGAGATTGACCCGGAAACCGGCTGGTTCGGGCACGCCTCCACCGAGGCGGTGATCGACCTGGAAAAAGCAGATGATATCCGCTTCGATAATGTCGAGATCAATATTGCGAACAACAACCCCGGCTGGCGCTACGCCGTCCGGGCGGTGGACTGCAAAAATATTTTATTAAATGCATGCAAGGCCGAAAGAGACATCGTAATCAATGGAGATAAATTGAAATGAAAAAGTGCATCATGGCCGTCGGCGCCCACGCCGACGATATCGAGGGCAACGCGGGCGGGACAATCCTCAAATACAAAAAGCTTGGATATGACCTGGTATACGTCATGTCCACCAACAACATGTCTGGCAGCTGGCAGACGCTTGCGCCCGATGGCTCGATTGCATCGCGCAATGTTCCGTGGTTCGAGATCATGCCCCAGAGAAAAATCGAGGCCGCGGCCGGCGCCGCCTTGTTCAACGCACCGGTGTTTCACCTGAACCATCCCCAGCGGCATTGCCGGGACCGGGAAGGCGTGCAGCATTACATCGGATATGGGACGCCACCGGTGAGCTGCGTCGCCGCAGACCAGCATTCCATCCTGACCGCGCACGAGTCGGCCGATGCGCGCAAGGCTGTCGCAGAGCTTGTCAAACGCTTCCAGCCCGAGGTTGTCATGACGCACGACTCGATCCAGCTGGACATGGAACACATCGGCACTTCGCTCTTAGTCACCAGGGCCATGAAGGAATGCGGCTACAAGGGTATGGTGCTGCTCTGGCCTTGCGTTGATGTTCCTTTCTGCGGAGAGATTTATAACTTCCGCCAATCCTATATTGACATCAGCGACTATTACAAGGGCAAGCTTGATTCAATCGCCATCCACAAATGCCAGATGCCGAAGGTCTCGCACTTAAGCTGGCGGCCTTGGGAAAAAGGAACCGGGTGCAAGCACGTCGAGGCCTACGCGGTTGTCCAGGAGGGAATATCCGGCGGAGAACTGCGCGACGAGATCCTGAAGAACAGGCAAAAGAAATAGAATCATTTCCGACGCTTGCGGGCCGGACCAGCTTTAGCCTTTTTCTTTTTGGCTACCTTGGGTTTCGGGGCGGCCTTGGCGGGTTTGCGCGCCCGCTTGAACTCGTTGTCCGCTGCCCGCTGGAACTGCACGAAGTAGTCGGTGAACTGCATATTGTGCGGCAGCGCCCGCGCCTGCCGTTGCTTCTCGAAATCTTCCCTCAGCGCCGTGGCGATCGGCTTCCAGAGTGTGACGGCCAGTTTGAAAGCCGCCCCGGCTTTTTTGGCCGGCAGGGCGCTCATTTTCCGGCAGGCCTGCCGATAGCTTTCCCTGATTTCTTCCGGCACGCGCTTGTAATATTCCCGGGGCAGGGGGCAGGTGGAATTGAGCTGATCGAAATTATCCTGCGTGTTTTCGCCGCTGTTTTTCATGTAAATAAAACAATACCTTCTCCGGTAAAATGGGTCAAATCAATATAGCCGTTATGGCAATTCCTTGTCCGCGCGGCAAAGTATCTCTGCCAGCTTTCCGCTGATTTTGTCCGGCAGGGTATTTTTCTGCGGCGCGGCGAGTATTTCCTCCACTTTCTTCCGGGCCTGCCGGTAGACCTCCGGCTGGCCGGCCACCAGCCACTGGTCATGGGTGGTGCGGTCGAACAGGGAGGGCGTCAGGAATTCGTCGCTGCGGCAGGCCGCCAACGTGCTTTCCTCCATCAGGAAGTTGCCGCCGGGCCCGACGCGGGCAACGTCATCAAGATGGTTTTTTGCGTCGCAGACTTCCATGCCATCCTTCATCCGCTTGCAAAGCCGCGCAATCTCGTGGTCCACCAGTATCTGTTCCAGCACCAGGAGCTGGCTGGTTTCCAGCTCGCCGATGCCGTTGATGATGTCAACCCCGGCGAGCACCAGGGGCATGGCGCTCGTCATCTTTTCCATGATGGCCTGCGCCCCCGGCGCCTTGGCGTCGGTCAGGCACCCGGCGTGGACCCCGGGCAGGCCGTAAAATCGGGCCATGGCGGCGAGCGCCCCGTTAATCAGGGTGGATTCCGGCGCGCCTTCCAGGAACGAGCCGGAGCTGAAATTCATTATCCCCGCGGCGTTGCCGTAAATAACGGGCGTGCCCGGCTCGGCAACCTGGAACAGGACCAGAGCCGAAAGGAACTCGGCGTTCGCCACGGCCGCGTCGGAATAGAGGCCGGCCGGCCCGGTCGAGCCGCAGGCCGGCATGGGATAGGGCAGGATGGGCACGTGGTATTTGACAAGCTCAAGGCAGGCTTCGCACATCTCGGCGTCGTGGGTCAGGGGAGGGATCGTGCAGTAGCAGACCGAGAATATTTTCCGCTTCTTGATTTCCGCCTCGCTCCCGAGGATTGCCGCCAGCCCCTCGATGAGGTAGGGGATTTCTTCCCGGCGGTGGATTTCATGCTGGATATGCTTGGATGAATGCTGCAGGGCGATGAAGGTCGTCCGGATATCGGCCGAATTCAGGGGAATGTCGTCCAGCACCACGTTCGGCCAGACCACGGCGCCGAGCGGCAGCTCCTCGAAAATCTTCAGGCTTGCCGCCAGGTCCTTCGTGACGGCCGGGCGCCGCGCCCCGGTTTCAAAATCAACCGCGAAAGTCGCCGCGCCGTCAAGCGTGTAGCCGGTCCATTCCGACGGCATCTTGAAATCAAAGGCAGGGTTGCGCGCCCCGAGCGTGAACGACTTGGGCGCCTTCATCAGGGCCTGGTCAACCAGCGCAGGCGGGATGCGGACGATCATATCATCCCGGTTGATAGAAGCGCCTGCGGATGAAAGCAGTTTGAGGGCCTTCTGGCTCTGGAATTTTACGCCGATTTCCGAAAGTATCTTGAGGGTATCCTCGTGAATTCTCTGCTTTTCATTCTCCGAAAGGAAACTGCATAGCGTGCGCATGGTTTGATTCTCCGGAAGGTCCAGCTTTGGCGTAATAATCCGTGCCTGCTGTCTCCAAGATTATTCCCGCAAGGCAGGACTGTCAAATGTTTTCGTCCCATAACGATTGCTTTGAGTGTTTGACCTTAAGCGCCGGCGGTTATACATTGCTTGCTCAAGACCGGCCATGGCGGACTGGCCAGCAAAAAATGCATAGGAATATAATGGAGGGAAGTTTATGGGCATAGGGCTTAATAAGCAAATCTGGGCCTGGGCGCACAGAAAAGACAGCCTTTTTAACGCCCACGGGATCAAGATCCATTCAAAAACCACCCCGTCCCGGGGCGCGGAACTTTTCCACGCCGGGAGAATTTTCATGGCCTTGTCCCCCTCGGAAGCCGAGGCGGAGGCAGTCGCGGGGTTTGGCCGGGTCGTCTGGCGGATTCATGCAAAGGATAATTTTGATTTCTCGCAGGATCTGAATTCTGTCCGGGCGCTGGCCGGGACGCAGGCCAATATAAACGGAGTTGTGGTGGATGATTTAACTTCAACCGAGATTGGTAAACGCGGAATGAAGACGGCCGACCTGGCCCGCCTGCGGGAGCAGGTGCATGGCGGGGACAAGCCGCTGGATCTGTGGGGCGTGATTTACAGCATGAACCTCGGCATCCCCTCCCTCGGCGATTATCTGCGCGAGCTCGACGGCGTGACTTTCTGGGTCTGGGAGGCGAGGGACATTGCCAGCCTCGAAGACGATTTCAAAAAAGCGGAGAAGCTTGTCCGGGACAAGCCCATCCTGCTGGGAATCTATACTTACGACTTCGGCGGCGAAAAACCCATGCCGATGGACATGATGCGCCACCAGTGCGCCCTTGCGGAAAAGTGGCTGGAGGAGGGCAGGATAACGGGCGTGGTCATGCACTGCACCTGCATTGCAGATTTCCCGCAACCTGCAGTTCAATACGCTTACGAATGGACCGGTCTTCTTGGACAAAGTCCGGCTTGAATATTCCGGCGGGTTGCTTCTGAAAGCCGGGCGAAACTGATAATGACACGACGGCCGGAATCATTAATAAAACATTCTAATATTCTGCAGAATGTTAGAATGTCAATGAAGCCATCGACCAAGAGTGATTTTTGTCAAACGTGCTCGTGAACGCTGGTGATTAATGGATTCAGCCCGGCATGTTGGCTGCATCCGGCCGCGGTTTAAAACTGAACCTTGGGCGCGGTCTTGGCCTCTTTGTCAGCTTCAAAGTAAGCGTCGCGCTTGGCAAAGCCCATTGCGCCGGCCGCCATATTGGCCGGGAAACGCCGGATGGCTACGTTGTAAGCACGGACGGCGTCATTATAGCGCCGGCGCTCTACCGAAATCCGGTTTTCAGTGCCGGCCAGCTCGTCCTGCAGGGCAAGAAAATTCTGGTTGGCCTTCAGGTCCGGGTATTTTTCCACCACCACCATCAGGCGCCCGAGCGCGCTTTCCAGCTCGTTCGCGGCTTTTGCCTTGGCTTCCTGACCTTTGGCCTCACCCCACTGGCTGCGCAGCCGGGTGACTTCCTCGAGCACACCTTTTTCGTGCTGGGCGTAGCCCTTGACCGTGTTGACCAGGTTCGGGATCAGGTCGTAGCGCCGCTGCAGCACGGTTTCCACCTGGGCCCAGGCAGTGTTGATGCCCTCGTCCAGGTTGACCAAATTGTTGTAGACGGATATGCAGGCTATGACCGCTATAACCGCGATTACCGCCAGAATGCCAATTGCTTTTTTCATTGTTTTCCTTTTGCTTAAACTACCACCCCCGGCTTGCGCCGCCTCCGCCGGAGCTGCCGCCGCCGAAATCGCTGCCGGAACCGCCGGAGCTTGAGCCGCTGTCGGATCCGCCACAGGACCCGCCGCGGCCCCCGGAACGGCCCTTGCTCTTGAAAATCGCCCAGATGAAAAAGAAGAGGAAGAGGCAGATAATGAATATGAAAAACGCTGTTTCTACCGGGCCGGCTTTTTTCGCTGGCTCAGCGGACTCCGGGGAAACCGGTACGGCTGACGTTGCCGGGATCGCCGCCGGCATGTTCGTCAGGGTTGCTCCGGCGTTTTGCGCAATCATTCCGCCGAGCACCGCCACCGCGCTGATGATGCCATCGGCGTAACGCTGCTGGCGAAAGAAGGGCAGCATGGATTCATCAATTATCCGGCCGGTTTTGGCGTCAGGCAGGACACCTTCGAGGCCGTAGCCCACCTCGATCCTGGCCTTGCGGTCCTGGACCGCAACCAGGATCAGCACCCCGTTGTCCTTCCCCTTTTCACCGATACCACATTTCTGGAAAAGGCGGTTCGCAAAATCATTGATGTCCCCGCCCTCGAGCGAAGCGAGCGTCACCACGGCCACCTGGGCGGATGTTTTTTCCCTGATCTCAGACAGGCAGCCGGCGCAGGACTGCTTCTGGCTCTCGTCAAAAACCTTGGCATAATCGCTGACCAAACCTTCCGGGCGGAGCCTGTTCAGAAGCTCTTCGCTATCCCCCCTGCACATGCTGAACGCGAAAAGGATGGAAGCAGTAAAGGCAAGTAAATATTTCATGGCCGGCTATTTAACCTGTTTTGCGGGCGATTCTCAAGCGCAATATGCCATGCCTCCGCGGAGCATGACTTGCCTGCCGGATTTGTTCATCTCGCAAGATCCAGGAGATGAAAACCGGTGGCGGGATCGAGGGCGCGGCGGGCGGAAAGCCCCCCGAGCTCGAAGATGACCGCCTCTATGATTATGTTTACTTTCAAACCAGTGCGCCCGCATCCCGCGAGAGTGCCCTTGCCCCTCCCGGCGGCGGCGTGCAGGTGGAGCTCCGGGCCGCTGCTGCCGGCAAAGATCGTGCCGATGCCCATTATTTCGCGCCCCTTGCCGAATGATTCGGTGAGGACGGAGCGCCTTTTGCCCCGCCCGCAGGGCCCTACCACGAGCGTGCCGTCGCGCGCGCCGCCGAGGAGAAGCACCAGCGCGGAGCGGATTTTCTTCCTGCGCGCGAGGATTTCGATGCAGTCCGGCAGGCGCTCGCCTTCCTCGAGGCGGACCACAATAATTCTTTTCAGCCTGGCTTCGGCAGTTTGCATAGGCTCTAACAGTTCCTGCAGTTTAATTCTTTCATCAATGGATACATCATAATCCATTCGGTCCACCCGATCAAGTCAGGAGTTCTGTAATAATATTACGTTATAATATTCTTTACAATATTCTCTTATTCTGCAGAATATTAGAATATTATAAAGGAGGCAAACCGGGTGCTATGAAAAAACCAAAACAGCTTGAGCGTTATTTCAAAGGGGCGGCCAATCACCGCCGCATTGCAATCTTGGCCTTAGTTGGAAGGAACGAAGGCGTCACGGTTGCAGGCTTGGCTGTCGCCTTAGGCGCAAATATGAAAACAATTTCGCAGCACTCTCGCGCACTGGTTCATGCCGGCCTCTTAAATAAACAATATCGTGGCCAGCAGGTATTGCATTCCTTGTCACCATACGGCAAGGCTTTCTTGAAATTCATGCATACATTCTAATATTCTGCAGAATATGAGAATGTTCTTGCGGGGTAAGCCGGCTGGAGATGGCCTCATTCCGCGTATGTGTTGTTGTATCTACGGATTGCAAATGATAGATTCAAGTTCGTGATGATGCGGGGATTCCACATCGGACATATGGCGCGGCACGCGGCTGATGACAAGCCGCGCCAGCCGATCAGGGTGATCTTCAGGCGCCTGCTGACGTACGCACTCAAATCCCGGGGCGCGCTCGCGATCGCCGCAACTGGCGTAATCGGCGCCTCCCTGCTCAACATGGTGGTGCCCCAGTTCACCCGCATCACCATCGACCGGATTATCCCCTCGGGGGACGTAAACAGGGTGTTTTTTGTGGCAGCCGCGATAATCGCGACCGCCATCGCCATGGGCGCGGCCTCTTTCGTGCGCAGCTATTTCATGGCGATCGTCGGCCAGCGGACGATCTACGAGCTGCGCAACAGCCTCTACCGGCACCTGCAGACATTGTCGCTCGGATTTTTCGCGCAGCGCCGCACGGGAGAGCTCATGTCGCGCGTCACCAACGACGTTAACGCGGTGCAGCAGCTGATCACGGGGGGCGTCATGGAAATCGCCACCGACGCGGCGACATTCCTGGTGATCATGGGCCTTCTTTTTTTCACCGACTGGCGCCTCATGCTTTTCCTGCTGGCGACTTTCCCGGTCACGATCCTGGTCACCATGAAATTCGGCAAGTCCATCCGCAGCGCCTACCGGGAAGTTCAGAAGCACATCGCGCACGTAAACGAGCATCTGCAGGAAACCATCGCGAACATCCGCGTGGTCAAGTCGTTCGGCAACGAGGAATACGAGATTGACCGGTTTGACCAGCACAACCTGCTCAACATGGAGGCGAGCATCAACGCGGTGCGGCTCTGGTCGATTTATTTCCCGCTGATAGAGATGATGAATTACCTCGGGCTGGTGATTATTCTCACGTTCGGCGTAACGCGCGTGATGGCCAGCGAGCTCAGCCTCGGCACGCTCGTCGCCTTCATGGCCTACTACCAGCTCTTGCAGCAGCCCGTCCGGCGCTTCAGCCACGTCATGAACATAGTGCAGCAGGCTTCGGCCGCGGCAGAGCGAGTGTTCGAAATCATGGATACCGCGCCCGACATCACCGATAGCCCGGGCGCGGTCCCGCTGGCCACGTGCCGGGGAGCCCTGGCAATCGAGCACGTCACCTTTTCATACCGGGGCGGCCGCGACCCCGTTCTGCGCGATGTATCGCTTGAAATTCAACCGCAAAGCACCGTGGCGCTCGTCGGCCCCTCCGGCGCCGGGAAAAGCACCATAGTCAACCTGCTCATGCGCTTCTACGATCCGCAGGAGGGGCGCATCCTCATGGACGGCGGCGACCTGCGCGGCCTTACCATAGAATCGGTGCGCAGGCAGTATGGGGTGGTGTCGCAGGAAATCCTGCTGCTCAACGGCACGGTGGCTGAAAACATCGCTTATGGCCGGCCGGGCGCCCTGCAGGACGAGATAACGGCCGCGGCGCGCGAGGCCAACGCCCACGATTTTATAACCGATTTTCCCGAGGGGTATAACACCCAGGTGGGCGAGCGCGGGGTAAAACTTTCGGGCGGCCAGCGCCAGCGCATTGCCATCGCGCGGGCCTTGCTTAAAAACCCGGCGATCCTGGTGTTCGACGAGGCGACCAGCCATCTTGACAGCGAGGCCGAGCAGCGCATCCAGCAGGCCATGGAGAGGCTGCGCGCAAACCGCACCTGCATTGTCATCGCGCACCGGCTGTCAACCGTGCAACGCGCCGACCTGATGGTCGTGCTCGACAAGGGCAGGATCGTGGAGCAAGGCCGCCCCGCGCAGCTTCTGGCGGAAGGTGGCCGTTACGCCGGCATGTTCAACCTGCAGTTCGGCGCATCAGGAAAGAAAGGGTGACTCCTATGGAGTAGAGGTTGGCGTTGTTGGCAAATGATAAAAATTACTAATTAAGACGCGTCCCCAATTATATGCTTGTTGTCAGTGTTCATAACGTGTTCATCCGTGATTGGTTCGACATTGGATTGTCTGCTTCGCTGCTTGCACGAGACTGGCCAA
>JBAYWJ010000017.1:0-23006 GCA_041674125.1 Kiritimatiellia bacterium
CAAGCAGGGGTTTGAGAACAGCGTCCTGGTGCATGTGGAACAGGACCCCGTGCGGGGAATCCTTGTCCCGGCCGGAGAATTTATCGCCGGCATAGGCCGCGAGGCGCATGGGAACGCGCGGATCCTTGCGGATTTCCTGCCAGATGGCATCAAGGCGAGGGTCTTTCAGCCTTGTGACGGGATCGCCCGCCCCGAGCCGGCAAACAATGCACATGAGCTGGTAAGGCCTGACTGATAACGGCTTTTGTGAACTTGATGATTTTTTCATCTGATTTAATTACAAAAATATCCACAAAGAAGCACAAAGTTCACAAATTCCTTGTGTTTCTTGTGCATTTTTGTGGCAAAAAATAGTTATGCAACTGGATCATCTCTTTCCTCGCTCGTATTTAAAGTACTCAACCGCGTCCGGCGGCCGGATATCGGTCAAATCGCCGCGGTAGTGGCGGAGGTCTTTAGGCTCGTAGGGATGTTTTGCCATTTCGCCCTCGTCCAGTTCTATGCCCAGGCCGGGGCGGTCCGGGATCAGCATTTCACCGCTGCGGACCGCAAGCTTTTCATCGCAGATTTCCCGGCGCCAGGGAACGTCTTTCAACATTGTCTCCAGGAACATAAAATTCGGGGTGCAGGCCGCCAGCTGCAGGGTTGCCGCGTTCGCCACCGGGCCGGAAGGATTGTGCGGGCAGAAGGGGATGTGATGCGCCTCGGCCATGGCGGCGATCTGGCGCATTTCCATGATGCCGCCGGCGTGGGAAACATCGGGCTGGATGAAATCCGCGCAGCCCAGCCTGAAGAATTCATTATATTCGTAGCGGTTGTAGAGCCGCTCCCCGGCGGCGACCGGAACCCGGCTGCGGCGCTTGACTTCCGCGAGTGCTTCCAAGTCGTCCGGAGGGACCGGCTCCTCGAACCATAGCACGTCGAACTCCTCCAGCGCCCGCGCGATGCGGATGGCGGTCGGCACGTCGAATCGGCCGTGGCCCTCTATCAGGAGCTCCATGTCTTTTCCAACCGCTTCTGCCACGCTGCGGACACAATCAATTGCCCGGCTCAAGCCCGGCTTCGACAGATGCAGCCAGGCCTTGCCGAATGGGTCCCACTTGATCCCCTTGAAGCCGGACTGCCTTGTTTGTTTTGCCTTGGCGGCGAATTTCTCCGGCGTTTTGGCGGGCGCAAACCAGCCGTTGGCATAGCACGGGATGGCGTCGCGAACTTTGCCGCCGAGGAGCTGGTAGACGGGCACGTTCAAATCCTTGCCCTTGATGTCCCAGAGGGCCATCTCTACCCCGGCCAGGGCGCTCATCAGCACCGGGCCCCCGCGCCAGTAGGCGTCGCGGTAAGCGTCGTGGCGGAATGCTTCTATCTTGTGGGGATCCTGGCCGATCAGGGCGCGCTCCAGCTCGCGGATGGCCTGCGCGACGGTCTGCTCCCGGTATTCCAGGGTGGCCTCGCCCCAGCCGTGGATGGCGCGGTCGGTTTCAACCTTGCAGAAAACCCAGTTGGTGCGGTAGCAGTGGCAGATAAACGTCTTAACGGCCGTTATTTTCATTTTTTTGTCCTTGTGCTTCTGGCGAAGGCCAGCACTCCCAGCGGCGGCAGCGTAATTTCCCCGCCCGGGACAACCGCCTTGCCGGTTTCCAGGTCAAACCAGCCTTTCCCGGACCCGCGTATTTTCAGCCTGAATGTTACCGGGGCTTCGTTATGGTTGAGCGCGATATAGATGATACCATGTTTGCCTTCAAGGCGGCATATTTCCACACCCGTTGCGTCAAGTGCCTTGCCGTCGATTATAACCTGCGCCGTCCGGCGCGCTCCCGATTCAAGCACGGTGCGGCGGAGAAAAGCGGCGGTTGCATCCTCGGGCTTGTCAAGGTACTGGCGGAAGACCTCGGTGCCGGCGATGATTGCCTTGCCCCTGCCGAAACGGTTTTCCACAATGGCCGCACGGCCGTCCGCGTAAGATGCAACTGCCTTGCCGGTTATGAGTTCATAGGCGTGCCAGAGGAAGAACACATTGGAGCGGGCGCCATCCGGATAAACAACATCGGGCGCGGACTCACGCCCCTCGCGGTCGCGGGTGCGGGCGCCGAACACCTTGTCGAGCCCGTATATCGGCGCATGCCCGGAGAGGAAATTGTTTTCGTCCTTGAACGCAAACGGGCTTTCGGCGACCAGAGTTCCCCCGCTGGCCACGTATTTACGCAGGATATCCGCGATTTCGGGCGTCATGTTCTCAATCATCGGCAGCAACACCACTGCGTATTTGCCGATGTCATCCAGGTTGTGCTCGGCCAGGCCGTCGGCGGCGATGTTCATGTCCCAGAGCAGCTTGAAGGCGCCCTTCCTGCTTTTGAACACCTGGTCCATTTCGGCGTGGTTCCAGTATCCGGGGCCGGCGCTGACGTGCGTGGCAAATGCCAGGCGCGTGAGGCCGTCGGCAACCAGCACCCCCGCTCCAGGCTTTGGAAAGCAGTTGTTGATAAGGCGCGCGTGGCGGTTGAAGACTTTTGCCATGCCGGCATGGTGTTTAGCCCGGCGGGTGGGGGAGCCATCCCAGGCCATCAGGTTGAAGTTGCCGACCTGGTTGTCGGAGATCCGGCTGCGGTAATTCCAGCACACGATTGACTTGGCGTTGTGGCCTACCGCCAGCCAGTTGTTCAGGCGCCGCTGGGCTTCCGTGATCATGTAAAGGTTCGGGCCGGCCTCGGTTTCCAGGACAAGCGTGCGCCGGTGTTTTTCCCGAGAGTACCAGCGGAATGAATCAACCTGCATGGCCTTGAGGAAGGGCGTGAGGCTCCTGCACTCGCCGTGGGCAACGGTGTAATAGGAGTAACCCATTATGTCGAGCGCCTTGCAGACCTCGCTCATCCTGATGAAGGCCAGGTGGCCTTCGACGCCGTGACCGACGCATATGTTGGCTGTGGTGGGATGGCGGTGCGGGTCGTTTTCCTTGATGATCCGGTTCACCGCCAGCATGGAGTCCGTCATGCGGAATTCGCTGAACTCCTGCCAGTCGCGCCAGGCGTTTAGCCCGCCGTCGCGGAACCCGACGCCTGAAGGCGGCAGGACCTGCTCCCAGGAATCATACTCCAGTGGAAACTCGGATCCCCAGAGGCGGTTGATTTCGTCCAGGCTGCCCTTGTATTTTTCCTTAAGCCAGGCGCGGAAGCGCGCGGCCGTGGCCACGCAATAGCAGGGGCTTAAGCCCGGCTCGTTCCAGACCATCCAGCCGGCAGTGGCGGGGTGGGCGGCATAACGCCGGACCGCGCGGGCGATGAAAGCAAAGGCCTTTTCGCGGTAAATTTCATCGTCCAGGCAGACACACACGCGGGAGTTATTGTGGCCTTCGGTAATGCGCGGATCATATTGAGTGGCGTGGACCTGGTATACCCTTGCCAGCCACGGGGGCGGATAAATCCCCTGCAGGCAGTCGAAGACGCCGCCCACGTTGAGAAGAACACTTATGCCGTGCTTTTTTGCCAGTCCCATGAAAAAATCCTGCTTGCTGAAGTCATCCACCCCTTCCCGGCGCTCGATCCGGTCCCAGGGGACAAAAATGCGGGCGATTGTGAAGCCCATCTTTTTCATCGCGGCCAAATCCCGGCCCCATTCCTTCACGGGCCAGTCCATGGACTTGGCGTAGGGGGCGCAGGAAGCACCGTAGAGGAAATTGTTTTCGGTGATCAGGTTATGCATGATATTCTTCTCCATAAATTTCGCGGCGGCAGCTCGTGCTACGTAGCGAAAGAAGTCTTCGCTTACTTCGCAGAGTAGTAAGCGCCGCGGCTACAACTATTCATATTCCTGTAGCCGCCCCGCTCAGTCGGGGCGTCTTGTATTATTAGTTTTGTAACCACGCGGCTCCGCCTGCCCTCCGTAGTCCGTCAACTGACGGACTCAGGAGGGTCGGTGTGTTACGGCGCATACCACATGCCTCCGTTGATGTTGATGGTCTCGCCGGTGACATACCCGTTCCGGATTGCGAACAGGACCGCGTCCGCGATTTCTTCCATCGTTGCCCCGCGCCCGAGGGGGATGCGCGCCTTTTCGCGCGCCATCATTGCGGGTGTCAGGCGCTTGTTGATGTTCTCAGTCACGACCATGCCCGGGGCCACCGTGTTGGCGGTGATGCCCAGGGAAGCGCCCATTTCGGCGAATGCCCGGGTTATGCCGTGCATGCCCAGTTTAGAAACGCCGTACGCCACCATGGAAGGCTCGGCCGGGATAAAAGCACGGACCGATGAAATGTTGACAATGCGGCCCCATTTTTTTCCTTTGGCCTGCTTCAGGAAATAGAATGAACACAGATATGCCCCTTTCAGGTTGACGGACATGACCTTGTCCCACCATTCACCCTCCGTCATTTCCGGCGTGCGCCGGTAGGGATCGATGCGGGCGTTGTTTACCAGGATGTCCACCCCGCCTGTTTGCCGGAGCCCGGCAAAAATCGCCGCAACCGCTTTTTCGTCGGAGACGTCCGCGCTGAAATGCGATGCTTTTCCCCCGGCCCTTTGAATTTCCCCGGCCACGCCCTTTGCCCTGTCATTGCCGGGGACGTCGTTGACCACGACCCGGCACCCGCAGCGCGCCAGCGCCAGGGCGATAACCCGGCCGAGCCCCTGGCCGGCGCCGGTGACCAGGGCCGTTTTGCCTGACAGTTCTTTTTTGGATTTCATTTCAATCCTCATTTCACCTTGAACATCATGCCGCGGGGGTGGAGCTCGTAGCATCCCATGTCCGCCCGGGCGGAAAATTTGTCAATGCGGTTGCGGTTGTCCAGATCGAGCGCACCATTCATCCATGACTGGTTGATGCCGGCGTTAACGCAGGGCGAATGGGGATATAGCCGATAATTTCGGTTTAAGAAATCGGCAAACATCGGCGCCTGGTTAGTGATGTTGCCGGACCCTATGAAAATCACATTGAGGGCGTTGGTCGTGCATGCGCAATCGCATGTCACCGTGCTACCGTAGGCTGTGTGCCTGTTCATGTTACAGCTTACACTCGCATCGGTCACGTTGCTGAACACGATCGAATTGGTGACAAAAACCGAGCCGTTGCCAAAAAAATAAATTCCACCAGCCCAGCGCCCGCGGTTGCTGACAATGGTGCAGCTATCCACCTGGAAACCCGTGCCTGCATAGTAAGCGCAACCCCCGCCGCCGCGGTCGCCTGTGCCGAAAGAGGTATTTTCTGCAACAAGGCAATTGCGCATCAGGGTCGGAGTGCATACGCCCCCGCCAAACTCGTAAGCGATGTTGCTGACCACTTCGCTGTTGTATATCACGCCGCCGTAAACTCCTCCTCCGCCGTCATACATGTAGCGCGACCATGCCAGGTTCTGCTTTATCCGGCTGTTCCAGATCTGGGCGCCTTGGATCAGGGCCGCGCCGCCGCCGCGTCCGGTGCTGACGGTGGAGTTGCCATGGACCGCATTGCCGATCAAGTCGCAATTTGTGATAATAGTGTTAGCAAAACGCGCCGCTACGCCGCCACCCTGGCCGTTTGTAATCGAATTCCCGGTTATCAGGCAGTTGCGCAAAGTGCCGGCCGTCATGAAAACTCCTCCTCCGCCGCTGAATTGATTGGCATCGTGGATGCGGAACGCGTTGGTAATGGTAAATCCCTCCACCAGCGCGGCGGCGTCGTTCAATACAAAACAGCGGTTGGTGTAAAAGGGGTAATTACCGTTGACTATCGTGGCATTGCGCCTGGAGATTCCGTCCGGCCAGCTCCGCAGTATAAGGTTGGCAATGGTGATCTGATTGGTGAGGTAATATGTGCCGTTGGAGACCCAGACCGTCTCTCCGGCCAAGGCGGCATTTACGGCCCATTCAAGGTTCGTGGCCGCCCCGGACCAGGTAATGAACTTGTTGGCAAAATCATTCGTGCCCGCCAGCGACACGTAGCGGTCGGCGGCGCTGAGGACAGAAGCTGCGCCAAGAAAAGCGGACAGAATTAATAATTTTTTCATGGTAAACCCAATCATGTTTAAAAGCGCATTTCAAACAACTATTTTCTCTACCACGCGGATAAATTCCCGAGCCGCGAGAGCTCGGCGAACATCATCTTGCCGGTCGGGGATACTGCAAAAAGTTCCGGCGCACCGCCGGCGAGGCGGGTGCGGCAGACATTAATGCCCCAGGGAGATATCTTGCCGGGACCGGTCGCGCCGAAATCCTTCGTCGGGATGAGGATTTCCGCGGTCCAGCAGTCTTTTTCCCTTTTCACCGCAGCCTTGACTCCGGGATTCCAGAGGACGGGGAGCGTATCGCGCGTGATGATGGTCACATCCTGGCTTTCATCATATATTTTTCCTTCTGAATTGACGACGATCTTGAAATAAGACCGCTCCGGGGTCTCGATGTAGATTTCAATCACGTCGTCGTTGAAAATATTGGGGTCGTCATGGTCGGCCTGGGCTTTTGCTTTTACCTGGTCCATCCGGCTTTCCTCGCAGGCTACGCCAACCACCAGGTTGGATTTGTCGGGCGTAAAGGTGAATGATACCTTTGTGCGGTTTTTTTCCGGCTTCTGGCCGGTCACAAGGTCGCCCATTGCATACCATTCCCTCCGCCACTCCCGGTTATCGCCCCAGAAAGGCTTGGTGAGGTCGCCGTCAAGTTGAACCGGAAGGCTGACGATGTGCCCGCGCAGGTCCGGGCCGGTGCGTTTCATTCCGGCCAGGGCCGACTTCAAGGGCTGCATTTCATCCTCGATCTGGAAAATGCGCTGGTCAAAAACTGAATTTTTGCCGGCTTTTTCACGGGCGCGCTTGAGTATATCGAAATAGCGCTCCACGTCTTCCTTCTGCAGGAATCCGTGCCCGGCGCTGGCAAGGCTCCTCGACTTCGGCCGCATCCAGACCTCCTCGGCAAACTCGTAAAATTCCTTCATTTCTTTTTTAGCCGGCCCAAAATAGAGTTCGTAATATTCCTCCAGCATCTTGAGCCTGTCCATGTCGGGGTCCCAGTAGAGCTTGCCCTGCCAGTAATGCGTCATGTGCGAGAGGCCCGGGCAGGCCAGGCGCCATTTGCCGCTTTCGTCGGAGTTGGCGGCCTCGATGTTCTTGCCCTCGCAGACTCCCCTGAGGGTCTGCATGTCCTCCTGCAGGATTTTCGTGAAGAAAACCGGGTAGCGCGGCCGGCCGTAGTCGTAGTAGTTGTAATAGTCGTAAACATAAAATTTTCCGGAGGTCAGCATGGAAAGCCACTTGGCGCGCAATTCCAGGGCGGCTTTCTGTTGCGGCAACATCAGCTGGGAGGTTCCCTGCTGGCCGAAATACATGGCGATATTGTCCGGCAGCTTGTCGAGGCCGGAAGGGGGCTCCGCGTAGGGCTCGTAGGACCAGCAGACCAGGTATTTGTCTGGATTTGATTTCTTGAGCTCCTTCGCGGCCCACAGCCAGTAGTCCCAGATGTAGTCCGAATATCTGCCCCAGTATGAACGGTCAGGGCGGCTCCAGACCTTGGCGTCACGCTCGTCAATCTGGCCGAGGCCGTCGGTCGGCATGAGGTCGAAGGCGACGAGCCCGGGATAGGCTTCGAACGTTTTCCGGAGAAAATTCATCGATGACTTTCGGAAGTTTTCGTTGCTGAAGCGCGGCACGCCGCCCTTGAGGCTCCCCAAGCGCTTGCCGTTTACCTCCGCAAAATATTCGGGGTGCTCGGCCTTCTGCTCGGGGGGGCCGATGATGGAGTGCGTGGCATGCGCGCCCCCGTACAGGTAGGAGGATCCGTATTTAAGGCGCTTGAACCACAGGAGACCTTCGTCATCGGACCCCATTATCCAATGGTAAGTAGTCTGACGGATCGGGAACACAGGCTCCTTTTTCAGGGCCTGCTCAGGCACGGAGATCGTTTTCCTGGCGGGCACCACCGTGCCGTTCATGTACGGCATATAGAATCGAACCCCGAGCTGCTCGAGGAATTCGGACGTGGCGTAAAGCGTGGCGGTGGCGTCAAATGGTAAAATGCCGAGGTTTCTGTTAAATGGTTCAGCAACAGGCACCGAGTATTTTTCCCCGGCAAAGGCCCACCAGTTGCTCAGCCCCTGGCCGACGTGTAAGTAGGGGAACGGCTTGCGCTGCTCGTCGCGCCCGATCAGGACGATATAATTATCCTTCGCGATGATCTTGAATCCGCTGACCTGCAAATCATCCGTGGTCACTCCGAGTTTCTTGGTGAACTCACTTGGCCCCACATAAACGTGGAACTTAAACTTGTCTGACGGCGCGTTGGTGATCTCGAGCATGGCGCCGGACATTTTTTCAACGTATTCCTGCACATCATTGGCCGCGATCTTGACGCTGGACAATGCGTTTGTCTCCACCACGATATCCGCCAGGGGCTGGTTGTTCTTGACAAGTTCAACGTCAGCGCACGCATGGCTGATCATTGCCAGCGATACCAGCCCTGACAACAGTTTTTGAATTTTATTTTGTAATATCATTCTCATAATTATAAAAGTTATACTTCTTCTCCCCGCATGACTTAGGCGGATCAATCCGCCTGCGGCGGATAAAGTCAGCGCACCTTGAACATCACTCCCATGGGATGATGCTCATAGCAGCCCATGTCAGCCCGGCCGGAAAATTTGTCAATGCGCGAAACCCCGTCCAGGTCGGTGGAGGAATACATCCATGGCAGGTTCAGGCCGGTATTTATGCATGGCGATTCGGCAGTCAGGCGGTAGTTGCCTCCGTTGAAATCGGCGAAGACGGGTGAGCTGGTGATGTTGCCGGCATTCATTAAAATCATTTTAACATTGGTGATCGCGCAGCAATTATAACATCTGAAACCAGGGAATGGCTGGTCTGTATTAAAATTATAACTGTAATTTGACTGGGCGATTACGTTGAAAAAATCCGAAGTGCCGGCATAGGTTCTCCAAATCCCGCCGGTCCTGTTGCTGACTACTGTGCAATTTTCAACCGTGTTGCTTTTTGTCGGACCGTTGTCAAAAAATGACATGCCACCGCCACGTCCGGCTGAATTCTGTGCAACCAGGCAATTGCGAACGGTGCTGTTCTGAGCGGCATAAAGCATGAAAAAACCTCCGCCTTCGTAGGCGGCGCTGTTGCTGATGAATGTGCTGTTGTTTATGCACGGGCCGGTTGATTGTTGGGAAAGCAGCCCGCCGCCGCCGTTGTAAACCGTGTTTTGCAAGACCCGGTTTTGCGTGAAGCGGCAGTTCCATATCTGTGCCGCATTCTGGATATATGCTCCTCCGCCGTACTTGTGGGCGCAATTCCCGATAAAGATGCAATTGGTGATGATGCCGTAAACCGCGCAGTTGGCGTAAACTCCGCCTCCTCCGCCTGTATTTGTTACGTTGTTGCCGGTCAGAAGGCAGTTGCGCAGGATGCCGCCGGTCATAGAGACACCACCGCCATGCTGGTTGTTGGTCCCCGGGAAGCCGTTGGTAATCGTGAAGCCTTCCACGACTGCGCCGGTGTGCGTCATGTAAATACAGCGGTTGGTGACCGGCTTGCCGTCGAAGTTGTTGCCGTTGATGACGGTGTTAGTATAAGTGCCACTGAAGCTTTTGAGGGTGATGCCGCTGGCGATGTCAACCTGGTTGGTCAGGTAGTAGGTGCCGTTGCTTACCCAGACCGTCTCGCCGGCCAGGGCGGAATTGACCGCCAACTGGATATCCGTGGCCGCCCCGGACCAGGTAATGAACTTGTTGGCAAAATCGTTCGTGCCCTCCAGGGAGACATACCTGTCGGCTGCCGGCAGGGCGGCGCAAAGCTGGGCCAGGAACAGGGTCAATATCGTTTTAACATTGCCGCGCGAGTGTTGGATGTGAAGCATGATTATTTTCCTCCCCTGACCGGCCACACGTAGCCCGATCCGGTCCGCTCGTTATCGGGGCTTATTTGGCCGGAACATCCCTGGGGGGTTATGAGCCACGCGCCGCCCGGCTCGCCCGCGGTGGTCGTGGTCGCCCAGTAGTAGCAGGGGCCGTTCAGGTATTCCATTACGCCCGTGAAGGGATCCCATGTCTTCCACCGGGCATCCCCGGCGGATTTTGACAGCTCCCACTCGGAGCGCTTCGCCTCAATTAGACCGGTCATCTCCTTGAAGCTCGGCAGGCGCCAGCCGGTTAAACCATCGTGGTTCAATTCCTTGCAGAAAGCCGCGGCCTGCGCCCAGGTCATTTTGTTTGTGCCGGTGAGGCTGGCCTTGCGGGCCCAGGTGAGCCCGGTCAGGTTGTCCAGCACGCAGTTTGTCTTGCCGGCCGGGACGGAGAAGCGCGGGGAAGGAAGGCCTTCTTTTTTCGCATCTTTTTCATCCGCCGCCAGCATGCCGGCCGAAATGACCATAGTAACCGCAATCCACATTATCTTTTTCATGTATTCTCCTATGATGATTGTCTGCTTCTTCGTCTTGTTTCTGTTCCAAGTGGCTCGAATTTGGTTCGCAAAACGCGTCAGCGATTCCGGCCCATCTATCCCGTTGCCGCCCTCGCGCATCCGCGAGGATAGCGCTTCGGACGACGCCGGTATATCTGGGCCGGACTTGCTTTGCTTTTACGAATCCCGATGCGCTTCGCGATCGGGACACCAAATTCGACCCACGCCAACATCCGGCTTCGCTCAGAGCTACGCCGGAACAAATCATTGACGCGCCAGCTGTCTGCTAGGAGAGCATTAGTCGCTCCCCGCAGCATGCGGACATTCGCGCCGTTTTAAGTCTTTACCAATACAAAGCTCGGAACATCCTCAAGCACCCATTTGTTCTTCAGTATCTTGTAAATAATGCTCAGAAACTTCCGGGCTAATGCAATAATCACTTTTTCCGTCACGCGATCCGCCGGTAATGAGCCTGCAGTAGAACCGGTTTAATACCGGCTAAAATTCTCCTGTTTTTTCTACTATGTGCCTTCCTTCCGGCCTACTTCACGATCAATTCGCCGAACTTCAAGGGTACGTGGAAGTTCATTTCCCCCGTGGGAGAGAAGGCAGCGCATTCCACCTCCTTGCCCCTCTGGCGCGTGCGGTTGACGTTGAAATACCACGGCGCGCCGGCCTCCGGTTTCTTGCCGTTGATCTTTTTCAGGGGATCGAGCCCGCCTTCCTGCCAGTCCGAGGCGGGAATGCGGATTTCCACGCTCCAGAAAGTGTCACCGGTGAATGTCGCCAGTTTGGCGTCGGAAGACCACTTGCTGTCGATCCCGGTCGCCCTGTCCAGGTCGATCAGGGCGCCGGCCGGGTTGAGCACCACCTGGTAATAGGCGTGGGCCGGCGTCTCTATCTGGAGCTCGATCACGTCGCCGTTGAATATGTTGGCGTCCTCGTTCTTGGTGGTCGTGATCCTCAGCCCCTGCAAGTCGGCATCCTCGCAGCGGATGCCAAAGACGATCGAGCGGTCGTCGCACCAGGCCACCTGGAAGTAAGTTTTAGAGACCAGGGGGTTGCCCGTGACCAGCTCCTTCAGCTCGTAAACGGGGGCGTCTTTCCAGAATGGCTTGTCAAGCCGCCCGTCCAGCTTGAGGTCGGTGAGCTTGCGTTCGACCGCCAGCGCCTGCGGGACTCCCTTCCGGCCGTGGGCGATTTTGTCGCGGTGGGGCTTCATGGCCTGGCAGAATTCAGTCATCAGTCCGACACGCTTGCCGTAGACCTTATCGCCCGCGGCTTTCCGTGCTTTCTCCAGCAGCTCCAAGGCCTTGTCGATCGGCTCGGGCTTGGATTTCATCAGCGGCCAGTTCTTTTCGGAATACTCGATGAATTCCTTCATTTCCTTCGCCGCCGGCCCGTAGAATTTATCGTAATATTCGTCGAGCAGGGCGTTGATGTCCTGGTCCGCGTCCCAGTAATAACGGGCCGTGACGTAAACGTTCAGGTGGTTGAAAATCGGCGCGTGCATGTCAACGACGTCCGCCCCGTAGCCCTGCGTGAGCTCGATGAACTCACCCTGCGACAGCCCCTTGAGGGAGCCCAGGTCCTCCGCGATCAGGCGCGGGAAGAAAACCGGCATGCCCGCCGTGGCCGTGTTCGTGCGGCTGTGGAGGTAATGCCCGCCCGAGATCATGTTGCCCGGGGCCACCTTCGCCGCATATTCCCTGCGGATTTTCAGAAGCTGCTCGCGGGTGGCCGGGTCGCGCGCCATGGGCACCACCACCATCACGTTCGGGCTGAATTTATCTATTTTTTCCGGCGGCAAAACGTAGGAGCCGTAAACGCCGTTGACGATTTTCCGGTCCGGGTGGGTCTTGTAGACCTCGATCGCCACGCGGTTGACGAAATCCCAGACGTAATCCGACATGACGCCATCCCATCCCCGCACGGGGGTATCCTTGCCCTTGCATAAATCGCACTGGCACAGGCTGATGTAGGCGTCCTGGGGCATCATGCCGACCGTGGGCTTGTCGGGGTAGATGTCGAAGACCGCGCGGGCGTAATTTACCGCGGATTCAAACAGGCCCGTGGAGGAAAGGCACGGGTATCCCGCGCCGCTGACTCCGATGCTCCGCTTGCCGTCGTAGAGGGCGTAATATTCCGGGTGGGCCTCCTTGGTTTCCTTCCGGCCGTGCACGTTGATAAGCCCGTGCGGCCAGTCGTCGCTGACGCTGGCCGGGGAGGGATCCAGCCCGATGCGCAGGCGGTAAAGGAGAGCGTCGCGCGAGCCATACCAGAAAGCCGGGGAATAATTGCCCAGGTCGCGGTAGGGGAAATCGGGGCGGACTGTCTTGTCAAGCGGGGCTATTGCAATCGTCTTTTTTTCAGGAACAACTTCGCCCAGGTCGCCCGGCATGTACCAGCGCACGCCCAGGCTCCGCAGGAATTCATAGACCGCGTTCAGCGATCCGCGCTCGTCATAGTCATTCATGCCGAGCGTCGGCCCGAACCTGCCCTGCGAGCTGTTGACGGGATTTACCCACTTTTCGCCCGTGCGCGCGTCCCAGCGCTCGGTGTCCTTGGCATTGCGCGGCGCGAACTCCGGGGGTACGTAATCCTTGTCATGGCCGATCAGGATGATGAAGTCCTTGCCTGATACCATGCGGAATGCGCCGAACTTGAGATCCTTGCCGGTGATTTTCAGGCGGCCGGTATAGGCGCTTTTGCCGACGTAAATGTGAGCGGGAACATCCTTGGCGGGGGCGGTGACAACCGGCAGCTTCGCCCCGCTGATCTTGAAGATGTATTCCTGCAGCTCCATCGCGGCCAGCTTCACCGCCCGCGGCGGCTCGGCTGCAATCACTATGTCGGCCAGGGGCTTGCCTTCCCTGACAATTTCAAAATCGGCTCGGCCGACGCCGGCTGCCGTGGCAGAGATCAATCCGGCTAAAAACAGACTGAATATTTTGTTCATTATTCCTCCTCGTTTCTGCGTTTCCGATGTTATTTTTATTGAAAATAAATATTGCCAAGTTTTGTCAGTTCGGCAAAAGCCGGTTTGCCGGTAGGCGACAAGGCAAAGTATTCGGCCGGGCCGCCCGCCCGGCGGATGCGGCCGACGTTGATGCCCCAAGGGTAAACTTTTGTCGGGCCAAGTGTTCCGAAATCTTTCGTCGGGATCAAAATTTCCGCCGTCCAGCGGTATTTTTCCCTCCGGACCGAGGCCTTGACCCCGGGGTTCCATAGGACCGGCAGCGTATCCCGCGCAACTATGGTGGCGTCCTGGCTTTCATCCAGTACCGCGCCGTTTGAATTTACGGTTATTTTGAAGTAAGAGCGCTCGGGTGTATCAATCAGAATTTCGATAGCATCGTCGCTGGAAATGTCGGGGGCGTCGTTTTCAGTCGCTTTCGCGCTGATATTTTCCATCCTGCTTTCATGGCAGATCACGCCAACCACAAGGTTGGAATTATCAGGCGTCATGCGGAACGAAACCGAGGTGCGGTTTTTGTCGGGCTCCTGCCCGGTTATCATGTCCTTCATGGCATACCAGGCGTAATGGTCCCGGCCGCCCCAGAAAGGCTTGGCCAGGTCGCCGTCGATCGCGGGCGGCTCGTTATTCACCCAGCCTCGGAACGCCGGACCGGAGCGTTTCATGTTCGGGAACAGTTTCTTCAGGGGCTGCATTTCGGATTCAATAAGGGCGATGCGCTTGGCGTGGACAGAGTCTTGTCCGGCCTTGTCCCGCGCGCGCTTGAGTATGTCAAAGTACCGCTCAACATCCTTCTCCTTCAGGAATCCGCTCGCGGCGGAAATGCTGCGCGATTCAGGCCGCATCCAGACTTCCTCGGCGAACTCGTAGAATTCCTTCATCTCTTTTTTCGCCGGTCCAAAGTAAAGCCCGTAATATTCCTCCAGCATTTTCAGCCGGTCCAGGTCGGGATCCCAAAAGAGCTTGCCCTGCCAGTAGTGCAGGAGGTGGGTCAGTCCCGGGCAGGCCACCCGGTGGCCTTGCTTGGTAAGCTCGCTTGCTATTTCGATGTTCTTGCCCTCGCATGCGTCCTTGAGGGCCTGCATGTCCTCCTGCAGGAGCTGCGTGAATACCACCGGGTAGCGCGGGCATTGTTCGTCCCGGTAGAACAGATAATAATCATAAATGAATAATTTTTTTGAGGTGAGCATGGCCATCCAATGCCTGCGCAGCTGGTCGTTATTCTTTTTGTTTAAAAATGACGTGAAGGTGTTCTGGCAGAGGTACAGGGCAACATTGTCCGGGAGCTTGTCGAGGCCCGAGGGCGGCTCCATGTAGGGGGAATAGGACCAGCCCACGAGGTATTTATCGGGGCAGACTTTCTTGAGCTCCTTGGCCGCCCAGAGCCAGTAATCCCAGAGGTAATCCGAAAACTGGCTGTTATAGCCCCGTTCCGGGCGGTGCCATATTTTTGCGTCGCGCTCGTCAATCTGGCCCAGCCCGTCGGGCGGCATCAGGTCAAAGGCGACCAGGTACGGATACGCTTCAAAGGTCTTGTTCAGGAAGTTGATCGATGTTTTCCGGAAGCTTGCGTTGCAGAAGCGCGGCACGCCGCCTTTCATGCTGCCCAGGCGCTTGCCGTTCACCTCGGCGAAATATTCGGGATGCTCGGTCTTCTGCTCCGGGGGGGCGATGATGGTGTGTGTGGCATGCGCCCCGCCGTAAAGATAGGATGAGCCGTATTTGAGCCGCTTGATCCATTTCAGAGCGCTGCCGTCAAGCCACTGCGCATAATAGGCGAACTGGCGGATGGGGAAGGCGGGCGCCTTGCTCAGTGTTTGCTCCGGCACGGAGATGGTTTTCTTTTCCGGGATGACCGTGCCATGTTCGTAGGGCGCGTAAAAGCGCACCCCGAGCTGCTCCAGGAGCTCCGAGGAGGCATAGAGGGTGGCCGTGGCATCGTAGGGGTAGAAACCCACCTTGCTGTTTATGGGAAGATGGTAAGGCACGCCGTATTTTTCGCCGGCGAACTTCCACCAGTTGGTCAGGCCTTCGCCGTGGTGGGAGTAGGGGAAAGGCTTGCGCTGCTCATCACGGCCGATCAGAACGACGTAATTGTCCTTGGCGATAATTTTGAATCCCTCGGGTTTTAGGTCGTCGAACGTAATTCCGAGTTTCTTCGTAAAATCACTTGCTCCAACATAAACATGAAACTTAAACTGGTCTTTAGGCTCCGCGACGATTTCCAGCTTTGCCCCCGACATTTTTTCGATGAATTCCTGCAGGTCATTGGCCGCCAGCTGAACGCTGGAAATGGCGTTTGTTTCCACCACGATATCCGCCAGCGCCTTGCCATCCTTGACAAGTTCAACGTCCGCGCACGTATGGCTGATCATTGCCAGCGCCACCAGCCCTGCCAACACTTGTTGCATGTTGCGCATGATTATTTGCCGTCCCTGACCGGCCAGACGTAGCCCCGCCCGTTTTCACTCTCGGAGCTGATGTTCAGAGTCGAACTCCTGGCGGACACGAGCCACGGGCCGCCCGGCTCGCCCGCCGTGGTCGTGGTGACCCAGTAATAGCAGACGCCGTTCAGGTATGTCTTGACGCCCTTGAACGGGTCGCTTTCCTTCCACCTTTCCGTCCCGGCCGCGTTTGACAGGGCCGGATCCTTGAAGCGCTTGTCCATGAGGCTGAAGAATTCCTTGAAGGTCGGCAAGCGCCAGCCGGACAGACCGGCGTAGTCGAGGTTTTTGCAGAAGGCAACGGCCTCGGCCCAGGTCATCTGGTTGGTGCCCGCGAGGGAGGCGTTGCGGGCCCAGGTGAGCCCGGTCAGGTTGTCCAGCACGCAGTTTGTATTGGCCTGGACCGTGAAGCGCGGGGAAGACAGGGCGGGACCATCCTGTTGTCCCGGGTTTTTCTTTTCTTCCGCTGATAGTATTCCCGCTGCCGCGGCCAGCATGAATGTCATCCATATTATCTTGTTCATCGCATTCTCCTGTTTGAAATAGCCGACTCCAGCCAAAGGCTGGTCCGCCTTATGGCGGAAAAGTCGGCTCTACGTTATAAAATCCAAATTATATGTAGAGCCGGTTTAATGCCGGCTGAAATTCTCCTGTTTTTTCTAATATGTGCCTTCCTTCCGGCCTACTTCACGATCAATTCGCCGAACTTCAATGGCACGTGGAAGTTCATTACCCCCGTGGGAGAAAAGGCCGAGGCCTCCTCCTTGCCGCCCTTGAACCGCGAGCGGCATACTTCAAAATACCAGGGCGCGTCCGCCCCCGGCCTCTTGCCGTTGATCTTTTTCAGGGGATCCAGCCCGCCCTCGATCCAATCGGAGGTTGGTAGGCAGATTTCCAGGCTCCAGAAGGTGTCGCCGATATGACTTCCAATCTTAGCTTCCGAGGACCAGAGGCTGTCAATCCCCTCTTTCCGGTCAAGGTCGATCAGGGCCTTGGCCGGGTTGACCACGACCTGGTAATAGGCGTGGGCCGGGGTCTCGATCTGCAGTTCCAACAGGTCGCCGTTGAATATGTTGGCGTCCTCGTTGTTCGTGGTCGCGATTTTCAGCCCCTTCATGTCGGGCTCCTCGCAGCGGATGCCGAAGACGATCGACCGGTCATCGCACCAGGCCACCTGGAACGTCGTTTTGGCTTCAGGCGGCTTGCCCGTGACCAGCTCCTTCAGCTCGTAAACCGGCGCGTCTTTCCAGAATGGCTTGTCAAGCCGCCCGTCGAGCTTCAGGTCTATCCTCTTGCGCTCGACCGCCACTGCTTGCGGCACGCCCTTGCGGCCCTGGGAAAGTTTTTCACGCAGCTTCTTCATGGGCTGGACATAGTCGACTATCAAATCAATGCGCCGGCCGTAAACCGTCTCGCCCGCCGCCCGGCGGGCCTTGTCCAGCAGCTCGAAGGCCTTGTCGATCGGCTCCACCTTGGACTTCATGAGCGGCCAGTTCTTTTCGGAGTATTCGATGAAGTTCTTCATCTCCCCGGCGGCGGGACCGTAGTAGAGCCGGTAGTATTCCTCCAGCATCTTGTCCACGTCCTGTCCGGCATCCCATAAGAAGCGCGCCGTGAAGTAAACGTTGAGGTGATTGAAACCCGGGGCATGCATGTCGTCGGGGCCCTGGGAAAGCTCGTCAAATTCTCCCTGCGATACCCCCTTCAGCGAACGCAAGTTCTCCGCGATGCCATGCGGCAAGTAAATCGGGATGCCTTCCGTGTCGCACCCCGGCCTGCTGAAGAGGTAGTAGAATGAAGAATACAGGTTGCCCGGCGCCAGCTTGTCCTGCCACGATTTCCGGAACTCCAGGACCTTCTTGCGCTTTTCAGGATCGGTGAACCCGATGCGTTCCTCGTCAACAAAAATGGCGACGTTCGGGCTGAATTTATCGATTTTCAGCGGAGGCAGATAATACGATCCGTAAGCCGAGTTGACCACTTTCCTGTCCGGATGGGTCTTGTATACTTCGATGGCCACGCGGTTGACGAAATCCCAGACATAGTCCGACATCACCCCGTTCCAGCCCCGCTCCGGGGTGTCCTTGCCCTTGCACAGCTCGCACTGGCACAGGCAGATATAAGCATCCTGCGGCATGACGCCGATGGTCGGCTTGTCGGGGTAAATATCAAAAACCATGCGGGCGAAATTGACGGTGGAGTCGAACAATCCCTTGGAGGACAGGCAGGGGTGCCCGGCGCCCTTATCGCCGATGCTCCGCTTGCCGTCGTACAGGGCATAATACTCCGGGTGGGCCTTTTTAGTCTCTTCGCGGCCGTGCACGTTGTTGAGCCCATGCGGCCAGTCGCGACCCATGTTTGCCGGCGACGGGTCAAGGCCGATGCGCAGGTGGTAAAGAATGGCATCGCGCGAGCCGAAGTGAAAACCGGGCGAGTAGCTGCCCAGGTCGCGGTAGGGGAAATCGGGATGGACTTCCCGGTTCAGGTCGGGGATGATAATGTTTGCCATTTTAGCCGGCAGGATTTCGCCCAGATCGCCCGTCATGTACCAGCGCACGCCCAGGCTCCGCAGGAGCTCATAGACCGCGTTCAGCGAGCCGCGTTCGTCAAAATCGCATATGCCGGCCGCCGGGCTATAGGAGCCTTCCCAACCGCGCATGGGATTTACCCATTTCTCGCCGGTGCGTTCATCCCAGAGCTGGAGATCTTCGGGCTTTCGAGAACCGTAGAGGGGCGGTATAAAATCCCTGTCCCGGCCGAGCAGGACCAGGTAATTCGGGCCGGAGACGATGCGGAAAGCGCCGTATTTCAATCCATCGCCACGGATGTCAAGCTTGTCGGTAAAAGCGCTTTGGCCGACGTAAATATGGACAGGGAAATCCTTCCCGGGCGCGGTGGCAACCGGCAGCTTGGCCCCGCTGATTTTGCAGATGTATTCCTGCAGCTCCATCGCGGCCAGCTTCACCGCCCGGGGCGGCGCCGGTGTGATCACGATGTCGGCCAGGGGCTTGCCGTCCCTGACAATTTCAAAATCAGCGCGTCCGGCGCCGGCCGCCAGGCAAGAAGCCAAGAGAACACATAACAGGCTGAGTTTGCGTTTCATTTTTTTTACCTCCTATTCATAATCATTGAAACCGATTCAAGAGCTAGTGCAGCGTCCCTGATTTTTTTTGGGCCTGGTTATAATCCTTGAAATCTTCGGGATTCAGGCCAATGCCCCGCTTGACGAACTCCGGGTGCGTGGCGAAAAAGTCGGTGAAGGTCAGCGGGCGGTCCAGGATGCCGATGATGGCGCCGCCGCGCCCGGTAATATCGCCTTTGCTGTTCTTGAGGCCGGCGAAGCGCGGGTCGCAGAGGATGCCGCCCTCGCAGACAACCTCCTCCGCGAACTCTGCCAGGCACCGCCGGCGCTCGGTCCGGCGCTGGGGCATGAGAAAATGGGCGTTGTTTTCAAGCCGCACAGCTCCTTTCTGCGCAGAAGGGCTCACCTCGACATCCACCTTGCTTGCCTGGCAGTCCACGAAGATGTTGTTGCGGAAAACCATCGCGTCCTCCGGCCCGCGCATGGCATGGGGGCTTATGCCGGCGCCGATGCCGCCGATCTGGTTGTGGACAACCAGGGAATTTTCCATCCGGAACCCTGGGCACTGCGATACCGTCGAGGCCCCGAATCCATACATGCCGATGCAGTTTTTCACCAGCAGGCCGCGCACGCCCGCGGCCTCTATGAAGCATGGAGAATAGATGGAGCGGAATACGCCCGGCGGCGGACGGCCGTCGTATAAAATCCGCGTGAGCCGGATGTCTTCGCCGCCCTTGAGCATGATGCAGAAGTCCGAGGGGCCGAGCACGGCGTTTTGCAGGATCAGACCGTCGAAGCGCAGGTGGCTCTTGCGCAATGAGAGTAAAAGATGCCGCTGGCCGGCGGCGTCGCCGTCGAGCACCACCCGCTCGCCGGGCATGGCCGCAAAGGTGATCGGAAGTTCCGCCGTGCCCGTAGCCCTTGCGTACAGGCCTTCCTTGTAGACTCCCCCGGCTATGCGCACCGTGTCGCCCGGCCGCACCAGGGCGGCAGCCCGGCCAAGCGTGCGCAGGGCCTGCACTGCGGAAAGACCGGACGAAGCATCATTGCCGTTCGTGGCAACGTAGTATGTCTTAGGGGCGGGGTCGGCCGGAAGCGTTTCGAAGGAAATAATCTCCCTGTTCCATTCCACCGCGGTGCCTTCCGGCGCCAGGCCGGAGGGCCGCACCGAGCGGATTTGCACGTAGTAGCGGGTGGAAGGATTGAGGTTGGTCAGGCTGAACCCGTCAAAATATTCGGTTTCAATCGTGATGGTTTCTTTGCATTCGGGCGTCTCGCCCCAGGCGGCTGTCACCCGGGCGTTATTTACCCTGTGTCCTTTTCTTGCCGCATCCCGGGAAGGAAACCACTCGATGTTGGCGCTGGAGGCCCCGACGGCATGGATGAAAGGGCCGGATAAACGCGCAATTATTGAGATGTTGAGGCGGAAGTTGCCGGCCGGGCGGCCATACTGCCCGGTGCCCCAGGCCGCCTTTTCACCGGGTTTCAAGGCCGTGCCGTAGCGCTCAAAGCCTGACGGCAGTTTGTCCAGTGCGTGGGTTTTGCCCCCCAGCAGCCAGGCCGCCGCAGGCAGCCGGTAGCAGTTGTAATCAGCGTAGAGCATCGCTTCTTGCTTGTCGACCGCCACCGCCGCGCCGGAAATGTTTTCGAAAATGTTGCCGGCCAGGAAGGCATTCTTGCACCCGGACAGACTAGCTTGCGACTTCCCGCCGCCGAAAAATTCGTTATGGACCAGGCGCAAACCGTCCGCGTCGCGCGCGGAGAATCCACCGGGGCAGGCGAAGGAACATTGTTCAAAGGCGAGTTCGCTTCCGCCCGCAACGGCCACGTTGCCCGTTAAGCGCACTCGCTCGAATGTGAGGTTATGGCTTTTTTCAATCTGGACGCTGCCGGCCAGCTCCACCAGGCCCGTCCCGCGGCCGCGAATGAAAATGGTGGAGGCTTTCAGCTTTCCCGCTTTGAGCTCCAATTCTTCTTCATATCGTCCGGGCAGGATATAGAGCGTGTCGCCGGGACGCAGGTTGCTTGCGGCGCGCGACAGGGTATTCCAGGCGTTGGAAACCGAGAGGCCATCGGCCTTGTCATTGCCGTTAGCGGACACATAAAAGATATTTGCCTTGAAGGAGAATGGGCCAAGGTCGATCCCGTTCGTGCCGGCGCCGCGGAAGCGGGATGTGGCCTGCAGGCGGTAGTCGTTATTCAAGAGGTCGGCAAATTCCGCTTCCGGGCTGGCCGATTTATAATCCGAAAGGAACAGGTTGTTGCGCCACTCTTTTCCGGGCGCCCTGGCAACAAATCCCATCAGGCTGTTCAAGACAGTGCGCCCCAGGGAGTTTTCGGAGCCGACACCCGCGAAGACGCATCGGTCAGCTTCCTGCACGGGCGACGCCTTCAGTTCGAATTCGATGGGGTTTCCCCAGGCCAGGCAGTTTTCCACCCGGTTGGTGGTGCCCTGGGAACTGCCCGGGCCGCCATACATCCAGAATCCCATGTTGCCGTTGAGAAACGCCTGCGAGTCGCGGACAGTGCCGCGGTTAGGACAGAAACACATGAACCCCCGCCCGTTGGCCCAGGCGGTGCAGCGCTCTACAAGGTTGCGGGTGCCCTCCTGCGCCGTGCTGACATAAAATCCATCCGATGGATTGAAATAGGCCCGGCAGTCGCGTATGACGCAGTCGGTCGGCTGGAGCAGGTTGAAGCCCGCGCTGCGCCGGCCCGCGCCAGTGGCCGTCAGGCCTTCCAGGTTGACGCGTTGCGGCTTTACCAGCTCCAAGACCGGGCCGGGCGTGACCGCCACGGTGTAACGCCGCCCGGGCGGCAGGGCCATGTCTGGCGGAGCAACGTAAAGCTTCTTGGCCTGCTGGTCGTGGTAAAACATGCCCGGCGAAAAATCCAGCTCGGCGATGTTGGCGGCGCGCCCGAGCACAATAAGCGTGTCCTGCTCGTTGACGCCCTGGATTTCGGCCCCGGAGTCGAAATCGGCTTCGTAAACGTTGCGGTAATTCTCGACCTTCCGCAGGGGCGGGGCGGGGATGTCGCCGCGGAGAATAACCGTGCCGGGGATTGCGGCCCGGATGATGGTCTCCGCATTCGGTCCGCCCAGGTTGGTGCGGCAGACTGAGCCTAAATATTCGCCCGGCGCAATTGAAAGAGTGTCGCCGGCGCAGAGCGCATCCACCCCGCGCTGGACGGTCCGGAAGGCCGTGGACCGGTCCAGGCCGCTATTCGTGTCGCTGCCGGTGAGTGAAACGAAATAATTCGTGCCGGCGGCCGCTTCGGCCAGGAGACAGCCGGCGACCATGGCAAGGCTCAACGCAAAACACACCATGCTTGGCTTGTTATTCATTTATTGGCCCTCTTTGACGAGGTAATTTCCAAACTCATTGGAACGTCCTGACGGCAGACGCAGACGTGGTGGGAATATTAATAGTTGTAGCCGCGGCGCTCTGTCGCCGCGTCCGGGATAATCAAACGCCCCGACTGAGCGGGGCGACTACAGGAATATGAATAGTTGTAAACCACGGCACTCTGCCTGACGTGCTTTTTGAGTTTTGAAATTAATTCCATATCGTTACCATTATTTGGCGGTCGAATCGTTCAGTGTTCTGTTGCTGATGCGGATATTGGCGATGTCGGCATAGGCGCCGTCCACGACCGCGTTGGTTCCCCTCACCAGGCTGTCTCCGTGCGTCGTTCCGATTTGCAGCCGCCCGAAAGGCGTGCCCGGGGGCAGTTGCGCTGATTGATACCGGAAGCCAGATCCCTGGCATGCTTGTTTGCCGTCAATCCAAACACTGAAGCTCCTCGCGGCGAGGTCGGAAACTATGTCGTAATGATGCCATTCAGCGTCAAGGTCGGCGATGTCAATGTTCCTTGCGTTAAGTTTATGGGGGGTCTTTCCCCAGACCATGAACCAGGCCTCGCGCCCCTCCACGTTGTCACTCAGACCGGCATCGGGCAAAAGTTTAATATCCAGGGTGCGCGCGGCGGACGTGGAGGCCCGCAGGTCGAAGGAAATCGTCAGGCAGCCGTTTGAAAGGTGGGTAAATTCAAGCATGGTCATTTCCGTCTCCCTGGCAAAGCCAAGACCGCCGCGTTCGGGCATCGTCGGGGTTGCAATGGAGTGCCGCAGGGCCCGGACCGGCC
>JBAYWJ010000018.1:0-21999 GCA_041674125.1 Kiritimatiellia bacterium
GGCCTGGAACAGGCGCCGTTGGCGCAAACATAAATCATGGTTTTGCCGGCAACAGCCGGCTGATGTTGCGTAAAGGCGGAGAAGTTGTCAATATCAGGGGACGGCAGTTCGTTTCGCCGCAGCATGACCACCGCGTTGGGGACAAATGATTTATCAATCTCCCGCAATATATCACGGGTGCGGGCATCCCCTGAATCGCCCGCGACGACAATTTCATATGAAGGGCCCATGGCAAAATCAAGGGCTGCCATGAAAAACGGGCAGGCCGCCGGAGCCCGCACGGCAGCGTGTGAAAATGCGCGATACAGATCATCCGCTTTTTTAAGCAGCTCCATGTTCCCGCTCATGCGGCCCAGACGCAAAAGGTTCAGCATGCCGACCGCATTGCCGGAAGGAATCTCGCTGTCGTAAATTTCTTTCAGGCGGGCCCGCGGCTCTTCCGCGCCGTCGGCCGTGAAATAAAATCCGCCGTTGCGCTTGTCAAGGAAATGTTCCAGGAGAACCGTGTTTTCCGCCATGGCGGCCTGCAGATAACGCAAGTTGAATGTGGTTTCATACAGCTCAATCAGCCCCCAGGTTAAAAAAGCATAGTCATCAAGGAAGGCGTTTATCGCGGCTTCGCCGTCGCGGTAGCGATGCAGGAGGCGGTTGTCCCGGCCGCGCATGGTCTTGATAATGAAGTCTGCCGCCCGCGCCGCGGCGGCGGCATATTGGGGCGCATCAAAGGCGCGCGCCGCCTTTGCAAGTGCGGCAATCATCAGGCCGTTCCAGTCCGTCAGGATCTTGTCGTCCTTGTCCGGGTGAATTCTCTTCTGCCGGGCCGCAACAAGCTTTTCCTTTATTGATTCCAGGCGTTTATTCAAGGCGGTGCCTGCGGTTTCCGGTTCGCCGGCAGCCCGGTTACGCGGCACAACAAGGCGCAGGATGCTGCTTCCCTCCGGGATTGCGGGTGATTCCTCCCCGGAGTTTCCGCCTGGCACGATGCCGTAAAAATCCATGGCCAGGTCAACATCCCCGCCAGGGAGTGCCTGCCGGATTTGGGCCTCCGTCCATGTGTAAAACAGCCCTTCTTTCCCTTCGCTGTCGGCATCTTCAGCCGAATAAAATCCGCCGTCCGGAGATGTCATCTCGCGCAGCACGTAGGCGCAAGTCTCGCGCGCGGTCTGTTTAAATTTATCTTTGCCGGTCGCCTGCCAGGCTTCCGTGTATGCCATTATGAGCATGGCCTGGTCGTAAAGCATCTTTTCAAAATGCGGCACGCGCCATTCGCGGTCCGTGGAATAGCGGTGAAACCCGAAGCCTATCTGGTCGTAAATGCCGCCGCTTCTCATCATATCCAGGGTTTTTGCGACCATGTCCAGGCTGTTCCGGTTGCCTGTCCGTTTCCAGTAACGCAGCAGAAAAAGCAGGTTTGACGGGGACGGGAATTTGGGCGCTTCGCCGAAGCCGCCGTGAGACTCGTCATAATAACGCGAAAGTTCTGTAAAGGCGTCTTCAAGGAGGGATTCGGCGGGGATCTGTCCCGGCGCTGCGCTTGATGTTTTCATTGCGGCTTTTGCGGCGGCCTCCGCCGGTTCCGTTATATTTTCGCGTTGAGCAAGCCACGTTTCCCTTATGCGCGGAATAAGTTCCAGCAGGCCGGTTTGATTAAAGCGGTTTTCGCGGGGAATGTACGTTCCGGCGAAAAAAGGCTTTTTTTCGGGGGTCATCATGATCGTAAGCGGCCATCCTCCTCCGCCGGTCATCATCCGGCAAACAGCCATGTACGCCCGGTCAATATCCGGACGCTCCTCGCGGTCAACCTTGATGCAGATGAAGGTTTCGTTCATCAGGCCGGCCACCTCCGCATCCTCAAAAGACTCGCGCTCCATGACGTGGCACCAGTGGCAGGTTGAGTAACCGATCGAGAGAAACACGGGCTTATCTTCTTTTTCAGCTTTTTCAAAGGCCTCTTTACCCCAGGGAAACCAGTCCACCGGGTTGGTTGCATGCTGCAGGAGGTACGGGCTTTTTTCCATGGCAAGCCTGTTGAGCTTTTTTGCCGGCGAATTATTCATGGGATATCTCCTGACTTGGCGCGCTCAGACGCTAATAACGCTGTTCAACGACCCGAAAGAATTTTCGACCGAATCGGGATTGGCCGAGTCGTGCAGCCATGCATCGTTGATGATGAACTTGTATTCGTGGCGTCCGGCCGGCAGGCTCACAATGGCCGTATATTTTCCGGTGTTGCCGTCATCCTTCAATTCCTGCGGCTGCCAGCTGTTGAAAGATCCTGCCATGCAGACCTTGCACCCCGGAGAGGCGCATATTTCAAAGCAGACTTCCTTTTTACAGCTTTGTTTATCTCCGCCCGCGGTACGTTCTTTGCCGGCATAAGGTTTACTGCCTTTGCTTCGCTTCATTGTGTGTCCTCCTGTTTTTTTATTTTGCCGGAAACATCGTTCCCATGGCGTCATTCCTGGCGCCAGTTGTTCCGCAATTCCAGCTTCATGCCCTGGCAAAGCCGGTAAACTTATCTTTTTTTGCCTTGCAGAGCGGGCATATATCGGGGGCCTCGCCTTCAATCGTGTAACCGCAGATTTCGCAGACGTGCACAGTGCCAAGCACCATATCCCGTCCCGCTTCCACTGATTTCAGCGCTTTTTCAAACAGCATTTTGTGCGTTTTTTCGGTGTTATACGACCACGAAAAACTACGCTCGGCGCCCTGCTCGCCCTGGCACTTGGCGATTTCCATGTAGGCGGGATACATCTCTTCGATTTCAAACGTCTCCCCGGCGATGGCCAGCTTCAGGTTTTTCCTGGTATCGCCCGGGCCGAAGGCGGCCATGGAATCGGCGACATAACCGCCTTCCAGATGTTTCAACTCCCGGTAATGGTCGCCCGCGTGAACGAATTCGGCGTGCGCAATCGCCCGGAAAAGTCTTTCCACGTTGGGCAGCTTTTCCTTTGCCGCCTGGTCGGCGAAATGAATATAGCGCATGTGAGCCTGGCTTTCGCCGCCGAAAGCGTTGATAAGGTTCTGTTGAGTTATAGCCCTCATGGTAATTATGCCTTTCTTATATAAACATTTTTTCTCGTTTAACCGTCATTATTCCTTGCGGGGTGTAATAAAGACATCGGGCAAACCATGAAAAAATGATGCGAAATCCCTGATGCGGAACAAGCCTTCTAACCATGATATTGCACGTGCCTTGGCCTCAGGCTTTGACGCATCATCCACGGCGGCAGGTCGAAGCTGTCTTTTCCATAAACGGATCATCATTGATGCAATACGTCGGCTAAGGGATTTCGACCTGCGTGATCGGGATATTCCCGATGGTGGTTTTCCTTCAATCCCATCATTATAAATCAAAAAATAAAAACAATGACCATCCGGGACGAAATAAACATTTGCATCGGCGGGGAGGCGGGGCAGGGGCTCATCACCCTGGGAGACCTGCTTTCCAGGAGCCTTGTGCGCTGCGGTTACCACATCGTGGTGACCCAGGAGTACATGTCGCGCATCAGGGGCGGTCACAACACTTACGCCATTCGCGCCGGCTCCGGCCGGATTTTGGCGCCGCGCGAGTCGATCGACCTGCTGGTCGCGTTTAATAAAGAAACGGGCGTGCTTCACCGTGGTTTCCTCAGTCCGTTTGCCCTGATTGTGGCAGCTGCGGCCGATTGCGAGACCTCCGGATTGTATTTGCCGGTTCCATACACGGATTTCGACGGGGGAAAATTCGAGAACATGGCGGCGCTGGGAGTCGTGGCCGCCATGCTGGGACTGGATGAAGCGATTGTTACGGAAACGGTGCGGCAATCAATCGGGAATAAATCCGGGCTGCTGGACCGGAATATGGCTTCTTTGTCGGCCGGCTGGACCTGGGCTGCCAGGCAGGAGGCGGCACGCGGACGCTTCAGCTTGCCGGCCGCAAAAGAGCATCCCAAAAGGATTATGCTCAACGGAAATGACGCCATCGCGCTGGGCGCCCTTTCCGCGGGTCTTAAATTTTGCTCCTTTTACCCAATGACTCCGGCAACTTCGATACCGCAAATGCTTGCCAAATACGGCAATGACTTCAACCTGGTCGTGGAGCAGGCGGAAGATGAAATCGCCGCGATCAACATGGCGATCGGCGCCTCCTTTTGCGGGGCGAGGTCCATGGTGGCGACTTCCGGCGGCGGCTTTGCGCTTATGGCGGAGGGAGTCAGCCTGGCTGGCATGACGGAAACGCCGGTCGTGATTGTTGTTGGCCAAAGGCCGGGTCCTGCCACCGGCTTGCCGACGCGGACAGAGCAGGCGGATCTCGACTTTATATTACACGCCGGACACGGCGAATTTCCCAGGGCTGTTTTTGCGCCCGGTTCCGTGGAGGAATGTTTCCGGATAACACGAGAAGCCTTTGCGGTTGCCGGGCGTTTCCAGGGGCCGGTTTTTATTCTTACCGACCAGTTTCTTGCCGATTCTTATCGGGCGGTCCTGCCGTTTAAATTATCAGAAGAAACATTCCAGGAGGGTGTGGTCGAAATATTTTCAGGGCCAACCTACAGGAGATTCGCCTTTTCTGATACCGGCGTTTCTCTGCGGCTTTTGCCGGGTATGAGCGAGCACCTGGTTGTTGCCGACAGCGATGAGCATACGGAGGATGGCCATATCACCGAGGATCTTGGGATAAGGAAAATGATGGTTGAAAAGCGCCAGAACAAATTACAAGGCATTGTTTCGCGGGTGCTACCGCCTGAATATGAAGGTGATGACGCTCCGGATCTCCTGATGGTTTCATGGGGTTCGAGCAAAGACGCGGTGCGCGAGGCGGCTTTATTGAAAAAAGCCGAGGGCGTTAAAGTCGGAACGCTTCACTTCCGGCAGGTGTGGCCGCTGGTGCCGGGTCTTTTCATGCCTTATCTGGAATCAGCAGGAAAAGCGGTTTGCGTCGAAGGCAACCATGGCGGCCAGTTTGCCCGCCTTATCCGGAGGGAATGCGGTTTTGAGATTCCGTTCCACGTGCGCCGATATGATGGACTCCCGTTTACGCCCGAATACATACTCGGGAATCTTCATTATGACTGATGAACAGAAAAAAGCCTGTTTGGAAGACTACGGGGAATACGAAACTGCCTGGTGCCCGGGTTGCGGAAATATTGCCATTCTAAAAGCTGTCAAGAGGGCCTTGCTCAACCTCAACTTGCGGCCGCACCAGGTGCTTTTCGTCTCCGGCATCGGCCAGGCCGCGAAGGCTCCGCATTATCTGAATGCGAACGTATTTAACGGCCTGCATGGCCGCGCTCTGCCCGTCGCCACCGGGGCGCGGCTGGCAAATCCGGAATTGACGGTTATCGTGGAAAGTGGCGACGGCTGCACCTATGGAGAGGGGGGCAATCATTTCCTGGCTGCCATCCGCCGGAACATCAATATTACCGTCCTCGTTCACAATAACCAGGTTTACGGACTGACAAAAGGGCAGGCCAGTCCGACATCCGAAGAGGGATTTGTGACAAAGGCCCAGCCGCACGGCACCTTTTCCGCTCCTTTCAATCCCGTTGCGGTCGCGATTGCCATGCATGCCGGGTTTGTGGCGCGCAGTTTCTCTGGTTTGCCTGATCAGCTTGCCGATATGATTCAGCAGGCTGTCCTCCATCCGGGTTTTGCGCTCCTGGATATTCTTCAACCCTGCGTGTCTTTCAACAAGGTCAACACGTTCAAGTGGTATAATGACCGCTGTAAGCCTCTGCCAGCTGATTACGACCCGCAAAATTGGGAAATAGCCGTGAAAAAGGCGGAGGATTGGGGGGACGTCATCCCGGTTGGGGTGCTTTACCGGAACTCCCGGGCGCCGTTCGAATCGCATTTTCAACCGGGCAGGAGAAATTCTGGAAAATTGACGGAGACTGAATTAATAAAACTAAATGAGCTGATTTTAAGTTATGGATAAGACGATAAAGCCGCAAGTTCATCCTTCATAATCAGAGTTCAAGGTTGGGCGATCATAAATTCAGAACTCTAAGACCTGACCTTTGAACGGGCTTTTTAAACCAGTTTAGCCGTCAGCTCTATTTTCGCCCCGGCCAGGGCCTTGGAGACCGGACAGTTGGTCTTTGCCTCTTCGGCATATTGCCTGAATTGCTCTGATTCAATGCCGGGCACGGCCCCCTCTGTTTCAAGTTCAATTATTTTTATGGCAAAACCATTAAGGACGGCGTCCAGGTGGGCTTTAGCCGTGGTTGCGATTTTCAACGGCGCATAACCGGCTTCGCTCAGGATGTGCGCTAAAGCCATGGAAAAACATCCGGCCAGGGCGGCCGCAATAAGTTCTTCCGGATTCGTGCCGTCGCCCATTTCAAATCTTGACCGGAAAGAGTAAGGTCCTTGAAAAATGCCGCTGCCCAGTTCCATTGTTCCCTTGCCATCCTTCAGGTTGCCCAGCCAGACCGCCTTTGCTTTCCTTGTATTCATATGTCAGTTTCCTTTCAATTTAGCCGTCAGTGCGGCAACGTGCTGCCCCTGGAACCTGGCAATGCCCAGTTCATTCGCGCTCGGCATTCTTGATCCGTCGGCTCCGGCCAGGGTGGTGGCGCCGTACGGCGTGCCGCCGGTTATCTCGGCCATGTTAAGCAGGCCCTGTTCAGAGTAGGGCACTCCGACCACGATCATTCCCAGGTGAATCAGGGTATTATAAAAACTGGTGATGGTCGTCTCCTGGCCGCCGTGCTGCGTTCCCGTGCTGGCAAAAACGCTGCCAATCTTTCCAACCAGCGATCCTTTCATCCAAAGCTCGCCGGTCTGGTCCAGAAAGTTGCGCATCTGGGCGCACATGTTCCCAAAACGAGTAGGGGTGCCGAAGATCAAGGCGTCCGCTTCCGCCAGTTTGTCAACTTCGGCGATAGGAATATGCGCGAATTCCTTGCGTGCAGCCTTGGCGCCCGACTTTTCAAGAGCGGCATCCGGCGCCAGCTCCGGCACCTGGCACAGGCGGACATCGGTGTTTTGCACACCGCGCGCGCCTTCCGCCACGGCCTCGGCTATCCGGTATACGTGTCCGTACATGCTGTAAAAAATAATGTCAATATTAACGCTCATTTTATCTCCTTTTCTGATTTGCTCCGGTTGATTTTCCGGCCCGGGGCCGGGAATTCACCCGGTTCCTTAATCCTTGAACCTGTTCGCGGCTTACTGCATTACGCAGACGGATGCCGGTTCGCTCAGCCGCAATGCGGCTGATTCAAACACAACAAATTCGTAGTCCCGGCCGGAAGGCCCGACCAGTGATGTCGTCAGGTCCTGGCCGATCACGATAGCGGCAAGCTCTTTCGCCGCTGAAACCAGGATGGCTTCCGATGCCAGCGCATGGGATTTTATGATTCCGCCCGTTATGACCTGCCGGAGGTGTTCCAGCTCCGTCTGGGTTCCGTCGGGGTAACGCCGGAAAAGCAGGTTGTGGCGCGCCGGGGCCATGGCGAGTGCATATGGGCCGTGAAAACCCGAGGCATCGAGCTTGTTCACTGCTTCCAGGATATTGTTGACCGCCCGTCCTGTTTCCTTCCAGTCTGCGAGTTTGTTCTTTTGGACGCCGCTGAAATTCAGCAACCCCTCCAGGGCTGCATTCTTGTCGCCCCCAAATACAAGCACGTCTTCCTGGTCGGCGCAAAGCATTGCCGCCCCGGCGGCGGCCTTCAGGCCGGGAGCATCGCCGTTGCTTTCAAACGCGGCAATGTCCCGCATGGAGAGCGTAAACGAACTTTCGATCACGGGCACGGGCAGTAAACAGGCAATATGCAGGCGTACGCGTTCAGAAAGGGTCCCGGCAATGGCATGGTCCATGATCCCGATGGATTTCATGCCCGGGCCGTAAGGCCCTTCGACCGGCAGGAGGCGCCGCCCTGTCAGGCGCGATTTGGCCGCGCTTGTTACCGTTTCATCCAGCTTGTCCCAGAGCCCTTTTCCAAAACCGGCGTCTTCACGGTGTAAATATTTATTGTCCATTATTTCTCCTTTCAAAATTCATATCTTGAAAATACCCGCGTTTCATTGTCTCTTTCACGTCTTTAAGCTGCCGACGGTTAATTGATTTTTATTTGCATTTTCACCGGCTTCTGCCTGTGGTATTTTAAGGTTATTGCTGATTTCATCGACTTCCGCCGCCCCTTCCGCCAGGCGGACCGCTTCGTCGGGAAGCAGCAGGTTCAAAAGGCGCTGGAATTCGCCGGCATGGACGCGTTCCTCCTCGGCCACGGATTGAAGGACTTCCCTTGCCGGGGAGTTGTCGGTTGCATCCGCCAGCGCCTCGTAAAAATGGATGGCCTCCTCTTCGGCCGACAGGGCCCCCCTTATGGCGCGCGATAATTCCCGCACGGTCAATTTGCGGTTCGGCGTCAAGCCGGTAAAAGGGTTCAAAAATTCCGCCATGGTTGATTCTCCTTATACTTGCAGTGCTATGGCTTCAACCGGACAGTTCTTTTCCGCTTCGCGGCATTTTTCTTCCGCCTCGGGCGGGACAATATCCACCTTGACCTTTGCCAGGTCACCCTCCAGTTCAAATACTTCCGGGCAGACATCACAGCAAATTCCGCAACCGGTGCACTTGGTTGGGTCAACACTTGCTTTCATTTTTATTTCCTCCATTCATTGGCCGCCATTTTCGTTCTCCGTCAATCAAGTTGAGGTAGATGGCCTTCGTTTCCATGTTAAGCGCCGTTACCGCCATCGACGCGAGAAACATCATGACCGATATATCGGTCCCGGCGCTTCCCTGGCAGGCGAAAGCGGATGTCCCCGTTCCGGGCCGGGCAGCCTTCTTCCTTATCATGTTTCATTTTCCCGGTTATTTTCAGCCGAGTGTAATTGTTTTTGAAGACTGCCACAGTCCGTGGATGTTGCAGAGCGCCAGGGCGTAAAAAGTGCCCGGCTTGCCGGTTTTCATCGTGGTTGCGGCCTCGTGATTGGTGTAAACCGTGCCCTCGTTCGGACCTTTAACCGATTCGCCATGGGCGCAGAATTCAAAGTGGCCGATCTGGAGCGGCGTCTTTTCGCCTTCCGGCTGGAAAAACAGCGCTATCCAGCTGATGTGATGCTCGGTGGTATTGGGATGGGCGATGGCCTTGCCGAGCGTTACCGCTACTTTGAAAAATTCACCCGCCTTGGCCTGCTCGGAACATTCTATAACCGGTACGTGCTTTTCAGATTTCCAGTCCGCTGTCTGAATCTGTCCGTTTAATGTTTGCATTTTATGTCCTCCTTTGCGTTGCGCCTTCTCAATATGGGCAGCGCGGTTTTTATTTAATTTCGCAAGCATACTACCCCCGCGCGGTTGTGATCGCCATCGGGAGATTGATTAGAAAGAATTACGAAAAACCTTACGGAAAGGTAAGGCCTTGATGTGGCTTAGCAGTTCAGCAGGGAGCTTTGCTCATGCCAGGGAACGCAGAGCGAGATGCTTGCGCCGCTTCCCGGCCTGGAATTGATGCTTATGCTGCCGCCGATAAGTTCCAGCCGTTCGCGGATAAAAAAGAGTCCGAACCCGCCGCCGGCGCGGAATTGGAAGCGGCCTTCCTCCGGAACAATGAAGCCATAGCCGTTGTCTTCCACGCATGCCCGCAGCTGGTTGTTATCACGCGCGAGGGTCACGGTGATATTGCATTGGCCCGCGTGTTTCAAGGCGTTCATAATGAGTTCGCGGATTGCCTGGAAGATGATGGCCTGGATTGACCTGTCCAGGTGTTTGGCGTTCTGGTCGTCATTTACCCGGATGGGTATGTTGTGCTTTGCCTGCAATTTCTGGGCCAGGTCGTTGAGGGCCGGCCCGAGGCCGAGTTCGTAGAGCAGCGGGGGAGTCAGCTCGGCCATCAGGGAGCGCGACTCGCTGATGGCGTCCTTGATGGTCACGCGCAGCGCGGTCACTTCCTCGATGCTTTTTTTGGTTCCGCTGGCGGTCAGTTCCTTGAGCAGCGCACCGAGCTTGATGTTGGAGAGCGCCAGGGTCTGTATCACGGTGTCGTGGATCTGGGCCGATAGCCGGTATCTTTCACGTTCCTCGGTTGATGCAAGCTTTTCAGCCAGGATGCGCATCCGGTCGTAATTTTCCTCAAGGTTTTTCTGCATCGCGCGGATTTCTGAAATGTCACGCACCGTCAGCACCATGGCCGTTGGATTTCCGCTGGTGGTGCGGATAAACGTCAAGGCCGGCATGACCGGCACGGGGTTTCCCTGCTTGGAGATGAACGTGGTCGGCGGCAGGGACGCTTCTTTGCCTTCCAGCGCCGCGCGGAAAATCTCCAGGGCTTTGGTTCTTTCTTCCTCTTTCAGCATGATCGGCAGCAGGTCGATGAGCGGCCGGCCGAGCATTTTGTTTTTATTGTAGCCGCTTAATTGTTCGAACGCCGGGTTGATGGAAAGTATGCAGCCATTCATGTCCATGAGCATTACGCCTTCACCCATGGCCTGGAGGCTGTCCATGGCGGTGCGGGCGGCGGTGGCGATGGCCAGGGCTTCCTTTTCGCGCGCCTGCAGCTTTCGCAGTTCGGTGACGTCATGAACCATTCCCGCGGAGCGAATGACCTTTCCTGAACTGTCCCGGATATGTTCGCATTTTTCATAAACTATGCGGACATCGCCGGTCGATTTTTTTATAATCCGGTGTTCAATTTCGTAGCCGTTAGTGCTATCGCCCAGAGAACGGGAATATAAGGAATGAACCGCCGCGCGGTCGTCGGGATGCACGGTTTCCAGAAATGCCTTGTAAGTGGCGGCGAATTCCTGGGGTTTGAATCCAAAAATATCATACACCTCGTCCGACCATATCAGCTGACCGGTCGCAATATCAAGTTCCCAGCTGCCAAGATGGGCGAGTTTCTGCGATCTTTTCAACAACAGCTCGCTCTGCCGCAGCGCATCTTCCGCGCGTTTGCGTTCCGTGATGTCAATCGAAAAGCCGATTATCCCCGCTATTTTACCTGACTTGTCAAAATAAGGCACCTTGTCGGTCTGGACCATTTTTAAGCCGCTGGCAGATTTCATCGGCTCTATTATTCCCAAATTATTTTTACCGGAATTTATAATCTCCAGATCATCCTTCCAATAGGCCTCAGCCGTATCTTTGGGATAGATGTCGAACAAAGACTTACCTTCCAGCGCATGTATGGGCAATCCCATGGCATTTTCAAACGCCTTGTTAACACGAATAAAGTTGTTTTTCTTGTCTTTGTAGAAAATCATCGCGGGCACGGAATCAAGGATCATTTGAAGCTCGGCCGTGCGCTCTTTAACCAGAGCTTCAAGGTTATCCCGATGCCGCCGGAGCTCCGCTTCGGCCTGTTTCAGCACAGTCACATCGCGGGCGGCGGCAAAGACGCCGAGCACGTTGCCATGGGAGTCCTTGTAGACGCTGGCGTTATAGAGGACGTCCGTTAAACGGCCGTCCTTGCTGCGGATGGTCAGGGGATAATCGGTGACAAACCCGTCGGTAAATACTTTTTTGTAGCCTGCGCGGGCCTTTTCCGGTTCGGTGAAATAATCGAGGAAGTCGGTGCCGACCAGTTCTTCGCGCGGGACGCCGGTAACCTTGATGGTGGCCTCGTTGACGTCCGTGATTTTTCCTGCCGCGCTGATGGTTACCAGGGGATCAAGCGATGCCTCGATAAGGCTGCGGGCGTAGAGTGCGGCGGCGCGCAGGGATTCTTGCGCGCGTTTTTGAACGGTGATGTCAATGCCCATCTCCAGGATCATGCAGGTGCCATCCGTGTCTCTGAATGGAAAATCGTGGATGTCGTAGTTGCGGTTGTCCGGGCCGGTCCATTCCCAGTGATGGGGTTTGCCGGTCTTCAGGACTTTATACGTCTCGCAGTTATCGCATGGTTCCGGGCGGTTAAAGAGGTATTCATAGCAGCGCTTGCCGCCCGATTCGCCGAAGCGCTCCCGGAAAAATTTATTGGCGAAAGGCACGCGGTAATCTTCGGTCAGCAGTATCACGTATACCGGCAGGGTTTCCATCACCCCGTAAAGCCGCTGGCGTTCAGCGTCGCGCTCGCTGCCAAGCTTTTTCAGGTTGATGGTCATCTTCTCGATCGATTGTGCCAGCTGGCCAATCTCGTCCCTGGAGTTGCCGGCGGCCTGGAAATCCCAGCTCCCGTTGCCGATTTCCTGCGCGGCGCTGGAGAGCTGGATGATGGGCCTGGAAATTGAATGGGCAATCGAAAATGCCATGATGCCGGATAAAATTGTAACTATGCCAAGGATAAACAAGATCAGGTCCCTTAAATTTTTGGCGTCGGCGAAGGCCTCCTGCGCGTCAATTTTAATCACGAGCCCCCAGTCCAGGCCGGGAACAGGGCGCCAGGCCGCGATGACTTTTTCGCCGCGGTAATCAACTGACATTCCAACTCCTTCCCGGCCTGCGACTGCTCTTTGAATGGGCACGCCGACCGGGGCGCCGAGCGTAACTTGCCGCTTAAGCGCCGCCTGCGGGTCATTCCGGAGCGGGGTCAAATAAATGACGTGGCCGTCGGCTTTCTTTCCGATCACTATTTCGCCGGTATTACCCAGGCCGGACTTGTCCATGACAAGGTTGTAAAGTGGCGCCATGTCCATCTCGATGGCTATGAACCCCATGGCTTTTTCGTTCATGTCCAGGACCGGTGCGGTTACCAGCAGGGCTGGCCGGTTGTCGTTCAGGATGTTTAAATACATGTCGGAGATGCAGATCGCGCCCCCGCCTTTTTCAATATTTTTTATTATGGCATCAGGAACGGGCCTGAAAGGTTGGGTCGAGGCGCGCTCATGCTTGAAATGGTAAATCAGCCTGCCACGCGTGTCGGTAAGCATAAGGTCAAACATGCCCTCGGTTTCCACCACCGTGCGCAGGATATTATCAATCAATATTTCGATGCTGGCATATTCGGGGGCGGCGGGGTTGTCTGCGAGCCGGATAAGGGCGGGTATGTTGTTTTTAATGACATAAAGGTTCTGGAGCAATTTTGCGAAAGAATTTATTCTCGCAAAGAATGCTTGAACTTCTTGGGCCTTGAACAGGGCCAGGGTCCGCATCTGCTCGGTACGAATATTCTCGAGGGAATATCTGTAATTATGAAAGGCCAGGGCGCTTGTCAGCAGCAGCGGGATCAGCGCGATGGCCAGGAACATGATTACAAGTTTCAGTCTGATAGACATATTAATCCCATGCCTGATAATACAAACAAAACTGCGCTATTTACGGCCATGGCCGAGCTCAAGCCACCCATGGCAAAATAGAGGGCCGGCGCGTTAAAGCAGTGGCCGGCCAGCGCCAGCGTTCCGATTGCGGCAACCGCAAGGCCGATTAATTTCATTATCAGCCGCAATTTAGCAATGTTGAACATATTCATGATTCCGGCCGCGGCAATCAGGATGAAATTCACAACGGTCATTAACGGCGGCCGGCCGGGAATGGTGTAATCGCCGGAATGATTATTGTCCTTTACAAATAATTCCTCGAGGCCCGTATGAATCTCGAGCAGGTCGGAAAAAAACAGGGTACCCATCAGCATGATCATTGTCAGGGTGGTTATGGCAAGAGCCACCTGGGCTACGTCAAAATCACCCCCGATTGACCTGGCAATAAAATAAAGGATAATGCCGCAAAGCATAAAGCCGATGGCCGTGTCGAATTTCATCGGTATCCACCAGGAAAAAACGGCCATCAGGTCGGCTGCCTTGAAAAGCCATGCGGTTATGATTGCAAAGCCGGAAAGAAAAATGGCCAGGGCCAGGAGCTTGGCGATCTTTGTTTTGGTTTCAACGTTCATGCCTCTGCCGGGTTGCGCTAGGGCATCCGATGGGGTTTGAATGCGCCGGGTCGTTCTTCTTGTTCATGATATTCATTCCGGTAAAAGATGTCAAACATCATCGGGGCGGGGGGCAGCCGGGTTCAGCCCTGAAAACGTGTCAGTCGTTGATTCCCTTGCCCAGGTATTGTTTTCCTTCCGCCACGACGCGGATGGCGGGCACCAGTTCCTCGAAGGCGTGGGTCTTGCTTATATAGCCGCGCGCGTTGGCGCTCAGCAGCGCCTGGACAAGGATGCTGCCGGAATGGTTGGATAAAATCAGAATTTTTGTGTCGGGATAATTGGCCATGATGGCCTTGGTGGCTTCGATGCCGTTGATGCCCGGCAGGATGATGTCCATTACCACGAGATCCGGCTTAAGCTCGATGGTTTTCAGCACGCCTTCTTCGCCGGTAGCCGCTTCGCCCATCACGCGCAAATCTTTTTCGGCGTTGATGAGCGCGGCCATTTCGGCTCGCGTTTGCGCGTGGTCGTCGATCAATAGAATATTCATCTTAATTCATTGCCCGTGGCCGGGCTGTACGGCGGCCGGACCCCGAGGCAGGGGCTGCCGGCATGCGGCTTAAAGACTTAGTATTTATTTTTAACCGTCAATGGAGGTTACTCCTTCGCGGATCGCATACTTGGTCAGTTCCGCGATGCTATGCATATCCAATTTTTCCATGATGTTATGCCGGTGAGTTTCAACCGTTTTAACGCTGACTTCCATTGCGCCGGCGATTTCCTTGGTGCTTTTGCCCTCCGCGATCAACTGCAGGGCTTCGCGCTCGCGGTCGGTCAGGACTGCGAAGGCCGGGTTCGTTCCCGTGGTGCGCGGGAGGTTGACGAAGCTGTCCAGCACTCCGCGGGTTATGTCGGGTGAAAGGTACTTTTTGCCCTTCATCACCTCGCGGATCGCGCGGACCAGTTCCTCGTAGGCGGTATCCTTGAGCACGTAGGCCGAGGCCCCCGCTGCCATCATCTCGCGGATGAAGTGCTGATCGGCATGGGCCGAAAGGGCCACCACTTTCACATTCTTGTTGATCTTGGTAATTTTGCGCGTGGCCTCGATCCCGTTCAAATCGGGCATGGCAATGTCCATCACGACTATGCCGGGCGAGAGCTTTTGCACCTGGCTGATGGTCTCCTTGCCGCTTTCGGCCTCCCCGACCACGGTGATATCCGTCTCTTTCCCGACCAGCGCCTTTAACCCTTCGCGCATTATCTTGTGATCATCCGCAATCAGTATCCGTATGCCCATTTGAATTTCCTTTCCTGAAAGAAAGCCTATGCTTTAAATTTAAATAAAGCTTGTTTAGCGATTATCTTACACAAGCATAATTTGTTTGTCTGCATAATAAATATAGAACATTTGACAGTCATGCTTTTTGTTACTTAATATCCTTTAAGTTGTTTTTCGCAAATCAGGTAAATGCCGGATTGTTGCTTCGAAATTCCTTACCTGGCCGGGTGACTGTCTGCTTGGAAATTGGCGTGAAGCATGGCGGGAGCGTCGCGCTTGCAGGCCTTGCGCAAAAATGACCTCTGTTATACCCGGGCGAATATTAAGGTTCCAAATTATCATTGACATGGATCCGGGTTTTAAATAATTTCATCGCCAATATTTGGCGCCGGCTGTGTCTGACAGCGCTCAACAATATTTCGGGATAAAAAGATGCAATACATTACCATCAAGCAGATTCTGGACGTGAAAGGCTATGCCGATGTTTTCGCCATCAAGTCATCGCTGCCGCTCTCGGAGTTCGTGCGGATTGCCTGCGAAAAGAAAATAGGCGCCCTGCTTGTAACCGCCGATGACAACTCCCTGGCCGGCATCATCACCGAGCGCGACGTCCTTTACCAGTGCAACAAGCGCGCCGATTTCAGCCGGGTGAAAATCGCCGACGTCATGACAAAAAACCTCCTCACCATCGACATCAACGACGGTATCCAGGCCGCCATGGACCTCATGTTTACAAAAAATATCCGCCACCTGCCGGTCATGGATGGGCCCAAAATCATGGGCATGATCACCATCAAGGATGTTATCCGCTCCATCCGCAAGGGGGACGAGGACGAAATGAAACATTTTCTTTCCTACCTCCAAAGCTCCGCCGAAAAGGTCTCGCAGTCATGAAGGCGGCCCCGGTTGCAGTTGCTTTAAGCCCGCGGTTGATGTAGGCTCCCTCCATTCGCTTCCAGCCCGGCGCCGCCCTGCGTGGCAATAAATGCATTTTGTTTGTTAATTGATTCGAAAATTCAGATTTATGACCGATCAACCCAAATGGAACGGTAAATCCGCGTCGCCCCGCATCCTGCTCAGCAGCGTCTTCGGGCCCTACGGTGTTGATGACGAATACGGGCGCAAGGAAAACCTGATGGAGCTCTACCACAACCAGGTCACCCGCATCCAGGGCCCGGCCTCGCTCAGGTTCAGCCACCGCTCCTTCGGGCTTTACTTCATTGCCGCCAATATTGATGCCGACACCACCGTGCTTGATTTCCCTTCCCGCAAGCGGTTTATCCGCGAAATCCGCAAACAGTATGACATCATCGGCATTTCCTTCATCACGCCCAATTTCGCCAAGGCGCGCGAGATGGCCCGCCTCGTGCGGCAACACTCTCCCGGCGCCACTATCGTTCTCGGCGGCCACGGCGCCGCGATCGAGGGGGTGGAGGAGCTCATTGATTGCGACCACATCGCCCGCGGCGACGGCATCCGCTGGATGCGGGAATTTCTGGGGCAGGACCCCGGCGCGCCGGTCTTTCACCCCGTCCTGCCTTGCAGCGAGCACGGCCGGGTCTTTGGCGTCCCCATGCCCGGCAGGCTGCCGAGCGTCCTCGTGCCGGGCCTGGGCTGCGTCAACGGCTGCCACTTCTGCTGCACCACGCATTTCTTCGGGAAGGAGTACGTGCCATTTTTCCGCACCGGGCGCGAGCTTTTCGGGCAGATGGACCGGATAGCGAAAGCCCGCGGCACGGACGAGTTTTTCGTCATGGATGAAAATTTCCTCAAGGAAAAAAAGCGCGCCCTGGAGCTCCTTGAGGAGATGGAGAAAAACCGGCGCTGGTTCACTTTTTACATCTCGTCCTCAGCCGAGGCCATCAGGGATTTCGGCCTGGACAACATGGTCCGGCTGGGAGTGTGCTTCGTCTGGGTGGGGTTCGAATCGCGCAATACGGAGCAGCTTTTCAGTAAAAATACCGGCCTCGACGCCCCGCGCCTGGTGCGCGGGCTGCGCGACCGCGGCATTTCCGTGCTCGGCTCCACCATTCTCTGCATGGAGCACCATACGCCCGAAAACATCGGCGCCGACATCGCTTATGCCGTCGGCCTCGAAACGGATTTCGTCCAGTTCATGCTCTACACCGGCATGCCTGTGACGAGCCTTTACCTTGACCACAGGCGGCGCGGCCTGCTGAAGGAAGACATGCCCTACGAGGAATGGCACGGGCAGAACATGCTGAACTGGCATCACCCCGCCTTCCCGGGCGAAACCGCGAAGCAGTGGCTCGACCGCGCCTTCCGCAGCGATTTCGAGGCCAACTCGAGCTCGATCTTGCGCATGATCGATACCGCCTTCCGCGGCTGCCGGCACCTGGGCGCCATGGCAAGCCGGGACGCCTGCCTCGAGGAGCGCTACCGCCAGCTCAGGGAGCGGGCGCGGAAATATTCTCTCATCCTGCCGGTCATCGCCGGGCACGCGGTCAACGAAGCCGAGCGGCGGAAAGCTCTAGCACTGGATGTTGAGTGCTCGCGGCTGTTCGGGCCGGCGGGCGCCAGGGAGCGGCTTATGCGCTCGGCCGCGCGCATCCTTGCCGCCGCGTGGGACCTGCGCGTGAGGTTGTTTGGCGACACCATCCAGCCCCCCACCTTTGTCACGCGCTTCCGCGGCCCGGTGCCCGGCTCCGTGCCCGCCCAAGCGCGCCTCGCAGGAGGAAAAAACGGGGCCGAAAGCGCGGTTGCCTGACCGTGCCCGGCGTCGCCGGGCGGGAATTGATGATCAGCCGCGGAGGGCCGCCTCGATGGCCTCCAGCTCCGAAGGGTCAAACTTCAGGTTCCGGAGCGCGGCCGCGTTCGCTTCAATCTGTTCCACCCGGCTGGTGCCCGTCAGGGCCGATGTAACGCCCGGGTGACGGAGGACCCACGCCAGCGCCATTTGCGCCAGGGTCTGCCCCCGCGCGCGCGCCAGGTCATTCAGTTTGCGGATACTGGCGAGCTTGCTTTCCGTGATCTGGCCTGGCTTGAGAAACCCGTGCGGCTTGGAGGCCCGCGATCCGGCGGGGATTCCGTCCAGGTATTTGTCCGTCAGCAGCCCCTGCGCCAGCGGGCAGAAGGCGATGCAGCCGATGCCTTCCTCCTCGAGCGCCGCCAGCAGGCCTTCTTCCGGCCGCCGGTTGAACATGCTGTAAGACGGCTGGTGGATCAGGCAGGGAGTGCCCAGCGCCCGCATGATTTTCGCCGCCTGCCGGGCCTGCTCGGGCGAGTACGATGAAATGCCCGCGTAGAGCGCCTTGCCCTGCCGCACCGCCTGGTCCAGCGCCCCGAGGGTTTCTTCCATCGGGGTGTTGGGGTCCGGCCGGTGGTGGTAATAGATGTCCACGTATTCCAGACCCATCCGGCGCAGGCTTTGGTCGAGGCTGGCCGTAAGGTATTTCCGCGACCCCCAGTCGCCGTACGGCCCCGGCCACATGAGCCAGCCGGCCTTGGTGGAAATCACCAGCTCGTCGCGGTATCCGGCCAGGTCGGAGCGCAGGATGCGCCCGAAATTTTCTTCGGCCGATCCGGGCGGCGGGCCGTAATTGTTGGCCAGGTCGAAGTGGGTAATGCCAAGGTCGAAGGCCCGGCGCGCCATGGCCCGGGCGTTTTCAAGGCTGTCAACCCCGCCGAAGTTGTGCCAGAGCCCGAGCGAGATGGCCGGCAGCATCAGCCCGCTGCGGCCGCAGCGGCGGTAGGTCATGCTTTCGTAGCGGTTTTCTTCAGGCAGTTTTTTCATGTAGGCCTTCCCCGTCTTAAGTTTTGATCCTTCACCTGAAGCCGAACCATAAGGGCCGGCATGTTTTCTTACAACCTTAATTTTGAACCGCGTTTGTTTGGTGCAGCCCGCTCGGAGCTGGACAGGGATGCAAGCCTGCCACGCGTCGCGCGTGGGCGGCAAGGGTGCCGGTGTATCAGCATATCCCGCGTAGCGCGGGACAAGCTGCAAGTTTAGCACGCCATGGGCGTGCCCCTTGCCAATCCGTCAACTGACGGACCAAAATAACGCGACTTCCCTTTCCGGCAAACACCAGCTTTTCCGGTAAAAGTGTGCATAACCTGTTGGGTAAAATAAAAAAAGGTGCAAAAAATCATTTGCATGCTGTCATTATTGAATAATATTCAAAGCCAAGCTGGTGTTTGTGCAATATTAAGGTACAAGCTTTTTTGTCGGCAACGCTTCAATGAAATTCGGCATCCGGCCGCGCTGATTGATGATCGGATGAGATGGCGGCATATCAGGTTTTTGGAACCGCAGAGTAGGGTTATGCCTTATGGCCGGTATCCGGCTCGCGGCGTATTTTTTATTTGTAAATATGTGATAGTAGTAACCTGAATAAAGGAGGAGAAAAGATGAGTAAAGAAATGACAAGAAATTGTTGCGGCGAAAACAAGATGTGCGCCCTCGCGTGTTGTCCGTGTGCTTTGGATATCAAGAAGATGATGCCGTTGGTGAATAAGCCCAGGTTCATATGCAAGAGCTGCGGGCGGGTTGCAAACGAGAAAAAGAACCTGTGCGTGCCTGTCAGTCTCAGGTAAAGAAAACAAAACATGTCCGGTCATGCAGGCCGGGAAGGCGCGTCGCGTTCCGCAGGATAACGGGCTTTTCTGAGTGAAGCGAATCGGCGCCGGGGTGTCCCGGATGATTAGCGCCAGATGCCCGGAATAGAGGAGGAGATATTATGAAGAATGGCAAGTTGCGGAATGCATCTAAACATGTCCTGGCGCCGTTGATGGGCGTGGCGGTCGCCGCGATGGCGGGGGAAGTCACGGCTGACCCGGCCGCGGTCGGAAGATCATCAGCGTTCACCATGCCGGCGCTGCCCTACGCCCGCGAAGCCCTGGAGCCATACGTGTCGGGCCGGACACTTGATTTCCACTATGGTAAGCATCACCAGGCCTACGTGGACAACCTGAACAAGCTGGTGGCCGGCACGCCGTGGGCGGCCGGTCCCCTGGAAAAGGTCGTCCGGGAGAGCGCGCTCGCGGCGGATAAGGCGGCCGTGTTCAACAATGCGGCCCAGGTCTGGAACCACACTTTCTTCTGGAAGTGCATGAAGCCGGGTGGGGGTGGCCTGCCTCCCGGCCGGCTGATGGACCGGATCGAAAAATCGTTCGGCGGCTTCGGGCAGTTCAAGGATGCTTTCCTGGCCGCGGCCCTCGCGCAGTTCGGCAGCGGGTGGGTCTGGCTCGTCCAGGAGGGCGACGCGCTGAAGATCGTAAAAACTTCCAACGCGGATACGCCGGTCGCGCACGGGCAGACCGCGCTCATGACCTGCGACGTCTGGGAGCACGCCTACTACCTTGACTACCAGAACCGCCGCAAGGATTTTGTGCAGGTTTTCCTGGATCACCTTGCAAACTGGGAATTCGCGGCGTCGCAGATGAAGTGACGCGCATCCGGGAACATCGCGCATGAAACGTAAAATTGTCAGCATCGATTCCAATCTCTGCAACGGCTGCGGCCTCTGCGTCAGCGCTTGCCATGAAGGCGCACTGAAGATCGTAGACGGCAAGGCCAGGCTCGTCTCGGAAAGCTACTGCGACGGGCTCGGCGCCTGCCTGCCCGAGTGCCCTGCCGGCGCGATCAAGATTGTCGAACGCGAGGCCGCGTCTTTTGATGCGGCCGCCGTTGCCGCCGGGCAAAGCGCCGGCAAAAATGCAACAGGCACGGAGGGAGCGCCCGTGCCGGCGCCGCCGCTCGCATGCGGCTGCCCCGGCAAGATGGCCAGAACCATTGCCCGTCCCCCCGCGACCGCGCCGGATAACGCCGCGAGCGCTGCTTCGTTCGCCGCACCCGGGTCGCGCCTGGTTAACTGGCCCGTTCAGATCAAACTCGTTCCGGTCAACGCACCGTATCTACGGAATGCCGCGCTGCTGATTGCCGCGGACTGCACGGCCTTCGCTTACCCGGACATCCACCGTCGCTTCATGGTCAACAAGGTCACCCTGATCGGCTGTCCCAAGCTGGATGAGGTGAACTACGTCGAAAAGCTGACTGCCATCCTGCAGGCCAACGACATTCGCAGCGTAACCGTGCTGCGCATGGAGGTACCCTGCTGCGCAGGCATTGCCAATGCAGCAGAGCAGGCGCTGTTGGCCAGCGATAAGAAGATCCCGTGGCACGTGGTCACGATCTCGACAAGCGGGGAGATTCTGGACGAATAACCATTACACCTTTCGCAACGCAGGCTTGATATAAAAAGGACGTATGAAAAAAGGAACGGAAATGAAGGCAACCGGGATCCTCAAGCACGAACATCAGGCCATTTTGCTTGTGATAGGCGCAATGGAGAAAGAGGTCGCCCATATTGAAAAGACGGGAGAGATTCACGCCCGGACCATCCGCGAGATGGCGGACTTCTTTAAGAACTTTGTGGATCGTTGCCACCACGCCAAGGAGGAGAAGCATCTGTTCGTCATGATGTACGAGCGCGGCATACCCGTTAAGACCGGCCTGCTGGCCGCCCTGCTTCGCGAACACGAACAGGGGCGCGGGTATGTGCGTGCCGTTAAAGAAGCGGTCACGGGCAAAGGTGCTCCTGCCGCTGCCGCGATCCGGAAGTCAAAAAAGAATCTGGCTTCTTACGCCCGGCTGATCCGGGCGCACATAGGCAAGGAGGATAGTCTCCTGTACCCGATGGCCGACCGGCTTCTGAAATCCGCCGACCAGAACTCATTGGCGGAGGCCTTTGAGAAGGTTGAGTCGGAAGAACTGGGCGAAGGCGTGCATGAGAAATATCACGCCTGGATTGAACAATTGGTCGGCAAATAGGCGCAGCCCGTGCCGGCGGGCGAAACGCCGCGGGATTTATGCGCGCCGGCAGCGATGCTTAAAGAAGTCGGTTCTGAATAATCAGATAAGCAATTGCGGCGCAAAGAAATAGATGTTGACACATGGCAAATAATTTGCAAGGAATTAGGGCAAAAGGAGGAGGAACCCTGCAAATTATGAAGCCAAAA
>JBAYWJ010000019.1:0-21144 GCA_041674125.1 Kiritimatiellia bacterium
AATGCATGGGGCAGATGAACTTGATGCCGCAAGCGCCTTTTTGGAACAGGGCCTCGATCTCTTTCGGCTTGGCCTTGTCCATGTCCACCTGCGGGCAGGGAATGATGTAGTCGCCGAACACTTTCATTCCGGCGAAAACTACCTCGGGCGGATCGAGCACCACGACCTGCTCCACGCCTTTCTTTTTGCTGGTCTCGATATACTGCTGCGGGGTTTCCTTGCCCTCGACCCAGCCGAGCTTGACCGGGGGAATGAGCTTGCCGTTCTTGTCGTGCTCCGCGTGCATGATATGGACATGGGCGTCAATGCGCATGATTATCTCCTCTATTGTGATTAATGAGCCAGTTTTAAAATTATATTTTGCCACCCGCCTGCGCATGCAAGAAAGCTTCTGCGGACAGGCAAAGATGCACAATAATCACAAATTAATTTTTGTGCTCTTCCTGTGCTTTCTTGCGGCTACTTTAAATTACCTCTATTTACATGTGTTTTCCAGGTACTGTGACCAGGCAACCTGCTGCATCCTCGATGCCTCTTTTTCAGGTATGGAAAAGCCACCCCGGATACCACTGAACTCCCGCGCCAGCCCGGCTGGGCTCCGGCCGGTCAGGATGGCGTAAAGCAAACAGGCATAAAGGTAGGTGCCCTTGCCGCCCGGGTGGCCCTTGTCGGAATGGTAGAGGTCCATTAATTTTTTCTTCGACGGGTTTTTGCCAAGGTATTTCATCCAGGCGTAGCCGGCGGCCGCGACGTTTATGCCGTGCTTTTTGCCGAACCTGAGCTGCATGTCGTTCAACTTTTTGAACGAATCCGGGTAGCGGTAGGATTTGTAGTCCGGTTTATAATACTGGGTGATATTTGCCGTGGCAAACAGGATTGTTTTTGCCCCGGATTTCCTGATGGCCCCGTCAAGGAGCGTAGCGTATTTTTCGAACTCGTGCCTGAACCCGGGGTTATGGACGCAGTATATCTCCTGGATGACGACACAATCCCACTTGCCCTTGGAAATCATGGCGCGCGGCGTGCCTTCCCCCTCGCCTTTTTCCCAGTGGGTTTTCAGGGTCGCGCCGCCAAAAATTGCTTCGCCGATTTTGAGGCGCGGATAACCTTTCGGGGCGGAAGCGGACATGACCCTCAGGATCCTCGGCAGGTTGTAGCACCCCATTTGGCTGTTGCCCACGAGCAATATTTTCAATTTAGTTCCTCCCGGATAATGCTATCAGCCGCTTTGTTATTGAATCGAAATGCCAACCGATCGGGCCGGACGACAAATAGTCCGGATTCGTTTAAAGCCCGGTCCGGCCGCGCAAGGCTGTCCAAAAACCGCATCAACGGCGGGACAAGGCTGTCCCGCCATACCCAGGCGAAAAATATCCGGAAAATTCCAGGCTCTTTAGAAAGTGAGAAGAATAGATAATCGGCCGATAAATATCAACATCGGAACAGAATCCTGGAAAACAATCATTTCCGCAGCCTGAAGCCGAAGCAGATCACTGGAACCCAAGCACGCGCATGACAACCTCCCGCCCGGCGGCCTGCCGTTCCGGCGTGGTGCCGTGGCTGACGCCCGGCTCCGTCATGATTTTCTTATCGCTGCGCGGAACGGAGTTATAGGCGCTGAAGACCGTGGCCGGCGGGCAGGAGCCGTCCGCAAAGGCTACGGAAGCCCGGAGGGGGCAGCTTATCAGGCGCGCAAAGTTGACCGGATCGTAATACACCATCGTATCAATCAAGGCGCGGTCGGCGCCTGGGCGGATACGGCGGTAATCGCACAGATACGGCACTTCCGCCAGGGCGGAAGTGACTTTATCGGCGTAGAGGCCGCTCATGGCCAGGGTGAGAAACCCGCCCTGGCTGCCGCCATAAAGGAACAAATGCTTTCCATCCCACCAGCCAGGGCGGGAGCAGACATAGTCCAGCGCCCGGCAGAATCCGGCCAGGACAGAATAAAAATGGAATGTGTCGCGCGCCGACGCGCCCGCGTAAATGTAACTGGCAACCTTGTTACGGGCGTTATACTCTTCAAGCTGCTTCTTTGCCTCCTCGGGCGTCCCGGCAACCGGATATTTATGGACGTTCATCATCATCACGATCGCACCGCGCGCCGTCAGACCGCAGTCAACTGGAGCACACACGCCGGGACCGGCGCCGGGATACATGGCCATAACCGGGAAGGGCCCCGGGCCGCAGGGAACCCCCAGAAATCCGTAGACGCGTTCATTGTTCAAGGTATTGATGCTGAAGCGGTAATAGGTCGCCCTGGCATTAGAAAGCTTTTTTATTTTTTCCAGCTTTACGTCTTCCGGCAATTGCCTTGCCCTGGCAAGCGTTTCTTTCCAAAACACCTCAAAATCACCGGGCCTTGAGGTTACCGGGGTAATTTTATCCGCGTCAAAGCCCGCCGCAATCCAGGTTGTAACCGGCTTCTCTCCATCCCGTGCCAAGCGGGCCTGGCAATGCAGAAACGAAGCATTGCTCAAGGTTCCGCTTACTGCCATGGCCTTGTTTTCAGAAAGGTCAAACTCTTTCCGGGCAATATTTTCTTCCGCCCCTTCCCTGCTCAGGCGAAGCTCTAATTTCCCGGCGGCCAATGGTTTTCCGTTCTGCGTGACGCCGGCGGTGAAAACGGCCTGCTCGCCAATTTGGTAAAGAGCTTCCGGCCGGTCAGTGGCAAGCTTAATTGAGACCTCGTTTGAAGCAACCGGCGCACGGTACCATACCATTTTTTCGCCATAGGCGTTCAATTCGCCGGAGGAAGCCCATGCCTGGCAAAGGAAAAAACACGGCTCGGTCATGGCGCCCTCAACCTGGACCGGGTTCTTTTCGGCAAGGTTGAATGTTTTTTTCTCGATCCCGGCCGGACCGCCGTCGCGGGCGAGCCAGACCTCAACCGCTCCGCGTTCGATGCGTTTTCCATCGCATGTGACTTCAACAATAAACGAGGCTTTTTCGCCATTAAGGTAACGGTCCGAAGGGCGGTCAGCGGTAACCTGTACGGCCAATGATCCGATTGCCGGCGACGAGCTGACAGGCTGCCGGACACATCCATCAATAGGCAATAAAGCCATGACCAATCCCCCCTTAATGATCAAGTCAAGATTTCGTTTAAACATACAACAGTTCCGCTATTGATATAAATTGCATTATTATCCTCCGAAGAAAAAGCCTCACGGGCTTATGCCATGCCCGTGAAATTACTGATTTTTGTTTTCCAGGTACTGATCCCAGGCGGCTTTCTGCATCCGGCCGGCTTCATCCGCCCCGATGACAATGTCAGCGCCACCTCCGGCATCCTTGAATGACCTGGCAAGGCCCGCGGGATTTTTGCCGGTCAGGACGGCGTAAAGCAGACAGGCATAAATATATGAACCCTTATAGCCGGGATGGCCTTTGTCCTTGTGATACATGTCCAGCAGCTGCGCGTCCGATGGCTCCGGCCCGAGGTATCTGATCCAGGCATAACCAGCGGCCGCCACGGGGATGTTTTGTTTTTTTCCTAAGGCAAGCTGCATGTCATTCAAAGTCTTGAAAGAATCCGGATATTTGCAGGCACGCGAATAATTTGTGGTTACACTGGCGGTTGCGAAGAGGATGGGCTTGGCGCCGGCTTTCCTGGCAGCCCCGGCAAAAAGATCGGCATATTTTTCAAAATCCTGCGCGCCGGCGCTGTATATTTCCTGGATAATAACGTAATCCCATTTGCCGGTAGAAATGATGGCGCGGGGCGTGCCGTCCCCCTCGCCTGCTTCCCATTTCAACTTCAGGTTTTTTCCTCCGGCGGTGGTCCGGGAAGCTTTTATCCGCGGGCAATCGGCCGGGGCCGACTCCGACATGGCCTGGATCATACGGGCCAGGTCATACGTCCAGGCGCCGCCCGGGTTGCAAACACCGGTCTGGCTGTTGCCGATCAGCAACACTTTCAAAGCGGCCTCCGCTGAATATGACCCTGCCGCGAAAAGGCACAGGCAGGTCAAGGTTACAAAAACTTTTAACGAAGCACGTGTCCGGCAAAGAGATGTCATTGGCCGAGAATAGATAATCAGCGGAAAAATATCAACATGGAACGGAAAGATCAAAATCGCCTGCGGTCCAAATCACGCAAACAAGAAAACGGATCATTTTTTAGCCGATTTAGCGTGCTTCTTCCTGAACTGGTCCATGGTCAGGTATACTCTGCCGCCGCCTTCCCCTATGACCACCTGCTCAAGACTGGCGCAGCGCAAGAGTATCTCCGGGCGTGGAAAATCCTGGTCAATGTTGATTTGCTTGAGATTCGGGAAATATTCCGGGATCCGGTCGGTATCGGCCAACTTCGGGCACCGCGCGATATAAAGGGAAACAACTTTTTCACCCGCCAGCGGCTCCAGGCTTTTAACATTCATTCTTACCAGCTGGAAGGTCATGGCATTGATGCCCTTGAGCGTATCCAGTCCGGAAAGCTTATTGCAGTCTTCAAGCTGCAAGGTCATAAGGGACCGCATGGAACGCAGCGGCGACAAGTCGCTTGCCTGGACCTGGCCGAGGACCAGCCTTTTCACCGACGCAAACCCTTCGAGGAAGCTGACGTCCTTTATGACCGCCCCTTTTAAAAACAAGCTGTCCAGGGGCATTTCTTTCATAATGGCAATATTCGCGGCCAGCTCGGCCGGGGTCGTTGCATCGCTGAAAGCCACATTCAACTTTTCAACAGGCATGCCCGAGAGCGGCGCCAGGTCGCGGACGTTCTTCTGCTTGTCGTATCTATCGGCCGAGCAGGCAAATTCAGTCAACGGCAGCCCCTTGAGCGGAGACAGGTCATCGATCCCGGTGTCTATCAGCTCGAGCACTTTCAGGGCCTTCATATTTGCCACCGGCTTGATATTATCGAGCGGAGAGGCCTTTATTCGCAGGCACTCCAGCGGCATCCCGGCAAGAGGGCGGAGATCCTGTATAGCGCTCCAGTTAATGTTCAGTCGCACAACCGGCACTCCGGCCAACGCTTTCAGATCGCAGAGCTTTGTATTATTGGCTAATTCCAGTTCAATCCCGTCTCCCGCAATTTTATGTTTTGAATTAACCTTGATGCCGTTGTCCTTCTCCAGTTTAGCCAGGGCCGCCTTGATCGTTTCCTCCGTCGCCGGCTTGAGCGCCACGGGTGCTGTTTCATCCTCCGGCGTCATTGCCGGGCGCGCGGCACCAGGCTTGCCTGATCCGGCAGTAGCCGCTACCGCGGCCTTTGCCCCGGCCGCAGCGGTTTTGCCGGGCTTGCCGAACCGCTTTTTGAACTCATCCATTGTTATCGGAGTCGCGCCTTCCCTGAGGGTAACAGTTTTAAGATTCGAGCACTGAGCGAGAATTTCGGGACGTGGAAAATCAGGATCTATTACAATTGAATTAAGGTTAGGAAAATATTCAGGTATCCTGTCGGTATCGGCCAGTTTCGGGCAGGACACTATCATGAGATATTCGATTTTATTCCCCGCCAGAGGCTCCAGGCTCGTTATGTCCATGGATACTATTTGAACCATGGTCAACAAGCCCATCCCTTTCAACGCCTTGATGTCTGCTACTTTTTTATTATCCTGGAGCCTCAATATTTGCAATGATTTCATCGCGCGCAACGGCGAAAGGTCGCTGATTTGAGTCGAGTAAAGATTTAACCTGTTTATCGACGAATATTCTTCCAGGAATTTTATATCCCTAATCACGTGGCCATATACAGTTAAATTTCTAATGGGCATGTCCTTCATCGCCGCTATATTTGCAGCCATTTCATTTACGGAAGCTGAAGAACTGAATGCCACATCCAAAGATGCAATCGGCATGCCGGCCAAGGGCGTCAGGTCGCGAATGCCTTTTGAGCTCGTACATGCGAATTTGGTCAACTGCAGCCCTTTAAGCCGAGTTAGATCATCAACATCCGTGTTTAAAACGCTAAATAATTTTAACGACTTAATATTTGACAACGGCTTGATATCGTCGACCGGAGCATTATTTATTAACAGATCTTTCAACGGCATTCCAACGAGGGGGCGCAGGTCCTTAACGGGCGCATTGACCAGCGTCAGTTTTGTAAGCGGCACCCCGGCAAGGGCGCGCAAATCATGCAGCTTGATATTACCCGTCAGATCCAGTTCAATCCCGTCACTTGTGATTTTATATTGAGACAGCATCTTTACGCCGTTATCCTTCTCCAGCCTGGCCAGGGCCGCCTTGATCGTTTCTTCCGTCGCCGGCTTGAGCGCCACCGGCGCCGGATCTTCCTCCGGCGGAGTTGTTGTGCGCGCCGGTATCCCGGCAACCTCCGGCTTGCCGGGCAGGACCGGAGCAGCTTCTTTAGCTGCTGCGACCGGTTTTTCCACGACCGGTTTCTCAACGGGTGTCGCCGGGGCAGCTTCAGCTGCCGGTGTCTGTGCACCGGGAGCTTCTCCCGCCAGCGCCGCGGCCAATATACCGCCGGCCGATGCAAATTCTTTGCCGGCCGAACTCCAATCGTTGGCGCATTTAATGTAAGCCAGGCCTCTTGAAACCTTCATTGCCGGCCTTGGATCATCCCCGAGGCGCTTCAGCAGCTCATCAACGCTCAGGCCGGAAAGAGAAAAATCGAATCCGACCAAACCCGGCCCCAGCTTTCGCTGGCTCCTGACCTTATCGCCGGAAACGCTTGTCACCGTGATTGTTTCTTTCCGGCCACCCTTGAATTCGACCGCGACCGGCCGGCCCCTGCTTTCTTCAAATGACTTCGCCACCCGCTCAGCCCAACCGGCGGACTGCAGGGCCGTGTCGCTGAGCTCGCTCACTTCTGCCGGCATTTTTTCCAGCAGCGGGTCCGCCTTGGCCGCCGCCAGCTTCTGGTTAATCCCGGCCGAATCGCCTTTCAGCAGGTCCGCGGCCAAGCCCTGAGCCAGCGCGGCCAGCTTTTCCTTCGCCAGCGCCGCCTGCTTCTGCTGCAGCGCTTCCTCGGCCTGCTTCAGTTTCAACTCCGCATCCGCCTGCTTTTTCGCTTTTACTTCCCTGTCGAGCTCCACCCTGGCGGCCTTGGTTTCCTCAGTCACCAGGCCCGTATCCAGCTCGATCCTCTTAATGGCGCCGTCATAATCCCCTGCCGCCACTTTTGCCTCCACCTCTTGCTTGAGCGCGGTCAAGGCCTTGTCCACCGCCTGCTTCCTGACCCTCCCGACCCGGCCGATCTCGTCATTGATTTTACCCTCCAGCTCTGTCCCGGCCGCGGCCTTGCCGAGCGGCTCGAGCAGGACAAGCGACCCGGCATAATCTTCGGGGTGCTCCCGGCCAAACGCCAAGGCCTCCAGAAACTGTTTTGTCAGGGCGGCGAGCTTTTCATCCTGCTGCGGCTTAACTTGTGGGGCCGGCGCCGGTTCTGCCTTGGCCGCCGCCTTATTTACAACACCATCTGTTTTCGCCGCACCCGCGCCAGGCGATCGCATGCCGAGCATCACCGCCACAATCCCAATGATCAGCAGCAAGCCCGCCGCCGCGCCGATGATAACCATGCGGCTTGACTTCGCGGCCGGCTCCTTGCGCTGCGCGGCAGGCCGTAGTTTTTGCGGTTTTACTGCTCCGAGCGCATCGGCCCTCAGCAGAACCGACTGCCCCGCCTGAAGGGGCTCGCGCATCGGCGGCCGGCCCGTACGGACCCGCTCGATGTCATCCATAAGCGTTTTATAGTCAGGGTGGCGCTGCTCCCTGTCCTTTGAAAGCATGATCTCGAGGAGAGTAACGCAGTTTTCCGAAACGGCCGGGTTGACCGTGCGCGGGTCTGGCAGCATTTCGCCCACCTGCTTGCGAAGCGTTTCCATGACGCTGCTGCCCGCGAACGGAAGTTTTCCGGTCACAATGTGGTAGAGCGTGGCCCCGAGGGAATACAAATCGGCCCGGCAGTCCAGATCAACCTTGCCTTCGACCTGTTCCGGGCTCATGTAGTTCGGGGTTCCCATGACCGAGCCGGAAAGCGTCAGGGCCTGGTCTTCCTGGAGGCATTTTGCAAGGCCGAAATCCATCAGCTTGAGCTCGCCGCTCGCGGTCAACATAACGTTGGAAGGCTTGATGTCGCGGTGCAGTAGCTTATGCTCGCGCCAGGCGTAATCGAGCGCCCCGGCCAGTTTGCCGATGATACGCAGGGCCTCATCCTCCTTCATGGGCCCTTCGCGCCTCAGCTTCTGCTCCAGGGATTCGCCGTCCACATAACCCATCGCCAGATACATCACCCCGGCATCTTCCCCCGCCTCGTGGGCCATGACGATGTTGGCATGATCCAGCCGCGCCAGAAGCTTGACTTCCTTGAAAAATCGCTCCGCCGCGCCCCGCCGCAGCTTCATCTGCGCCGGCAGGATCTTCAGCGCCACGTTCCGCCCGAGCGAGAGCTGCCTGGCCAGGTACACCTCACCCATCCCGCCTTCGCCGATCATCCGGATTATTTCAAATCCCCCGACTGTGAGCCCCGGACCGAGGCTCTGGCTCGGGACCTTTATGCTCTCCCCGCACTGCGGGCACTTGACCTCGCTGCCGGCCATGGAGGCGTCGCCCTCCAGCTCCGACTGGCACTTGGTGCAACGAAACGTGATCAGCATGAATACCTCCCGGCGTTAATGCCAACAGTATGCATATTTATGCGTCTAATCTTAATACCGGGAACAGGAGATGGCAAACAAAATAATACCAGGCCGCGGATTCATTCGGACATGCGCCTTAGGATCGGCGTTCAAGTTTTCGGCTTTTGAGGCGGGGCATGGAACGCTTTGGGCCAGAGCCAGGGCATGAGAACTATATCTGGCAGTAGCGGGACTGCCTTCATGATTTTATCCATTACGGCGGAGCCCAGCAGGCCATGTTCAAACAGCTTCAGGTTGTCCTGCAACTGCTCGATTGTCTCCAGCCCCATGACAAGGCAATATACTCCCTCCAGGCTCATCACGAAGCGCGCGGCCAGTGCGGTCAGGGTCAAACCCGATTCCCGGGCGATCTCTCCCAGGCGCCGCCGGACTTCAATTACCGGATTGTGTTCAGGCAATATTTTGTTTTCGGGCAGGAAAAGCAGCCCCTGCAGGTAAACGCTCCGGACAAATACGGCAATGCCTGCGCGCTTTGCCTCCTTAAAAACTCCTGCCTTGATGTAACGGTGGTCAAGGATGTTGGTCGGCAGCTGGATGGCCTCAAAATTACCGGACCTGACGGCCTTCAGAGCCCACTCGGGGGAATTGACCGAGATGCCAATGTGCTTTACTAGTCCTTTCTGCTTCATCTTCCTGACCGAATCGATATAGGCCGAGTTGGCCTCCTTGTGGAACAGGTAAAGCGGCAGGAATTCCAGCTGAAGTTTTTTCAGGGAGCTTTCAACGGCCTCTTGCACGGCCTTGTCAGCTTCCGCCGGCTTGAGGCCTTCGTTCAGATGGGGCGTCTTGGTCACAACCGTCATTTTGCCGGTCAGCCCGAGCTCCCGCAGGGCGCGGCCGATTACCATTTCGCTGTCGCCGTAAGCCGCGGCGGTATCGAGGCAGGTGACGCCTGATGCCGCGGCGCGTTCCAGTATTTTCACTACCGATTCATAGGAAGGCTTGCCGGAGAGGTTGGCGATGCCGTAGTTCACGCCGAACTGGACGGTGCCCATCATGAAGCGGGAGAGGTTGTATTCGTGGAATTTTGTTGTTTCCATATGATTATTCTTTTTAATGGCCACAAAGATGCACAAGAGTCACAGATAAATGAATTATTTTTGTAAGGCCTCAGCCATATGGAGACGGCCTGTGCTACTCTGCGAAGTAAAGCCTTCGCTACGAAGCACGAGACCACAGGCCGCATAAGACGGGACGAGGTCGTCCCGGCTCCATGCAAACACCCATGCAACCGAGGGGATGCTTACTTTGTGAAACTTGTGCTTTTTTGTGGCAACAGTTCATACTCTGCAACTTAAGTATTCCTCATTTTGCGGTGTAGCCGCCGTCAATTGGGATATTGGCGCCGGTCACGTAAAGGGAGGCATCCGAAGCCAGGAAGACGATGATGCCCTTGAGGTCGCTTGCGTTGGCCAGGCGCCCGAGGCAGGTGCGCTCGCAGTACTGGCGCACAAAAGCCGCCGGCATTTTTTCGGTCTGGAACCCGCCCGGGTGGATGCAGTTGCAGCGGATGTTTTTCGACCCAAAATAGCTGGCGAGGAAGCGGGTCAGGTTGACCATGCCGCCCTTGTGGAAGAAATATTCCGGGTAGAAGCCGTTCATGTCCGTGCCGCGGTAATTGGCCGGCTCCGGGCCGATGAGGCCCATGATGGAGCCGATATTGACGATGGAGCCCCCGGGAGACATCGCGTCGCCCACGGCGCGCGTGACGGCAAAGAGACCGGTGGCGTTGATCCGCATGCTTTCGGCATAGTTCTCGATCTTGTCGGCGTAACCTTTCATAGGGCGCGCCACGGAATTATTCACGAGCACGTCTATTTTGCCGGCCTCCTTCATCACCCGGTCGCGCAGGGCAAGGGCAGAAAACTCTTCGCCCTGGTCGAACTGGACGGCCGTGACATCCTCGCCCTTCTTGCGGTGGATTGCTGCCACCTTTTCCAGCGCCTCCAGGTTGCGGGAAGCAACGTAAGTTTTGGCCCCGGCCTCGGCGAGCGCCTCGACAATCTGACGGCCGTAAAGGCCGGCGCCGCCGGTTATGATGGCCACCTTTCCTTTGAGCGAAAAACATTCCAGCACCTTCATTATTTACTCCCATAAATCGACTTTGACTTGAACGAGGTCTTTACCCCGGCGATCGCTTCAAGGGTTGACCGGCAATTTGCACCGATGGTGGTAACATCGGCCCCGAAGTTAAGGAACTGGTAGCCCATGGCTGCAAGATCTTTCAGCTTTTCCGGCGTGGCCATGGTGCCGGCGAACTTGCCGTGCCTGCGCGCGGCCTGCGCGACGAGCTTGCGTGCCTCAACCAGGCGCGGGTGGTTCCATTCGCCGGGCGCGCCGATGCCGTGGCTGAAATCGCCGGGGCCGAAGAAGAGCATGTCGATCCCCTTGACCTGCGCAATCTCATCCAGTTCTTCCATGGGCTCGGGATCTTCAATCTGGATAATGACAAAGCGCTGCTCATTGGCCTGCCTGAGATAGTCGCAGTAGTCGATGCGGCAGTATTGTCCATCGGCGTTGCCGCCATCAACCGGCCGGCGCCCGACGGGGTGGAAGCGGGTCATGCGGGCAACGTTGCGGGCGTCCGCGGCGCTCATGATGTGGGGCACCATGATGCCGGAGGCATCCAGTTCAAGGGGGCGGATGTAGTCACTGTAGCTGCCGCGGGGAACGCGCACGAGGACATCGGTGTCGTAGGCCTTGGCGGCGTTGATCTGGCGCTCGATCAAGCCGTAATCATTCAGGACGTGCTCCATGCAGGTCCAAATGCAGTCGAAGCCGGACATGGCGGCTATTTCCGCCACGCGCGACGAATCCAGATTGATCTTGTAGCAGTTGACTATTTCTCCGGCGCGCAGTTTGGCCAGCACCTTGCTCGGTCTCATCCGGGGTTTCTGAACGTTTTTTTTCTGCATCTTATGTTCCTTTCTTGTTTGTTTGAATTAGGCGAGGAAACTGCAACTATTAAGATATGTTTTGCCACAATAATGCACAAGCCTGCCCGGCCGCAGGCCAGGGAAACACAATAATTATGTGAATTTTGTGCCTCTTTGTGGCAACTTTGAAATTCCTTAGCATTGAATTATACCTTGTAAAACGAAGCGGCGATGTAACGAATGCCCGGCGGCATGGAGTAATGCCGGTAAGAGCTCTTATCCACCGCCTGTCCGGTATGGAAGTAATAGGCCGTCAGGATCCGGTTGGGCGCTATTTCCACGGAGCTGGGATAGCCCAGGTCACCGTGCACGCCGTCATTGCGGATGATGATTTCATCCCGCAGGTTCCAGGTCTGGCCTTCATCTTCGCTGATGCACCCGCGCACGCCGTAGGGCGGCCGGCGGTAGCCGTAGGTCATCAGGATGCGGCCGTCGGCCAGGGCCAGCAGGTTGGCCGGGAAGCTCCAGATATCCGTTTGATGCGGAAGCGACCAGGTCCGGCCGCCGTCGAGCGACTCGCTCTGGAACAGGTTCCGGTCCCTGGGCGGCCTCATCATGCAGATTATTTTGCCGCTTTTGGCCCGGCACAAGGTCGGCTCGCCGAAGCTTATATTGCCGAACGGGTCATTGCCTATCACCGCCAGGTCTTTCCAGGTTCGCCCCTTGTCCCGGGAGCGCATGACAAAAGATGTGTTTCTTTTATAAAGCGGCATGAGGAGTTCGCCATCAGGCAGTTCCAGCACCGGCTCGGAAATGGCCGCGCCTTCATACCCAGGCGCGTTGACAAGGATTGCGTTTTTTTCCCAAGTTCTGCCGCCGTCGGCGGACCTGATAACAAAAGTGCCGACAACCGAATGGTTGAAGGGATGTTCCTTCACCCAGTTCCACTGGAAAAAGCTGCTGATGAGGGTGCCGTCCTTCAGCATCCGTACCGAAGGGTCCTGGACGCCGTATTCCTTCTTGTAGACCAGCTCCGGCGCCCCCCAGCTGCTGCCTCCGTTTTTAGACCGCACGAGCACGGCGGCACTTTCGGAATCACCGTGATCGGAATAAGGCTTCCTCTGTGGCGCCCGGCGGAAGACAACGACCAGCTCTTTTTTCGACAGCTTTTCCAGGCAGGGAAAAGCCGAGTAATATTTTACATCCTTGTAGACCACCACGTCCTTGTCAATTTGAATCACCTTCCGTTTCATTTATTGCACTCTCCTTCGGGATTTGCGCCGCCAGTTATTTCTTGACGTTTGAGTCAAAATAATCAAGGACCGTGTCCTCCAGCCCCATGATGATGGAATTGTCATGCCCCTTACCAGGCACAACGATGAGCCTGGCCATTCCGCCCGCGGCCTGCAGCTTGTCCACCAGGACCTGCGAATTCCAGAAAGGGACGGTACCGTCCTTGTCGCCGTGAATTACCAAAAGCGGGATATTTTTAAGCTGTTCAATGTAGCTGATTCCGGAGCGCTCGCGGTAAACCTCCGGTTTTTCATCCGGTGTTCCGCCGTAGGCGGCGGCGATGGACTGGCAATAGCGCCCGGAACGGTATAACCGCTCGAAATCGGAAACCCCGAACACGTCGCACACGGCCGCGATTTTTTCCGGGTGCCGGCCGGCGAAGGTCAATGCTGCGCCGCCGCCCATCGAGCAGCCGAGCAGATAAACCCGGTTATGGTCAATTGATAATGTTTTTTTGACATGCTCAATGCATTCCAGGGATAAATCCTCGGCGGCCGCGTTCAGCCAGCAGCTGCTGCCATAATCCGGGGTAGCGATAAAATAGCCCCGCGTAAGCGCTTTCTCGCGGAACTGCGCAAAGCCCTCCGTCATCAGGTTGCTTTTTATGTGGCTGCCGCCCCGGCCGTGAAAGTGCACTATGAGCGGATATTTATGCTCCGCGTTATAGCCGGGCGGAACCAAAAGATAACCTTCATGCTCGCCGAAGCGAAACACGCCGCCTGCCGCCAGGTTCGTTCCGGCAGGTTGCGTCACGCTTTTGTCCGCCGGCGTGGCGGCCGGCGGCGCGCGGCGGCATAACTCGGCACCCGACAAACGCTTGCCTGAGTCATCTTCCATTTTTGTCCCTGATATGTTCGTCATGGTGTTTCCGCTCCCAAGCAATAGCATTTCATTTTCGCCAACGTAATTCAATTTCCTGATGCACATATTGGTATAGTTTATACTGGCCTTCGCGCCCGCAAGCACGCTGTCGTGCACGACGCAGAAATCGCGCTGCTTGCTTCCGAGGAGGCTGATAAATAGCGCATTTTCCTTTCCATTCAAAGCGCATTTTTCGATCGTCATGCTGCACGGGACTTCCTGGTCATTCCAGTTGTGCAGGAAGACCGGCAAATCGGCTTCGACCAGGCAATTGCTCATAACGATGTGCTGGCCGGCATGCAGGCCGATCCCGAAAGCGGCCTTGTATTGTCTGGACTCTTCCGACGGATATTCGCGGCGCAGGGTGCAGTTTTCAATCTCGAGCAGATACTCGCGGCCGCCGTCGGAATGAATGACGTACTTTACTGTTTTGCCGACCAGGGTGAGGTTCTTAATCCGGGTATGCGAAGTGGCTGCAATCGTGTGATAGAGGTGGATGTTGCTTTTTGCGCCGCTGTCATAGGTGATGACGCACTTATCGCGGTCTTCGCCTACCAGGTTCACCCAGTTCCTGGTCCGGATGGTTTCGGTATAAACGCCGGGCCTGATGATGATATCCACCGGCGATGACTGCGTGGCATTCTTCACGGAAGCAATCGCTGCCGTAATACAGGTAAAGTCTCCGCTTCCATCCGCCGCCACCACGACTTTTCCGGCCGGTTCCCCGGAGCAACATATTACTGGAACCAGGCCGGCACCCATGCTGACGATAAAACAGATTAAGGCAAAGGCCCGCACTTTGAATGCGACATTTCTTATTATATTCATTTACCGGATGTTAAAATATTGACAGCGTTGTTCCAGAAGAAATCCTCGCGCTCCGCCCGGCCCCATTTCTTCCGCTGCGCCGCGTAGCGGATGGCGCGCAGGTTCTCGTAGGCCAGGAAGGTCGGGCGATAAGGCACATGCGGGGCGGAAAATGCCTTCGTGTTACCCTCGCTGATCGTGTACCAGCCCAGGCCGAACAAAGCGATTTTGCCGCGGGCCATGCCGGCGATGAAATTATCCGTGCCGAAAACAATCCGCTTGCGCGGCCAGACGTCAAAAAGAATGTGAAACACCTCGCCCTCACAGACGGCAGAGGTGTCAATATGCACGTTCGGCAGGTCGGCCAGGGAAGGCAGGCCTTTCTCGGCAATTTCCGGGGTAAAGCACCGCGCGCAGTGGGCAAGCTGGATTTTAACCCGGGGGTAGCGCTCCGCCAGCCTCCTGATATCGCGCTGGTTGACCGGGTCGGCCAGGGCGCGGCAGCGCGCCATGTGCAGCAGGATGACAAGAGAGCGTTCATTGGCAACTTCCCAGTATTGTTCCGGAAGCATCTGCAGGACGGTGCACTGCGCCATGTCTTTTGCCCTTGAAATGCACATGTAGGGCTTGAATCCCTTGAAGTTGCCATCATCAACGCGCCGCTCGATTTCATTCCGGTTCAAATCCGGGTTGACCAGCATGAGGACGATCGAGCCTTTATCCCGCCTCCCTTCGCGGGCGACATGGCTGTTCATGCCATCTATGTCAACGCCGGGCACGGGGTGGCCGCAGGCCAGGAAGCGCAACTTGCGGCCGGGGAACAGGACTGCGGCGGTCTGCCTGAGCCCGGCGAAGGTCATTTTCGGGCATTGCTCAAACGTTTTTGATTTGGCAAAGCGCCCGTCATGGACGTGGCTGTGGGCGTCAAATAAGCGATTGGGAACGAATTTATCGAGCTCATCGCGCCATATCCGCCGGTCGCTTTCCAGCATCTCATATTTCATTGATCTTTCCTTTCTTTTAAAATGCATATTAATAATCACAATCTAACAAAACCAAATTGACCACGGAGATCACCGAGGCACAGAGGCAGGAACCAGATGAGGTTCTGGAAATTTGCAGCAACGAAGCGTTGCCTCAAATTTCCAGAACACTTATTTACTGGAAAAGGATGGAGACATGCAAACCACTCCCGCCTCCAACAATAAGCATTGCCTGAAAACTTATTGCCTTTGGCAAAAGATTTCAGGCAAACTTTTCTTCATCCGTGCCTTCGTGTCCTCCGTGGTAAAATTATTCTTGCTTTTATTGTATTCTTCTAACTTCAGGCGTTAAGGCCGGACGCGGATCCAGCGTATATTTGTTTTGTCCGGCTCGGGCCCGGTATAAAACACAACCAGGAAATCGCCGTTCGGCAAAGCCGCCGTAGCCGGCAGGCCGGTTGAAAATTTCGCCATCTCGCTCCACGCGTCCTGCATAGTATTCTTGCTGCGAATCTGGCTTGGTGCAGGGGGAGCAAAGAGGACCATTTCCGTTTTAGCGGGCCATGTCCGGCCGCCATCAATGCTCAGGCGCGCTTTCACCATCGGGGCACCGGTCCGGTCCATATATACCATGGCGATTTTCCGGCCACCGAGCAGCACCGGCGCAGCGGGCTGGCCGGGCACGCCAGTATCCCACATTGCGGACCAGGTGCTCCCGTTATCCAGAGATTCGACGGCATGGATGTTCAGGTAAACAGCTTTCTTATTGTCATAGGTCCAGAAAAGATCCAGCATCCTGTTTTCCCCCGTGCAAGCCGGGCGCTGGTCCCAATAAAAATAACGGTTGGCAGGATCATTGGCTACCACGGCGAACTCGCGCCATGTTAGGCCGCGATCATGCGAAAACGCCATCATGGAAGCGTGGCGCCACGGGCGGGGATCATCATAGTGCTTGTTGACTTCATACTGGCAAACCCATTTTCCATCGGAAGTTACCAGAATTGGCCCGGTGAGCGGCAGTGGTTTTCTGACGGGGTAAGTATCCAGCAAGCGCGGCTTGCTCCATGTGCGTCCCCCGTTATTTGAAACGACAGTGAAAATGCGCGTGTCAAGAAGGCCTTCCGTCTTCTTGTTGAAAAAATCAAGCTTTGGATCAGAATGATCAACCCACATGAGCGCCCCTAAAACCCGTAATCCGCCCATCGGCGTCGTGTACAAGCTCCGGAAAAGGCCGGGCTGGCCCTCAACCACCGGGGGTTTGAAAGGCGCAACGGGCTTGCTCCAGGAAGAGCCGCCATCACCGGACCAGGCCACAAGCACATGCTGGCCAACCGTGCTTTTTTTGGTCGGAGCGGCCCGGCAGGAACACAGCCAGCGACCTGATGGCAGTATTGAGATGCCGGGAAAGCAGAGGCTCTGCCGGTTTGATCCGGATTTGCTTTGAAAGATTGTTCCTTCGCCTATTATCTTCACTTCAATAATCCCTTATGTTTGTCCAGCTAAAGTCCGATTGTGCTGCTCAACCATATCGCGCATGATTTCAATCCTTGCCTCTTCGGCGCCGGGCGGCACCTGGTCGCCCGCGTTGGCTATGATCCGCGCGCCGCGCCTTGACAGATCCAGCCACGCGATAACGGCCTTCTTGAATTCGCCCAGGGGCCGGTTGGGCAGCCAGAGATCGGGCGAAACTCCGCCGGAAAGGATAAACTGTGTCCCCGCTTCCTCAAAACATTCGTCCGGGATCAGGTCGCCCATGGGCTTGGGTGTGACGGCATCCGCGCAATCCGCGCCGGCGCCGCGAATCATGGCAAGGGCCCCCCGCAGGCGCCCGTCGATGTGGACCGCCACGTATTTTCCGGCCGCGTGCAGGCGCCGGATGGCCTCGACGTAATAACCGCGCGACCATTCGTTGAAGAAAGCGGGGGGCTGGATATCGCTCGAAAAATTATCGCCCATGCAGACAACTTGGGCCGGCGAACCGGCCAGGCAGTCGATCATATCGAGATTGCTTGCGTTGATTTGGTCCACCGCTGCGCGCACTGTTTCCGGCCAGTCGGCGATGGCATATATCGTGCCCTCAACCCCCATCCAGTAATTGAGGAGCTGGCCCATCCCGCTGTAACCGGTGGTGATATAAACAACCCCGAGGTCGCCGACATATTTGCGCCATGCATCAAACTTATGCCAGGCCGGTGTGAATGTCCTGCCGGACAAGGCAAAGGCCAGGACGCGCAGGTCCTGCTCGGTTTTCACGCCCCAGTTTTCGATATGCCAGGAATAGGTGGTTTCGTCCCAGGCGCGCACGCGCTCGATCATGCCGATCGGGGTTGTATAACGCCAGGCAATCCGCGTCCGCCCGCCAGCATCGCTTTTCCGGATTTCAACCTGCACTTCCGGCCGGAAGGCAGTTGCAAAAAACGAAGCAAGGTTAGGCATGTAAAAACCAACACCCTTCGAGCGGTGGTAATCAATCAATTCATACTCCGGCTTTTCGTAAGCCTTGCTAAGGTCCCATGGCATCCGGTTGCGGTGGTAAAACCAGTGGGAAAGATCCAGCATGAACGGGACCTTGGCCGGACTCTTTCCCCGGTATACGTCCAAAATGCTATCGAGGATATTCATGGTCACCAGATGGTCCAGCCGCCGTCCACGACGACTACGTGGCCGGTTATAAAAGATGCTTCTTCGGAAGCAAGGAAAACCACCGCTCCGGCGGTTTCATCCGGCCGGCCGACGCGCCCGAGCGGAACGCGCTGCGCGAGACGGCTCACAAACCCGACGATTTCCGGGTCAGCGGCATAAGCGGGCTTGGAAAGATTCGGGAAAGGCCCGGGGCAGATGCCGTTTACCCTGATGTTTTTTGGCCCCCAGTGGACGGCCAGGTAGCGGATCATCTGGTCCAGGCCGCCCTTGGCGACCCCGTACTCAACCGGGTTGGGCTTCATGGGCGGGATGTAAATGCGCGGATCCGGGGCAACGCGGCCATACATGGAGGAATACATGACAATGCTGCCTCCGTTTTGCATGCGCTCCGCCGATTCGCGCGCCAGGCAGAAGGAGCCGACCAGGTTAGCGTGGAGGGCCTTATCGAACTCTTCAACGCTCAATTCTTCCACAAGCTTCCCGGCAGCGGCGGCGGTGGCGTTTACCATAATGTCCAGCCGGCCGAACTTTTCGGCTGCTTCTGCGACTGCCGCCTTGATCGACTTTTCTTCAGCTATATTCATGTGAGCCGGCATAACCTTGCTTCCGGGCACGCGCCTGGAAATATCCTCAGCCGCCATGGCGGCCCTTTCGGAATTGATGTCGGCGATGACCACCTGCGCCCCCTGCCCGGCCAGCTTCTCACAGACCGGCGTGCCAAGATAGCCGGCGCCGCCGGCCACCAGCGCAACCTTTCCTGTCAGATTAAACATATTTTCCTCCATTATAATTGAGCCAGTATCAATACAATTTTTTTGCCACAATAATGCACAAGAAACACAATAATTATGTGAATTTTGTGCCTCTTTGTGGCTACCTTGGAAATTACTTCAATTAATAAATATTTTTCTGCTGACTACCATACCGTCCAGCCGCCATCCACGACGAGATTGTGCCCTGTGACGTAGGCCGAAGCCTCGCTCGCCAGGTACACCACCGCGCCCTTGATGTCGTCGGCGACAGCCATCCGGCGCAGCGGGACGCGCTCGTTAAATCTTTTCAGGAATTCCTGCGACTGGTCCGCAAGGAGCCCGCCCGGGCTGATGCAATTGGCCCTGATATTATGCTCCGCAAACCGGGTTGCCAGGTAGCGGGTATAATTGATCATGCCGGCCTTGTGAAAAAAATAATCCCCGTAGGCCGAGCTGGCCATGCCGGTGCCGGGATACATGGCCGGGTTTTGCCCCACCAGCCCGTACATCGAGGCGATGTTTATAATATTGCCGCCGCGCCTTTTAACCATCGCCTCAAGCACGGCCGCGGTGATGACATATAGCCCGACCGCGTTCACGCGCATGGACTGCTCCCAGATCCCGCGCCCGTCCAGCCCCTTTTCCTCAATGCGCCCGACGGCGTTATTGACCAGGACGTCAATCTTGCCCTCAGCGGCCAGCACTGATTTTACCAGGGATTTGATGGATTTTTCATCGGCCAGGTCCAAGGGCGCGGCCTTGACGTCCAGGCCGCGCGCCTTGAATTCATCGGCCTTTTGACGGCAGTTTTTGACATTACGCGAGGCCAGGATGACCCGCGCGCCGCCCTCGGCCAGGCCTTCCACTATGCCCAGCCCGTACTTGCCGGCGCCGCCGGTGACAACAGCAATCTTGCCGGAAAGATCCAGCAAATCGCGAACATGCTTCACGCTGATTTCCTCCCTGAGATTTTGGGCGCTATCTCGTCAAGGCGCACGATGCGCCCGCCTTCTTTAAGCGACTTTATTCCGGCAATGACAATCTTGGCCGTCTCGACCGTCTCGCGCCAGTCGTAGGGCGCCTTACCTGACCGCAGCCATCCGATAAAGTGGCTGATCATGTTCTTGAACTGGAAATATGCGTCCGGGTCGCCGACCTGGGCGACGCCTTTTTCGCCGTAGAAGAACACGTTGCCGCCCTTGATGCTGGTGGAGGTCTGCAGGACCGCGTGTCTTCCATCGCGGTAACGCAAATGAACGATTTCCATCCCGTCCACCCCGACATTCTGCACCGACTCGATCCCGCCGCCCATGATGACGTAAACCGGCTCGATGAGGTGGATTCCGTAGGTCCGCCAGTATTTCGGGCTAACGGCGTTGGCCGTAATGATTTTCCCGATATTGCCGCGCGCCTTGAAATCCAGCACCGAGCGCGAGAAGCGGGCACTTGAGCAGGACATGATTATTTTTCCCTGCTTATAATATTTCACAAACTGGGGCAGATCCTTCTCCGTGTCGGTCAGCGGCTTATCAATCATGATGGGCACGCCAGCCTCGATAAAAGGCCTGGCCATTTTCAGGTGGTTCTGGCCGTCATCGCGGGCGAGCAGGACGGCATCAACCTTGCCGATCATACCCTTTGGATCATCAACGATGTTTTCAATGAGCGCGGCCGCGGCGACATGCCGCGATATTTTGCGATCCTGGGTCCAGATATGGGTAACCTGTACTCCCTTGAGGCGGGCGGCAGGAAACTTCTGGAGCGCCAGGTACTGCGGGATGACCTCGAAGGGACAGCTTGCCATGGCCTTTTTATCGTAGCCGTTGCATATGGCTGCCCAGGAATAAGGGTGGCCGTTTCCGTGACTGAGGCCCATGATGCCGAGGTTGAGTTTTTTCATTGCATTCTCCTGTGTTGATTGTCTACTTCTTCGTCTGTTTTTCTTTTCCATGTGGGTCGAATTTGGTTCGCAAAACGCGGCGGCGATCTTGATCTGCCTGCGGTCTTTCCGCGCTTGCGCATACACGAGTATTGCGCTTCGCGCGGCGCGCCCGCATCCATCCCAAGCTTGCCTTGCTTTTGCGAATCCGCCAGCGGAAACCAAATTCGCCCCACGCCAACATCCGGCTTCGCTCAAAGCTACGCCGGGACAAAGCGCGTAATATCACCAAGCCGCCAATTGTTTGCCTTTCTTCAGTATTATTACCCCGGCAATTAAAGTTATGACATTCAAGCGACTTTTGCATAGGCGACTTTGGGATGATCAAAGAAACGCTTAATCTTGGAGGGCAGACGTTGAAGACTGCGCATGTGGCGCCGA
>JBAYWJ010000020.1:0-21131 GCA_041674125.1 Kiritimatiellia bacterium
CAGCGAGACCGCGGCGACGAGCGCCTCGACCAGCATTGCGCCATACCCGACAGCCCGCGCATCCGGCTCGCACCGCAGCTGCTTGCTGCTGGTTCCGGAGGCGACGATGGCGTGGAATCCGGAGCACGCGCCGCAGGCGATGGTAATGAACAGGAAGGGGATGAGGGTGTCACCGTTCGGGGCCGTCCAGGCGTTGAAGGCGGGATAACTGACTGTCTTCCCGCCCAGCACCAGCCCGGCGCCGGCGCCGATGATGGCCGCGTAGAGAAAACAGCCGCCGAGGTGCCCGCGCGGCTGCAGGAGCAGCCACATGGGAACGACTCCGGCCAGGCAGCAATACGCCAGCAGGGCCACGTCCCATATCTTGACCGCGGAAGCCTGGCTGACGCCGAACAAGGCCTCAACGCTGAAAGGGATTTTCTGCCCCGCCCAGATCGCCGCGCCAACCAGCGGCAGAAAGACAAGCGTGGCCCACCCGACCGACATCCCGGCATACCGCATGAGCAGGCCCATGACCACCGGCAGCGCCAGGTAAAGCAGCGAAGAGGTGGCTATGCCGGCGCCGCTGACGATGCTGCCGTCCTCGAGCGCAATTTGCCCCACGAACGACTGGGCGGTGACATCCGTGAAAGCCACGATGATGTAAACCAGGGTGATCCAGATGAACACGAGGAAAAGCAGATAAGCCCGGCGCGTCATGTTTATGCGCACGACCTCGGTTATGGAGCAGGCCCTGTGGCGGATTGATGCCACCAGCGCGCCGAAATCATGCACGCCGCCGATAAATATCGCGCCGAGGATGATCCAGGCCAGGGCCGGGCCCCACCCGAACGCGATCCCGGCCACGATCGGCCCGACAATGGGCCCCGCGGCGGCGATCGCCGAGAAGTGCTGGCCGAAAAGGAAGTGCGGCGCGATCGGCAGGTAGTCAACGTCGTCCCGCATGGCGACGGCGGGCGTTTTTGCCGCGGGATCCAGTTTGAAAAGCCGCTTGAGCAGCCCGCCGTAAACCCAGTAGGCAACGGCCAGCACGGCCGCAACGCCGGCAATCACTGAAAGAAGACTCATGGCATATCATATCCCGGCGGCCGGCCCTCTGCTGCCCCGTTGGCCGCCGCCTGTTTTTGATTATTCCGGCATGGGCGGCAGCTCAGGCTTCGGCAGCCCGCGCACGAGCCGGTCTATACTGACGGGCCTGTCCTGCCGCATGCTGATGTTGGCGGCCGCGCCGATCAGGATGCTCATGGCCCCGCTGGCGTAGTCCGCCGCGCGCATGAGCGGGTCGCGCGGCGGGCGCGCCGCGAAGAGCCCCTTCATGATCGCCGCGTCGCCCCCGCCGTGGCTGCCGCGGCCGGCCGTGACCGGCACGCTGAAGGCGGGCTTGAAATGGGGATAGACGCGGATGGACTTGCCGAGCGGGATGGAAGCGGGCGCTTTGCCGCCGCCTCCCACAGATCCTCCAATATCGTCGAACTCCAGGCGGCCGCGCGTGCCGTTGAAGGCGAAGTGGAAACCCTCCCACGGCGTGAAGGCGTTGAGGGAGTACGAAAGGAACGCGCCCGAATCGTAGCGGACGACAAGGTTCATGGTGTCCTCTATGTCTATCCGCCGGCCGAAGACGCACTGGTCCCGGACGTAGCCGTCGTATTTTTCGTTTTCAAGGTACATGGCGCGCAGGCCGGGGCTTTTCCTGAGGTCGAAATAAAACTTGCATGTTTTGCGGCTGGCGCAGTCCAGGCAGCGCGCCGCGCGCTTTTGCAGCCCAAGCTTTTCCGGCACGCCGCTGCGGGCGCCGTAAAAACTCTGCGCGCCCATGGCGTAGACCCCGGTCGGGCTGGCGGAGAGGAACCAGTTGACGAGATCGAAGTGGTGGCTGGCCTTGTGGATCAGGAGCCCGCCCGATTTTTTTTTCTCGGCGTGCCAGCGGCGGAAGTAGTCGGCGCCGTGGCTGAGGTTGAGCATCCAGCGCAGGTCAACCGAGAGGATCCTCCCCACCGCCCCGCGCATGAGGAGCGCCTTCACCTGCTCCATCGGCGGCATGTAGCGGCAGTTGAAAGTGACCTTTATCTCGCGCCCGGTCTTCCTGACGGCGTCTACGATACGCTGGCATTTTTCAGGCGTGGTGGTCATGGGCTTCTCGCAGACCACGTCGCACCCGAGCTCCATGGCGCGGACCACGTAACGGTCATGGGCGGCATCCATGGTGGTCACAACGACAACATCGGGCTTGCGCTCGGCGATCATGCGGTCGAAGGCGCTGGCCGGGTAAGCCGGGACGGGCGGGACCTTGAACCGCTCCTCTATTTCGCGGTTGCGCAGCTCGAGCCGGCCGCGGTTGGAATCGCAAATCCCGGCCAGCTCGCACTCGGCGCGCATGTGCCTGACGATGGCCTCGGTGTAGAACCAGGAGCGCCCGCCCACGCCGACCTGGACATATTTTTTACGCTTTGGCATTGTTTTTATCCCGTTATAGTGGCAAAAATTCGTTGCAAAAAACACCAAGGCGCATATTATAACCGCGATGATTCAAGTCAAGGAACAATCCGGCCTGCCGGGCCTGGCCGTTTTTATCCTGGCCTGGTTCGCGGCCGCGGCCTGCGCCGGAGGGGAGGGAAAAGAAATGCAAAAGGCACTGGAAGGCAGGAAAGCCCTGGTGATCGTGGCGGCCGTCAACTTCCAGGACGAGGAATTCGGCCAGCCCTGCGGCCTGCTGACAAATCTCGGCGCGACGGTAAAAATCGCCTGCTCGCGCCCGGGAACGGCGAAGGGCGCTTTCGGCCGGCAGGTCAAGCCCGACCTGCTGATAGGCGAGTGCAAGGCTTCTGATTATGACGCCGTGCTCTTTATCGGCGGAGCGGGCGCCGCGGAATATTTCAACAGCAAGGAGGCCCACAGGATCGCGCGCGAAGCCGCGGAGGGCGGCAAGGTGCTCGGGGCCATCTGCATCGCCCCGGTTATCCTGGCCAACGCCGGCGTATTAAAAGGCAAAAAAGCTACGGCTTTCCCGTCGGAAACCGGCCGGCTCTCCGCGCAGGGCGCCGTGCTCACCCGGCAGGACGTGGTCGTTGACGGAAAAATCGTGACCGCCAGCGGGCCGCAGGCGGCGAAGGAATTTGCCGAAACCGCCGCGCGCCTGATGCAATAACGGCTTCACCGGTAAAACAATTCAGCATAGACTGGAGCCGGCCTGTGCTACTCTGCGAAGTAAAGCCTTCGCTACGAAGCACGAGACCCCAGGCCGGTCGGAACGGGGTGAGGTCACCCCGGCTCCATTTTGGGTTGCGGGCATAAGCCCGCTTTGCTATTAACCAAACAGAAAGGAAAAATACAAATGAAGGGTCAATTCAGATTTTCATTCGGTCCCTGGAACATCCACGAGGGTGCCGACCCGTTCGGCCCCACCGTCAGGAAAAGCGTCGCCTTCGACCGCAAGCTCTCGCTCTACCGCAAGCTGGGATTCGGGGCGGTCCAGTTCCACGACGACGACGCCGTCCCCGGGCTGAACAATATGAGCCCGGCCCAGATCAGGCGTGCGGCCCGCGCCGTGGGCGCCAGGCTGAAAAACCACGGCCTCGCGGCGGAGTTCGTGGCGCCGCGCCTCTGGGAGGACCCGCGCACCATAGACGGCGGCTACACCGCCAACGACCCCGCGGCCCGCGCCTATGCCCGCGACCGCAGCCGGCGCACGATCGACATCGCCGAGGAGCTCCAGACCAGCCTGGTCGTGCTCTGGCTGGCGCGCGAGGGCACCTACATCCGCGAGGCCAAGGACTCCAGGCGCGCGGCGGACCTGATCGTGGAGGCCATCAACGACATGCTCTCCTACAACCCGCGCATACGCATCGCGATCGAGCCCAAGCCCAACGAGCCGATGGACCACACCTACATCCCCACCACGGGCCACGCCATCGCCCTGGCCGCGCGCTGCCTGGATCCCGACCGGGTGGGCGTGAACATCGAGAGCGCCCACGCCATCCTGGCCGGCCTTGATCCCTCCGATGAGATGGGCTTTGCCCTTTCGTTCGGCAAGCTCTGGACGGTGCACCTCAACGACCAGAACGGGCTGAAGTTCGACCAGGACAAGAGCTTCGGCTCCGTTGACCTGAGGCGGGCCTTCAACCAGGTGCGGATCCTTGACAAGTACGGCTACGGGAACGGCGGCGAGTGGGTCGGGCTGGACGTGAAGGCCATGCGCTCGCAGAAGGACGCGGGCGCCACGAAGCACCTTTCCAACAGCCGCGCGATATTCATGCGGCTGCTGGAAGTTTCCCGCGGCCTGGACGGGAAAAAGATCGAGGCATTAATTAAAGCGCGGGACTACGAGGCCCTGGACCTGCTCATCATGGAAGCGCTGCTGGGGAAGAAAAGGAAATAGCGGCGGCGGCCGGGAGCGGCGGACTTAGAGCTTATCCGCAAATTAATTTGAACCATGATTACTGTTAGGGCATCGCGGCTTTTGTAAATCCGCGGCGTTCCTGGCGAGGGTCAAGGCCCTTCAGGCATTGCTCCCTCGCCAGCGCCTTGCGGATTTATCAAAACACACGATGTCGTGGTCAAAGTAATTTACGGATAAGCTCTTAAAGAAAAACCCCCGCTTTTCAGGGCGGGGGTTTTTCTTTTGAACACGGACGTGATTATTTTTTGCGCTTCTTGGCGGTTTTTTTCTTGGCCTTTTTCACCGAGCGGCATCCACAGGTTTTACACATGATTTCACCCCCTTATGCTTTACATTCTACGCAGATTCCCTGAAACAGCCAGATATTTATTCAAATATTTTGCATCCGGGAGCGGGCCGGCCGGCGGCCGCAAGGTGTAGGACAAAAATTTGGGTAGTTGGCGGTATACAGATACAAATTTTACCCACCCTGCCCGTTGGGCACCCCTCCCGGGAGGGGATCATAACGGCTTGTCCTGACCTTCTTGAGTTCCCCTCCACCGGAGGGGTGGCCGTAGGCCGGGGTGGGTGCACGGAATCTGGTCCCCAAGAATTTGTCCTACACCCCGGCCGCAAGGCACAAAAAAAACTTTATGGCCGGCGCACAAGGTTGTATGATGGCAACTTGGGCAACACGGTAAAAATAAAATGAAAATCGCCTGGATCGGGACGGGGGTCATGGGGCAATCCATGGCCGGGCACCTGCTGGCCGCCGGCCATGAGCTGGCCGTGTTTTCAAGAACAAAAGCGAAGGCCTCCGGCCTGCTCGCGCGCGGCGCGCGCTGGGCGGAGAGCCCCGAAGCGGCCGCCCGGGAAGCCGACACGGCCTGCGCCATGGTCGGCTACCCCGCCGATGTGGAGGAGGTGTTCCTGGGCGCCAGGGGATTGCTGCAATCCATGCGGCCCGGGACGCTCTGCATAGACTTCACCACCAGCAGCCCCGCCCTGGCCGTTAAAATACACGCGAAGGCCGCAAGGAAGGATGTTGCCGCGCTGGATGCGCCGGTCTCGGGCGGCGACGTCGGCGCGCGCGAGGCCAGGCTAACCATCATGGCCGGCGGAGAGCCGGAGGCCTTTGAAAGGGCCGGGGCCTTATTCAAGCTTCTCGCGAAAACCGTCGTCCTGCAGGGCCGGCCCGGCGCGGGCCAGCACGCCAAGATGGTCAACCAGATCATGATCGCCGGCACGATGATGGGGATGTGCGAGGGCCTGCTCTACGCGCGCAGGGCGGGCCTGGACCCGGAAAAAGTGCTCGCAAGCGTGGGCGGCGGCGCCGCGGCCTCCTGGAGCCTTTCCAACCTTTACCCGCGCATCCTCCGGGGCGACTTCGGCCCCGGTTTTTTCGTGGAGCATTTTGTCAAGGACCTGCAGATCGCGCTCGAGTCGGCCGCGGCCATGAACCTGGAGCTGCCGGGGCTCAAGCTGGCGCACAGGCTCTACGCGCTCCTCAAGGAGAGGGGCGGCGCGAAATTCGGGACGCAGGCTTTGATCAGGCAGCTGGAAACAATGCAAAGGGACAAAGGCACAAAGTAAAAAAACATAATATTTCCTCTTTTGTGCCTATGTGCCTGTGCTACTATGTGCCGGAAATAAACCTATGAAAATAATCTGCGCCACCAGCATACCGTTTGCGAAGGAGGTCTTCAGTACCCTGGGCGAGACGCTGATCCTGGACCCGCGCCAGATCAACGCCGAAACGCTCAGGGACGCCGACATCCTTGTCTCGCGTTCCACCCTGAAAATAAATTCCGCCCTCCTGGCGGGCACCAGGGTGAAATTCGCCGGCACCTGCACCATCGGCTATGATCACATTGACACCGCCTGGCTCGAGAAAAACGGCATAACCTGGACCGCGGCCCCGGGCTGCAACGCCAACAGCGTGGCCGAATACGTCACGGCCGCCCTGCTCTGCCTGGCCAAAAGGCACGGACTGCAGCTGCGGAAAAAAACAATCGGCATCATCGGCGTGGGCAACGTCGGCAGCCTGGTTCTCAAGAAGGCCAAGGCGCTCGGGATGCGGGCCCTTTTGAACGACCCGCCCCTGTTTGAGCAGGGCGGCGACCCGGCCTACCTGCCCCTCGCCGAGGTTTTGCCCGAGGCCGACATCGTGACCCTGCACACCCCCCTTAACAGAACCGGGAAATACCCCACCCGCCATCTGGCCGGGCAGGATTTTTTCAGCCGCCTCAAGCCCGGATGCATATTCATCAACGCCGCCCGGGGGGCAATCCTCGACTCGGAAGCCTTCCTCGCGGCCCGCGCGCGCGGCGCGGTCAGCCACGCCGTTATAGACTGCTGGGAAGGCGAGCCTGCCTTCCGAACCGACGTGATGGAAGCGGCGGACATCGCCACGCCTCACATCGCCGGCTACTCCTGCGAGGGCCTGACGATGGGAACCGTGCACGTCTACCGCAAGCTCTGCCGCTTCCTGGGGGTCGAGCCCGCGATCACGCTTGAAAGCCTGCTGCCGCCGCCGGTTGTGCCGGAAATCAGCATTGACGCCGCCAACCTCCCGGAGGAAAACGCCCTCGCCAGCGCCGTCAGCCGGGTCTACGACATCGGCGCCGACGACGCCCTGCTCAGGGCACAGGCCTGCGCCGATGACGCCGAGCGCGGGAAAAACTTTGAGCTGCTGCGCAAAAGCTACCCCGTGCGCCGCGAGTTCCGCTTCACGCGCGTAAGGCTTTCCGGCGCCGACCCGCAGATCGCGGCATCCCTGGCCGCCCTGCAATTCCGGGTTATACCGGAATAAAACAGGCCTTTTCCGGGCGCCGGTAACGGATTGACACAGGCGGGCGTTTGCTTATAATCCCCATTCAAGGATTTGTTTCGAAACGCGCCCGGGCATAACCGCGTCCGCATTCGCGCCAAGCCAGCAAAATAAACCGGAGAAAACAGAATGAAATCCAGCGCCTGTTCCATCGCGTTCGCAATGGCTGCGGCCTGCGTCCTTGTGCTGACTTCCCTGCCGGCGGCCGATGCCCAGACCTTCGGCGCCGCCCCGGTCAACCCGGCTTTCCTGGAATACATCCAGTCGCGCGCCGAAGCAAAATCAGCCGCCGCCGAGGGCCGCCCCCGGGGCGAAATACCGACCCTTATAGATTTTTCGTACCTCAAGGGCCGCGCGCCGGCCCTCAAGGGCATATCGCTGCCTTCCAACTACGACCTGCGCGCGCTCGGCAAGCTCACCCCCGTCAGGAACCAGGGCAACTACGGCACCTGCTGGACCTTTGCCACCCTCGGCTCGGTTGAATCAACCCTTTTGACCGGTGAAACGCGGGACTTTTCCGAGAACAACATGGCCAATCTGCACGGCTTTGACTACGGCTATGACGACGGCGGCAACTTCACCATGGCCGCCGCCTACCTGACGCGCTGGAGCGGGCCGGTCAACGAATCGGACGACCCCTACGCCAACGGCCCGGGAAACAGCCCTTCCAACCTGCCGGCGCAGAAGCACGTGCAGGAAGTCTGGTTCCTGGCCGGCAAGACGAACGCCCTGGACAACAGCGCAATCAAGCAGGCGGTCATGAGCGCCGGGGCGGTGTACGTGAGCATGTGCTCGGATTTCGACACCAATAATTATTACAATGCCGCCAATCATTCGTTTTATTACAACAGCACTTCCGGCACCGACCACGCCGTGGCGATCGTGGGCTGGGACGACGATTACGCCGCCGGCAATTTCCTGCAGGCGCCCCCGGGCAACGGCGCCTTCATTGTCAGGAACAGCTGGGGCGCCAGCTGGGGCGACGCGGGATATTTTTACTGCTCCTATTATGACACGAGGATGTGTTCCGGGCCGAGCGCTTCTTTCAACAACGCCGAGCCTTCCACCAACTATAATTCGGTTTACCAGTATGATCCCTACGGCCGGGTGCAGAATTTAGGCTTCGTCACTACAACCGGATGCTGCGCCAATATTTTCACGGCCACCAGCGGCGACGCCCTGCGCGCGATCGGGTTCTATGCAACCGATATTGACATCAGCTATGAAATCTCGGTCTACACCGGCCTCCTTAACGCCACCAACCCCTGCATGGGCACGCTGCAGACAACCCAGTCGGGCATGATGGCGTATTCCGGATACCACACCATTGCCCTGGACACTCCGGTGGCGCTCGCAAGCGGCCAGAGTTTTTCGGTGGTGATCAAGCTCGTCAATTCCGCCTATTTACACCCTGTGGCGGTTGAATTCGCCTACCCTGGCTATTGCAGCCAGGCGACCTCGGCGCCGGGCCAGAGCTTCGTGAGCCCGAACGGCACGAACTGGATAGACCTGACGGACTGGGACGCCACCGCTAACGCATGCGTCAAGGCCTACTGCGGCACCGGGACCGCCCCGGCCCAGGCTGTGCCGGCCATCGCCGACTATGACGGCGACCGGCTCTCCGACCCGGCAATCTACAACGAGAGCACCGGGATCTGGCTCATCAAGAAATCGGCCTCGAATTACGCGCTGACCTCGACAAACTTCGGCGGCCTCGGCGGAAGCGGCTATGCCGCGGCCAGCGCCGACTTCGACGGCGACCGCATCGCCGATCCCGCCGTCTACCAGGGCGCCCAAGGCGACTGGAACCTGCTGCTTTCGTCGGCCAATTACATGCTGCTCGAAAAACCGGCCCTGCTCGGCGGCTCGAGCTTCTCGGCTGCGCCCGGCGATTTTGATGGCGACCGGATTGCTGATCCCGCGGTATACAACACCGCCTCCGGCTACTGGGTAATCATGCTTTCCAGCGCCGGCTATGTTGCCATCGCAATGACCTATCCGCTCGGAGGGACCGGGTATTCGGCATGCCCGGCCGACTATGACGGCGACGCCAAGGCCGATCCGGCGATATGCGGCGAAACCACCGGCATATGGACCGTCATGCTTTCCAGCGCCGGATACGCGTCCGTATCCATGGCGCAGGCGCTCGGCGGCACCGGCTACCTGCCCTGCCCGGGCGACTACGACGGCGACGGCCTCGCGGACCCGACCGTCAAAAGCTCGGCAGGGAACGGATGGATAGTGATGTTTTCAACCGGCGGCTACGCGCCGGTTCCGCTCACGATCGCGTTTGAATAAAAAACAACCTGCCCTTTAAATTGCGCAGCGGCCCGGCCCCGCCTGAGCAGCTGCGGGGCGGAGCATGAGTCTCGAACCTCCTCCGGAGGTGGCTCGAGGTTTCTTTATTCTTTTCTTGCTAGCTGCCTTCACCATTGCCGCAAGGGGTAATGATGTCCCTGCCCCTTGCCCTTGCCCCTTTGCCCAAGGGCCGGAGAGAATTTGCTTGAATCGGCCCGGGAGGGGGATATATTAGCTGATCAGTTGCGCCAAGGCAGAATGCGCCCGGCGCGGCGCCGACAAATGATCAAGCAATACCAGATTTCCGAGGGCAAGGTGGCTGAATCCGACGCCGCCGCCGCCTGCATTCACGTCTACATCAACCCGGACGAAGAGGAAAAGAAGCACCTGCTGATGGCCTTCAGCATCGACGAGCACACCCTCAATTCGGCCCTGGATCCAGACGAAATATCGCGGATTGAATTCGAGCCCAACCACACTGCGATGATCTTCAAGCGCCCCAAGAACTACTCCTCGAAGGACCATTTCCTGTTCAAGGTGGCCTCCTTCGGGGTTTTCCTCTTCAAGGACCACCTGATCGTGGTCATGACCGACGATATCCAGGTGTTCAGCGGCAAGCTCTTCTCCCGGGTTACCTCGCTCCTGGACGTTACCCTGCGCCTGATCGGGCGCACCATCACGCACTTCATGGAGCATTTGAAGGTCATCAACATGATCACCGACTCACTCGAGCAGAAAATCAACACCTCGATGGAGAACAAGTACCTGCTCAACCTCTTCACCCTCGAAAAAAGCCTGGTGTATTACCTGAGCGCCATCAACTCCAACGCCATGCTCATCGAGAAGATCAAGAACAACGCCGCCAAGCTGGGCATGACCAAGGACAACGCCGACCTGCTCGACGACGTCATCATCGAAAACTTCCAGTGCATCAAGCAGGCCGAAATTTATTCCAACATCCTGGCGAGCATGATGGACGCGCGCGCCTCGATCGTGGGCAACAACCTGAACATGCTGATGAAGACCCTCAACATCATCACCATCGGCATCATGGTGCCCACCCTGGTGGTCAGCATTTTCTCCATGAACGTCGCCCTGCCCATCGGGCAGGGCCACCCGGTTTCGTTCTGGGTCATCATCGCCCTGGCCATAGGATCCATCTTCCTCTTTCTCTGGTTCTGGAACAAGAAGATGGGCCACTACACCGCCAACAGGCAACAGTAACTGCCTCCCCGGGCATAGCATGGAAACATGGCTTACAGTTGAAACGTGGCTGCCGCGCATTCTCCTGGCAATCCTGCTAGGGGGCGTGGTGGGCTTCGAGCGCCAGTACCACGGCCGCGCAGCCGGGCTCCGCACCCACATCCTCGTATGCCTGGGCGCGGCCCTGATCACCCTGGCCAGCTTCGGACTGATCGGCGCCGAGGTTGCTTCGGCCAGCTCAATCCGCAGCGACCCGGCCCGGATCGCGGCTGGAGTCATCACCGGCATCGGCTTCCTGGGCGGCGGCGTGATCATGCGCTTCCGCGACCACGTCCGGGGCCTGACCACCGCCGCCTCAATCTGGTTCACGGCGGGACTCGGGGTAATCATCGGGCTGGGCTTCACAACCATGGCCGTGACGACCACGGTGCTCGAGCAGGTCACGCTGGTGGGCCTGGCCTACTTTGAAAAGTTCATCCCCACCTTTCACTACCGCGACCTCCTGGTCACGGCCGCCGGGAAAAACATGGAAATCATAGAGGATTCATGCCGGGCGGCCCTGGACGAGTTCGCGGTGAAGGTCAGCGATATCGAGTGCGAGTTCATGCCCGGGAACGACCAGGTCAAGCTGGTCTTCCACCTCAAGCTGCGCGGAAAGCGCATTAACACCGAGATTATCCGCCGGCTGAGCGCCCTGGATGGCGTAAAACAGATCGCCTGGAGACACAATATCCAGCAAACCTGACGCGCCCCCGAAGCCCCAGGCGCCGGACTGCTCCCGTTGAACAGCCGCCTCCCGGCGCGCCGGAATTGCCATGAAAAACAAGTTGCCAGACTGGCTTGACCCGATTCCCTTGGCCGCAAAAAGCCGCGGCGCGTCGGAAAGGGACGTGCTGGCCGCCCTCGGCTCCGAAGCGCCCGGGCTCGCAGGCCTGGCAGCGCTGCTCTCGCCGGCCGCCGACCGGCACATCGAGCGGATCGCCCGGCGCGCGCTGGACATTACGCGGCGCCATTTCGGCCGCACCATCTCGCTCTACATCCCGCTTTACCTCTCCAACTACTGCTCCAGCGGCTGCGCCTACTGCGGCTACGCCGCCGACCGGAAATATCCCCGCCGGCGGCTCGATCCCGAAATGATGGCCTCCGAGATGGAAGCCCTGCGCCGGATGGGATTCGAGGAGATTTTGCTCCTGACCGGCGAGAGGACGCCCCAGGCCGATTACAACTACGTCCGGCAGGCGGTGGCCATGGCGGCAGAAAAATTCCAGATGGTTACAGTTGAAACTTTCCCCATGAGCGTCGCGGAATACAAGGGCCTGGCCGGGGCCGGGTGCGCGGGGATCACCATTTACCAGGAAACCTACGACCCGGCCGTTTACGCCAAGGTGCACCGCTGGGGGCCCAAGAGGGACTTCATGCACCGGCTCGAGACACCGGCCCGGGCGCTTGAGGCCGGGATGCGCTTCGCCGGCCTGGGCGCCCTGCTCGGCCTGGCCGACCCGGTTACGGAGGCAATCGCCCTTTTCCGGCATGTTGAGCGCCTGCGCCGCGAATACTGGCAGGCCGGCTTTTCGATTTCATTCCCGCGCATCCGGCCCCAGGCCGGCGGATTCGCGCCTTCAAATCCGGTTGAAGACCTGTTTATGGCCAAGATGATTTTCGCCCTGCGCATCTGTTTGCCAGAAGTGCACCTGGTGCTTTCGACCCGCGAAAGCCCCAAATTCCGCGACGGCGTGGCAGGGATCGGCATCACCAAAATGAGCATCGCCAGCCGGACGACCGTGGGGGGCTACCGTCGGAGGCAGCAGGCCGAAACGGGGCAGTTTGACGTGGCCGACACTCGCAGCCTCGAAGCGTTTCAAGGGGCCCTGCGGGGTAAGGGGCTCCAGGCCGTGTTCAAGAACTGGGATATTTCTTTCAGCCCGGCCCGGAAGCCGGGCGCGCTTCCAGGGCCGCCGCCAGGCCCGCGGCCAGTTCGTCCGGCGCGCCGCTCCGGCCGATCTCCTTCGGGGGCGCCCCGGGCGCGCGATGGCAGTCGGAGCCGCCGCTGATCACGCAGCCGAGTTTCCGGCCCAATTCCGCCAGCTGATCGAGCCGGCAGCCGCCGGTGTTGGACGGGTGGTAAAGCTCAAAGCCGTCCATCCCGGCGCCCGCCATTTCGCTTATCAGGGCGGCCTGCTCCTCGTGCCGTTCGGGAAGGTGCTTCCCGACATGCGCCAGCAGCACAAGGCCGCCGGCGGCGTGGACGGCGTCACGGGCTTCTTCGAAACGGCAGAACCGCCCGGGCGCGCCCGGCCCGGCGGCTTCGTCCCCGGCCGCCATTCTTTTAAGGGCCTCTTCGCGCATGCGGGCATAACCGGCCGGCGCGCCCTTTTGATCGATGAAATGGCCCAGCAGGTAAGTGTTCAGCACCGGCGCCGGGTGACCGGGATAGCGCGCCTTCAGGTGGTCAACGAGCTCATGCCGCCGCCAGGGAAAGCCGAGCGCCAGCAGCTGCGCGTACAAGGCCTCAAAGCGCAAAGCGTAACAGCCGTGGTTTCTTCCGGCCAGGTCCCGGAGGCCGGCATGGCCCGGGTCAATGCCAAGGCCCAGGAAATGGTAGCTGTTATCGCCGTAAAACGCGTCCAGCTCAACGCCTGGAAAATATCTTATCCCGAGCTGTGCCGCCCGCGCCGCGGCGCGGGCCGCGCTGCCAAGGTGGTTGTGCTCGGTTATCGAAAGCGCGCTCACGCCCCGGGCGGCGGCGGCCTCGACCAGCTCCTCCGGCGTACCGTAGCCGTCGATTGAAAAAACAGTGTGGCAATGAAACTCAACTCCCATGGCTTACCAAGAAAGGAAAAGATTGACTGCGCCAGGCCACGCGCCGCGCCCTAGCGCCGGCCCATGATGCCGCCCAGAACGCCGCGCAGGATCTGCCGCCCGAGCTGGCTGCCAACCGTCCGCGCCGCCTGCTTGGCCATGGCTTCCAGCATGCCCTGCCGGCGCCGGCTGCCCCAGATGAGGTCGCCCAAGACACTGCCGCCCCCGGATTGTTTGCCGGCCCCGGGCCCGGGCGCCCCGGGCTGCGGCGCCGCGGGGGCTTCCGGCTCACGCGCCTGGGCCCGGCGGCTGAGGATCTCGTGGGCCGATTCGCGGTTGACCGAAAGATCATACTTGGCCCCGACCGGGCTGCGCGAGCGCACGGCGGCGCGCTCCTCCGGCGTGACCGCGCCCATGCGGCAGCGCGGCGGGCAGATTAGCGCGCGCTCCACCGGCATGGGAACGCCGTTCTCCTGGAGCGTGGAAACGAGCGCCTCGCCCACCCCGAGCTGCGATATGACCCCGGCCACGTCAAGACCGGGGTTGGCGGCGAAAGTTTCCGCGGCGGCCCGGACCGCCTTCTGGTCGCGCGGCGTGTAAGCCCTGAGCGCGTGCTGGACGCGGTTGCCGAGCTGGCCGAGAATTTCGCCGGGAATGTCGTCGGGATACTGCGAGCAGAAATACACGCCGACCCCCTTGGAGCGGATCAGGCGCACCACCTGCTCGACCCGCTGGAGCAGCGCGGGGGGAGAGTCGTCGAAAAGCAGGTGGGCCTCGTCGAAAAAGAATGCCAGGCGGGGCTTTTCCAGGTCGCCCACCTCGGGCAGATTTTCATAGAGCTCCGATATGAGCCAGAGCAGCAGGCTGGAGTAAAGGCGCGGCTTCAGGATGAGCTTGTCGGCGGCAAGGATGCTGATGACGCCGCGGCCGCCGAGGTCGGTGCGCAACAGGTCGCCCAGCTCGAGGGCCGGCTCGCCGAACAGCATCTCCCCGCCTTCCCTCTCGAGCGTCAAAATGCCCCGCTGGATGGCGGCCACGGACTGAGGGCTGACCAGGCCGTATTGTTTGGAAATCTGCCGGCTATTCTCCGCCGCCAGGCCGAGCAGGGCGCGCAGGTCGGGAAGGTCCAGCAGCAGCAGGCCCTGGTCGTCGGCCATCTTGAAGACGATTTCCAGCACCCCGGCCTGGGTGTCGTTGAGTTCCAGGATCCGCCCCAGCAAAGCCGGACCGATTTCGCTGATTGTGGCGCGCACCCGGTGGCCGGAGGCGCCGGACACATCCCAGAATATGACAGGGCTGGCCTCGGGCGCATAGTTCGCGGCGCCGGTCCGGGCGGCGCGCGTGTTGACCTTGTCGCCTCCGGCGCCGGCCATCGCCAGGCCGGAAACATCGCCCTTGACATCCGCCATGAACACCGGCACGCCCAGGCGCGAAAAGCCTTCGGCCAGCACCATGAGCGAAACTGTTTTGCCGGTGCCGGTTGCGCCCGCAACCAGACCGTGGCGGTTGCCGAACCGCGCGAGCAAGTGCACCGGGCGCTCGCCCTTGCCGATCAGTATTTCATTCATGGAATTCCTCCCGCCGGCCGTAACCGGCTTGGTTTCGCCTGCGCCGCCTTGCGCATCCTTTCCGGAACCATTATCGCTAAATCCTCTGCAAGTCAAGGAATTGCCGGCGCGGCGCCGCCGTTTTCATACACCGGAGCCAGGGGCGCGATGCCGAGCCGCCGGGCTTGCGCCATCATCGGCTCAAGGTCGTCCACCAGCGGAAAATCCACCCCGCGCGTGAAAAGTGCCTCGAGCTCCGCCGGGGCGTTCGTCCTGAAATAGTTTATCCTGACGCCGGCTTCCTTCAGGCGCCGCACCTGCTCCGGGCCGGGCAGGCCGTGAAGGTGGTGGAGCTGGATGAAGGCGTCGCCGTGCGCGATGGTGTCGCTGACATATTTTTCCAGGTCGCCGCCCTGCCGTTCCAGGTTGCAGATCAGGATTTCCCCGCAAACCGAGCGCGCACCGTTTGCGGCCTCGCGCACGGCGGCCAGGAAAGCCTGCCGCTCCATCCCGCGCGCGGCTACCTCCCGGGCGACGGCGCCTCCGAGCTCGTACCCGCCCTTCACCTGCAGGTTAAGCCAGACGTTGCGCGGCATGATGTCAAGCGCTTCCCGGAGAGTGGGAATCCTTTCGCCCGCAAATTGCGGCCCTAACCGGGAACCGGCGTCGAGCTGCTTGATGCGGCTAAGCGGCATCCGGCTCACCTCCCCGCTCCCTCCGGTGGTGCGGTCGACGTCCGGGTCATGGATTACGACCAGCTCCCCGTCGCCGGCAAAGCGGACATCCATTTCCACCTGGTGGGCGCCAAGCTCAACCGCCCGCCGGAAGGCGGCGAGGGTGTTTTCGGGGCAAATCCTGTTCGCCCCGCGGTGGGAACAGATTCCCTGCGCGGGCAGGGCTTCTTCTTCCGGCGGCCACAAGGACTGCTTAACCACGGTATTTACTCGTGCTGTGCCTGCGATTTATTTTAAAGGGCGGAAACCGGTTTATTTTTTTTTCGGAACTTCGGCCTTGATTTCCTCGTAAGTCACGCCGGTTATCTTGGTGATTATTTTAGTTTTTTTTCCGCCCGGCATAGTGATAGCCCTGCCCTTACCGGTGATGACGACGTTCTTGCCCAGTTTTTCGCTGTTGGCGATCCGGCCGTCCAGGTCGCTGGCGGTAATATTGTGGTTACTTTCGCCTTTCATGACCTTGAGCTTGACCTCGGTCCCGTCGGCCTCGGTCAGAATATAATTGCCCTTGTCGTCTTTGGAGAGCTTTCCCGTCACGCTGATTTCATCCTTGGACAAGGCCGGCTTTGAAGTTTGGACGGCCGCTCCGGCCTGCTGTGCCTCACCGGCGAACACCGCCGCGCTTACCAGGCAAGCGGTCATGACAAATATTATCAAATATTTCACACATACCTCCTTTGACTTGCATACATACCATAAACGGAAACACGTTGCAGCCGGAATGTGATTGCCGCCCGCCTTTGATGATATTTTGTCTTTTCATTTACGGGCTTACACAAAGTTAAATATCCATGAGACAGTGCTCTTGCGCCGCTACCCTGCAAAAAATGGTCCGGCAGCTCTCATCCTTTCGAAATAATAATCAATATCCAAATGCTTTCTGCGCCGGACAACACCAACAGCGGAGCCGTCAAGAGCCAGCGCCACATTATTGATGGCCATTGAGCACGAAGAAACAAGACCGATGATGCAACGCAGACAATCGGAGGTGCCAATAGCAGGCAAGCTTCATAAACTTGAACATGCGGGTTACCCGGGCTCATTCCGACTCCGATCATGGCGACGAAGTACAGAGGGATGGAGATACCGGCGGCGATAACGGCAGTGATTAACAACAGTACATTTTGCCATTTCTTTTTCATTAATTCTTCCTGCTGAACGGTACGAACTATTGGGGTCGTATCTCGACAAACGACAAATCATGCAAGCACCGGCTCGTTTGCGCCGCGAGGAGGGTGTCTGACTTCAGCCTGTGTTGAAATCTTTCCACGGCCTTGCCTACCGCCTTGTAATTCATGTTTCCGACCGCTTCTCCTATCTCTTTCAGCGTCTTACCGCTTCGGTATCGGGCAACATACAATACCATGTCCCGGCCCCAATCTCCTTTTACATCTCGAAAATCATTCCACTTTCTTCCGCAGATCCCCTCTACCGCTTCAATGATCCTTGGAATTGCCAGAAACCGCTCCATTACCTTCCGGTCCGGCTGCTCCTTGCTCAACGACTTCACCCGCTTCCGCATTGCTTCAAGAAAAGCCTCGCTGCCAAGCACCACGCGGGCCTTGATGATTGCCAGGGTTGACTCCTCTACCCCCTGCTTGACGTAATCTTCAATCCTCCTGCGCAGTTGCTCCTGCCCGCCGCAGCGTTTTAGTATTTCCGCTGTCTCCAGCCACTTTGCCTTCCTTTCGTAACCGGCATATGCCCTGTAGGAACTCCACCGGTATGCTCTCAATGCTTTGATCCTGAGCCGCAACTGATCGGCCCCTGCCGCCTGGCGCCCCCGCCCTTCCACCATCCGCCCGCGCTTGTCCAATCCTAACGCCTTGACCCGCACCGGGTTCAAATGAAGATAATAACACGCCTCCAACACCCAGGCCCCGCGGCTTTCTATCAACACGCTCTTAAATCGTCCCTGGAATATCGGCCCAACCCTCTTGTGCCGCCGGTTGTACCAGACACCATACGACACATTCAGCCATTGGATTGCTCGGCTCGCGTTTGCTTCCGGCGTCCGGATTAACAGGTGATAGTGATTCGGCATCAGCACGTAGGCATGTATCTGAACGGCATACCGCTCACGCATCTCGCCCAATAACTCGAGAAAATGACGGTAATCACGCTCGTCCCCGTATATCGCGCGCCGCTCGGTCCCGCGATTTGTTATGTGATACCATCCCCCGGCTATATTTATTCTCAGCGACCTTGCCATGCCCCGCTTGTATCAAGCCCACGTTAATACGTCAATCTTTATTTGTCGTTTGTCGAGATACGACCCCAATATCGCCCCAATATCGCCAGGACTATTTCAGCGGAACCGTTCGTTGAGATACGACACCTCATCCCTGATTACACCTCCAAGATTTTCGACAAATCTTCATTTGAAAGTGTTACCCTATTTCAACCCAAAAGAGCGGCCATTATCTCGTCGTTAACGCACGGCAAATTTTGGATTGATTCGCAAATTCCCTGTAATACAATGATATCCAAGATGAACAGGAATCCACTTCACAGCAAGCGCATGGAAATATTCCGGCGCGCGGGGCTTTACCTCGTGACATCCCAGGCGCTTTCGCGCGGGCGCGCCACGGAGGAGATAGTCCGAATGGCCCTGGCCGGCGGCGTGCGCCTGGTCCAGCTGCGCGAAAAGGAAATGCCACTCCCGCAGCTCAGCCGGCTCGCTTTGAAAATCCGCCGCATGACCCGCCGGGCCGGGGCGCTCATGATCATGAACGACCGCCTCGACCTGGCTCTCGCCGTCGGGACCGACGGCGTCCACCTCGGGCAGGAGGATCTGCCCGTGGATTTGGCCAGGAAAGCCGCGCCGGACATGATCATCGGCGCTTCCTCCCATTCGCTCCCGGAAGCCCTGGCGGCCCAGAAAGCCGGAGCATCCTATGTGAATATAGGACCGCTTTTCCCGACCAAAACAAAAAAATGGGATAAAAAATATCTCGGTATCCGGAAAATGAAACAAATTGCTTCAAGGATAAAAATCCCCTTCACGGTCATGGGGGGGATCAAGGAGGAACACATCCCGGACCTGGTCAGGGCCGGGGCAAAAACAATCGCCGTGGTGACCGCCGTCACCGCCGACGATGACCCGAAAAAAGCGGTCCAACGCATCCTTGCTCAGATGCGCATACAAGAACAGATTAACCACGGAGATGGAGGAGGCACGGAGAAAAGCCTCTCCTGATGTGTTCTCTCCAAGACAATCGTTACGCGCATTTGTGGCAGGGCGTTGCGCCCTGTTCAAAATGCGCGTAACACTCTTGCGAGGAGGTGGAAGAGAGCGATACGGATCATGCTTCGTGTCTCTGTGATCTTCCGTGGTTATTGGACAATATCTTGTGCAGCGCGCCAGATCCGCATCGGGTCATCCTTGGCCGCGGAGATGGGACAGAGCCGCACGGTGAAATCAACCGGCCCCGGGTTGAAGATGTATTGCGGCAGGGGCTTGGGTCCGCAGCTGGCGCTGCCCAAACCGTTCTGGCGGTAATCGAGGTTCAGGATGGTTTCGGCGCGCCGCTTCAATTCGTGGTCGTGCCGGGCCAGGGTTAAATCATGCGCGGTGTAATCGTGCGCGCTCGCTTCCATCTCAGGCGCCGCCGCGGCCAGTAGGCCTTTGCCGGCAGAGTTCATGACCGCGATCCAGCGCACGCCGGTCTTGCCGCCGTTTTCCTGGGGCTTTATGTAGGGCACATGCTGCCCGGCCACCGAGCCCTCATACACTCCCAGGAAGGCGCTCTCGCGCCGGTCGATGTAATTCTCGTGCGGCCCGCGGCCGTACCATTTCACCCGGCTGAATTCACGCGGCATGGAAAGCCTGAAGCCGAACCGCGGCAGCGGCGGCAGATCCCTGCACAATGGCTTCATTATTGCCCGGAGAATAATTTCACCCGTCCCGTTCATGCGATATATGCAATCCACCTTGAAAAGCGGGCGCATCATGAAGCCGAACGCCCCCATGATGCTCGAAACTTCAACTTGCACCTCCAATTTGTCCACCTTTGAAACCTTCACCCGCTCAATCCTCTCCTGCAGCCGGTCCAGGCCTAACTTGCGCCAGTCCTCCACAAAGGGCCGGTCGTTGTCGAGCGGGGCGCGCCAGAACTGGAGGCGCGGCCCGGTTTCCAGCAGGTTAAGCCCATTCCAGGTCCAGGATCTGATGGCTCCGTGGTGGCGGTCGAATTCAATTTCAGATTTTTTGCCCTTAAGCACAAAAAGGCGTGGAGTTTCTTCAAGCGCCAAGGGAGCTTTTTTGACCAGAGCGGCCAACGCCGCGACGCCGCGGCCGGCCGGAATAACAACCTGTTCCGCAGCCACCTCGTGGCCGGCCGGGGCCCATTGTGCGCCGCGAGCGAGGCGGAAGCTGAAATTAATCCACCGCTCGCCCGCGCCTTGCGCCGCGGCGGCGAAGCCGGGCAACGACACGGCGGCGCTCCGGCCGGGCATAAGACCGGGCATGACCAATTTACCTTTCCGGACGAGGCGGCCTTCCCGGTAAATCTCCCAAAATCCGGCAAGATTCTTAAGCGAAAGGAAATCGTGGCGGTTGATGATTTTAAACCTGCCCCGTTTGGGGTCGAGCGGCTGCACCGCGACCGGCTGGATGACTTTTTTATATTCAAGGAGGCAGGGATGCGGGCGGCGGTCCGGGAACACCATGCCGTCTATGCAGAAATTGCCGTCGTTGGGCTGGTCGCCGAAGTCGCCGCCGTAGGCGAACCACTCGCGGCCGCCGGGCGCGCGCCGGCGTATGCCGTGATCGGCCCATTCCCACACGCAGCCGCCAACCAGGCGCGGATATTTCCAGATGGCGTCCCAGTATTCCTTGAAACTGCCAGGCCCGTTGCCCATGGCGTGGGCGTATTCGCACATGAAAAACGGCCTCTTATCGCCGGCGCGCCTGCCTTCCCTGATAAACCTGGCGATGGAGGGATACATGAGGCTGACAACGTCAATGCGGGCGTTCCGGGCGGTGTGCGCCTGCTCGTAATGGATCGGGCGCGCGGGATCGTTTTTACGGATCCAGTCGGCCATGGCGTCGTGGTTGGGGCCGTAGCCCGACTCGTTCCCCAGTGACCAGATGATGACCGAGGGATGGTTGCGGTCGCGCGAGACCATGCGCGCGGCGCGGTCCAGAAAGGCCCGGCGCCAGAGCGGAAGTCGCGCCGGGATATCGGGCGCGACATAACCGAAGCCGTGCGTTTCGAGGTCAGCCTCGTCCAGCAGGTAAATTCCATATTCGTCGCACAGGTCATACCAGCGCGGGTCGTCGGGGTAGTGCGAAGTCCGCACGGTGTTTATGTTGTGCCGCTTCATGAGCAAAATGTCCTGCA